>JBPCRJ010000116.1:0-14679 GCA_050996975.1 Solirubrobacteraceae bacterium | reverse complement strand
TTCGCCCCGACTTTGAAGAAGGTCGCGACGAGAAGCGCGAGAAAGCTCGTCGCCTCGGCCAAGGCCACGTAGCGTAGGTTCTTGATCGAACTCAAATGGGGCGCTCCGATTCTTTGGGCGACTGATTCCGGGGGCCGGCTAGCCTCGTGGCTCATTACAGCACGGTGCTATGTACGCGCGTGGAGGACCATCGCTGCGAACAGCGCGGCCAGGTAGGCGAGCGAGTAGAGGTAGAAACGCAGCGCCGAGGCCCGGTCGGCTTGACGGTGCAGACTGACGGCCGCGGCGATGACAGCCCGCCCAGGGCTGCCGATCCGGCGAGATAGATCGCCCCGAAGCCGCCGGCCCCGAACGGCAGCTCGTAGAAGGGCAGTTGGGTCACCGCGACGAGCAGCGCGAATCGAGCAGGATCTGCCGGCGGGTCTGGCTTCGCCGCGGACGACGGCATCATCGGCTCGCGGACGTTCGCGTACTCGTCTTTGATCATCAGGCTCAGCGCCCAGAAGTGCGGCGGCGTCCAGCAGACGATGATCGCGAACAGGTATACCGCGGTCCAGGACAGGCTCCCGATGGTCGCCGCCCAAGCGACGAGGCGGCACCGCTCCCGCCGCCCCGCCGATGACGATGTTCTGCGGGGTGCGTCGCTTGAGCCAGACCGTGTAGACACCTACGTAGCTAGCCGGGGCGTTTACTGGCGTGAGCGTGCTCGACCGGCGCGCGCCCGAGATATGGTGCTGCGTCGACCTCGAATGCGTGCAGGCAGTGCTCCGAGCAGAAGTAGTGGGTCGCGTCCGCGAAATCGATCGTGACGGCCTTGTGGCGGTCGACCTTCATCCCGCAGACGGCGTCGGTGGCGCCGCGGCGGATCGTGAGCCAGAACAACGTCGCGCTATGAGCCCGGGGCGAGAGGACGTCGTGACCGGCATCCCTCCCAGGAGGAGACGCACCGGGCCATCACCGCTGCTGGATCAGCGCGCGCTTGGCTTTGGCGGCTGACTGTCCGGCAACAGCTTATCTGGCGGCGGCGCCGCCAGGGCCCGCTCGCGGACCGCGCCAGTCCATGACCGCCTAGTCACGCTCACGGTGATCCAGCCCGTCGTCCCCGGCCCGGGAAGGGCGCAAGGATCGCGAGCGCGAACACGATCACAACGATGTTCGATACCGACTCTGAAAGAAGTGCCAGTGCACGGTGGGCGCTGGATGATTGAGATTGAAGATTGCAGCCATGAGCCGGACGCTACGTCCGCGCCGGTGTGTGGCCGGCGGTGCGGTCGCGCGCGTCGAGGTACGGAGCCAGGTACTTGGCGGCGATCTTGCTCGGCGGTGACCACGTCGGCGTGTCGCTGAGCTGCGAGCTTGATCCGTGGCCGCCGGTGATGTCCGTGCTCAAGTACAGAGGCTTGTCGCCGCCGAGCAGGATGCCATGGAGCACCGGATGAAATGGCTGGGGGTCGATCGGCGCGCCCGCGAGTGCCGCGATCGCCTCTGCGGCGGCATCGGCCTGCTGCGCAGCGAGTCCGCCGTGCTTGACGGCGAAGTCGGTCGCGTCACCCGCGGCGTATACCCGGTCTACTCCGGGCACCTGGCAGTGCACGTCAATCGGAATGAAGCCGTACTCGTCTTCGGGCAGGCCTTCTATCGACGGACCGTATAGCTCTGGCAGCGCCACGACGCGGTTGACCTCGAGCTGTCGATCCCCAGGATGAATCTCAACATGGAAGCTGTCCGGGACCTCGCAGTAGGCAGAGGTGATCATGGTGATCCCGTTCTGCTCCAGCAGCGTGGCCACCGCGGCGCTGACGGCGTCGCCGAAGATCGCGAGCGGAGCATCCTCGGGCGTGGCGATCGTCACGGCGAGATCGATGTTCATCTCGTAGGCGCGCCTGGCCGTCATAAGCGCAAGCTCGTACACTGGCAGCTGCCAGCCCATCCGTCCGGGTACGACGAACGCCAGGTTGTGCACGTAGCCGCCCTCCACGTCTTGGATCAGTCCGTGAAGAACCTCGTCGAGCCGTTTATCGTCGATTGTGATCGCGGCCGGGTAGCGCGGCTGGGCGCGCGCGCCGAGGGCGAGCAGCAGCGCGTCGTACCCCAGCTGCGCGCCGGCCTCGGTATGGACGACGCGTCCGGAAGCGTCCAGCCCCTTAAAGCTGTCGGTGCGCAGCTCTACACCGAGATCTCGAGCGACTTCGCCGATTGGATAGCGCTCGGCGACGCGGTAGGCAAAAGGCTCGCGAACCGTCATCGGGCGATACACAAACTCGGGTTCGGGCGCCAGCAACGTGGTACTGACGCGCTCGCCTGCCAGCTCGCGCAGCGCGAGCGCCGCCTCGAGCGCGGCCACGCCGCCGCCGGCGATCAGGACCCGAAACGGCTGGAAGGACACGCTGGCGGAGCTCATTCCGCCGAGTCTACGGTCCCAGCGACGTCCGGCCAGCCATGGGCGGGTGTTACTGGACGCCGGCTGCGACGTGTGCCGTCGGGTTTGGCTTGCGGGACGCTGTGGTGTTTGCTGGGCCGTTCTGCTGGTCATCCTCCGCAGGCCTTCCCGTCGCAGCGAGCGCCATGTTCAGGTGCCGCCACCGTTGCGGCCTAGCCGGACGCTTCTGATCGGTCGTGCTGCTCGGCGGCGTGCTCGGCCGCGTGCGCTACGGCGTGTTCTTTGTCGTCGAGCGACATGGGTCCTGGATGCCCGGCGCCCGGCCACGGGGTCAATAGCAGCAGCAGACGGGTGTCTGAGACGGCCCGAACGGCGTGGCGCTCGCCGGGATCGAACTCCACCAGCAGTCCTGGCGTCCCGGCGATACGCTCGCCGGCCGTGGTCGTGATTTCCGCCGTGCCGCCGAGGATGGAGACCCATGCTCGCTCGTGTACTTGGTGGTCCTTTAGGCTCTCGCCGGCGGGAATGGCCAAGGCGACCGCGCGGGCATCCTTTGTCGAGGAGAGGATCTGTGGAGAGTGCGGCTTGAGCTCCAGGTTGTTGATGTTCCAGCTGTTCATTGGGCCTTTCGGGATTCGGTGATGCGGTCGAAGGATTGCCTAGATCGACTGTCGGTAGCCGAAGAACTCGTGGTCTTGGTTGTAGCCTCCGTCGCCGCCACCGACTTCGGAATAGTGGACGACGAACTCGATGCCCTTGATCCACTTGACCTGCTTGAAGCCGAGCTCGTTCTCGTTGCGCAGCCTCAGCGGGGCGCCGTGACCGAAAGACAGGGGCTCGTCGTTCATGTCGTAGGCGAGCATCGTGAGGTGGTGGCTCATGTGCTCGATCGGGTGCGCGTCGTAGTAGATCCCTTTGTCCGGCCCGTCGCCGAGCGAGTAGAAGATGACCCACTTCGCCTCCGGCTGAGGCTTGACCAGGTCGATGATGGTCTGCATCGAGACGCCGCCCCACTTGGCGACGCCAGACCACCCCTGGATGCAGAAGTGCTGGGTGATCTGCTCGTGGTGGGGCAACCCCCGCAGCTGCGCGAGGTCGAGATCGACGGGACAATCAACCAGTCCGTTGATCCGCAGCCGGTAGTCGGCGAAGTGGCCGTCGAACAGCGTCTTGTACTCGTCGGAGTCGGGGTACTGCCCGTTGTGCCAGAGGTACGGCGAGATGTCATTCTCGCTGTACTGGCCTGGCTTGGGATCGAGGTGCTCGAAGAAGTGCTGGAGTGGTCCGACGATCGCCTGGCCAGCGCGTTGCACGACCCGCGGGTGGCGGATGGTGAACGGTGTGGCGGCGACCCATCCGACGATGAGCACGACCATCGATGCGGTGAAGAGCCCGAGCCCGATCCAGCTCTGGTCGTCGCGACCCGCGTGGATGTGGTTGAGGTTGGTCAGCAGGCCGGTGGTGAACACGAAGAAGACGTGGACCACGATGAAGATCAGAAACCAGACGAGTACGAGGAAGTGCAGCGAGCGAGCGGTCTGGATGCTGAAGATCGTGCTGACGCGCTTGAACCGGGTGGACAGCGCCGGCGACATCCCGAGCCCGGTGATCAGAGCGAGCGGCGCCGCGACAAAGACGGTGATGAAGTATGCGATCTGCTGCAGGCTGTTATACGCAACCCAACCATTGTCTGCGGGCCAATCCAACGAGAGGTACTGGATCAGCCCCGAGAGCGCGTTGGGGAACACATCCCAACTGGTGGGTACGAAGCGCGCCCACCGGCCGGTCGCGAATAGCAGGACGAAGAAGATCACGCCGTTGAGCAGCCATAACGCATCGACGCCGAGATGCCACCACCGCGCGAGGCCGATCGAGTGGCGAAGCCCCGGAAGGCCCACCTGGCCCGGAAGGCTGATCGAGTCCTGTTTAGCCGTCCACAGCGGGTCCTTGGGCACCGGGTTCTGAATCCGGAACCAGTCCCTGCCGGGCGTCGAGTGCCGCGTCCAGTACAGCCGCGGGTGATCCGAGAGGATCTGCACGCCGGAGCGGACGATGAAGATCAGGAAGAACACGTTGAAGAAGTGCTGCCACCGAGCCCAGAAGGGGAAGCCCGTCGTCGCCGCCGAGCGCGACGAGTCGATCGTCCCTGGGTAGCGCTCGATGAACCGCTGCACCGAGGAAACATCCCGCAGCCCCTTGGCGACCGCAATCGCGACGATCAGCAGCAGGAAGCCAACGGGAAGCAGCCACAGCAGATTGAACCACCGGCTGCGACCCACGCGCACTCGCGGCGCGACGCCATTGACGTGGGGAACCGAACCGGCCCAGGTTGACGTATCGATGGTGTCCTCACCCGGGATCAGCTGCCACCGGTAACCTCGCACGACGTCCGGAGAGACGCTTGATGGGAGAGAAGCAGGCAAATCTCCAACGGCCGGGTCCGGATCAGTGCCCACTGGCGTGAACCCTACGCGAGCACCGCTACGGAGGCCAGCGCAGCACCCGGCCAATCGTAAACGTGACCGAGCCGGACAAGAGCCCAGACGTCCCGGCTGAGGGATCCGTTATCGGACGGGGTTCGGGCGCTGCCCCCCCGGAAACTTCTCCAGTGCATCCAATGCACGCGTCCATGTCTGCCGTGGACCATGTTCTCGTGCGCGACGCCGCTCGCGCTCTTACGCGGGTTGCTGGTTGAACAGCCCCGCACTACTCCCAATGGGATCCTTGACCAGCGTCGAGCGGTGGGAGGCCTTACCTGTCTGTGCCCGTTCGTTTGGGTTCGAACCGGGCCCGTGCCCGCGGCCAGTCGTGGGTTGGGAAGCGGACGTCGAAGATTCCGGATCGATGACTCTCGTGCTGTGGGAAGGCGTCTTGAAAGACGGCGAGCATCGGATGGTTCTCGGGGAGCACGTCAGCGACGAAGTGTGTGATGCCGTGGGCTTCGGCGAGCGCGGCGAGCCGGATCAGCAGAAGCGTCGCGAGACCGTCGCCGTGATACGCGTCGGCGACCTCAAAGGCCACCTCGGCTTCGTGCTCGCTGGTGCGGATGGCGAGGGCGTGAGCGACGAGCGCCTGATCGTCGTCGGCGAGCGCGATGAGTCCGACCGCCTCCGGCCACGCCGAGTGTGACGCCACCCGGGCCGCTTCGGGGAGGTTGATCGCGACAGAGAAGAACCGCCGGCGCCGGGACTCGAGCGAGAGGCTCTCCAGGAGCGCGAGCACGGCGGCCTCATCGTCGGCCCGGATGGCGCGGATCCGGACCCTTCGGTCGTCGCGCAGCTCCACGGGTCGCTCGATCCATGCTAGGTCACTCATCGTCTGGCGTGCGTCGAGTTGGGCTGGAGCGCAGGATGCGCCGGGCCTGGCGGGCGATCTCGAGATCCTCGCGGGCGGCGACGACGAGCACCCGGATCACGCTGCCCGGGCCGGTTATCTCCGTGTCGCCGTCGGCGCGGTCGTTCTGCGCGTGATCGATCCGTACTCCGAGGAACTCCAGCCCGGCGAGGGCGCCGGCTCTGATTGCCGGGGCGCGCTCACCCACGCCTCCCGTGAACGCGATCGTCTCCACGCCCGAGAGGGCGGCGGCCATCGCGGCGATGCCGGCGCGCAGGCGGTGAAGATAGACATCGAGCGCCAGACGGGCCTGATCGTCATCGGCGCTGGCGCGGGCGAGGATCTCGGGCATGTCGCCGGTTCCCGCTAGTCCAGCGAGCCCGGCGTCGTGCTCGAGCGCCTTCGCCATTTCAGACCCGTCCGTCTGTCCGTGCTCGAGCAGCCACAGCAACAGCCCGGGATCGATGCTGCCCGGACGGGTGGCCATCACGAGCCCGTCGAGCGGCGTGAAGCCCATCGTCGTGTCGATCGAGCGTCCATCGCGCACCGCGGCGAGCGACGCGCCGGCTCCGAGATGGCAGCTGATCACCCGGACGGCGCCGGTCAGTTCAGTGGCGCGCCGGGAGGCATAGGCATGTGAGAGCCCGTGAAAGCCGTAGCGACGCAGATCCCAGCGCTCGCGCCAGGCCGCGGGCAGCGCATAGGTAGCGGCCGCGTCAGGCAGCGTCGCGTGAAACGCGGTGTCAAAGCAGGCGACGGCCGGCACGCCAGGCAGCGCGCGGGACACAGCGTCCAGCGCGGCCAGCGCCTTTGGCTGATGCAGCGGGGCCAGATCGGTCAGCTCTCGCAGCGCGGCCACGACCCGGTCGTCGATCCTCACGGGGGCCAGGTAGCGGCGGCCTCCGTGAACGATGCGGTGGGCGACCGCGTCCGGATGGTCCATGCTTGCCAGCGCCCTACGCAGCTGCGGCTCGTCGATCTCGCCGTGCTCGAGTCCGAGGTCAATGGTCGCTTCGAGCTCGTCGGCGCTCCCTAGCAGCCGGAGCTTGAGCGAGCTTGACCCCGCGTTGACGGCCAGCACGCGCACCCGGCTTCAGGCGGAGAAGCCGCGGTGCGCGTCGGTCGACGCCTCGGCCGGTGGCGACTCGCCGGGCCACACCCAGTCGCGGACGTCGGGCGGGTCGTCGCCGACCGCGCGAGTGTAGGCGCGGTGGCGCAGCCGTTCGTCGGCCATCTGCTGACGCAGGTGCGCGGCGCGCTCGGCCAGCCCTGGTACCCGGTCGATGACGTCCATGACCAGGTGGAAGCGGTCCAGATCGTTGAGCATCACCATGTCGAACGGTGTGGTTGTGGTGCCTTCTTCCTTGTAGCCGCGGACGTGTAGACGGACGTGGTTGGTGCGGCGGTAGGTGAGCCGGTGGATCAGCGCCGGGTAGCCGTGGTAGGCGAAGATCACTGGCCGGGAGGTGGTGAACAGTGCGTCGAACTCGTGATCGGAGAGGCCGTGCGGGTGCTCGGTATCGGGTTCGAGGCGCATCAGGTCGACGACGTTGACCACGCGCACGCGCAGCTCGGGGAGGTGGGCACGCAGCAGTGAGGTGGCGGCGATCGTCTCCAGTGTCGGGATGTCGCCGGCGCAGGCGAGCACCACGTCGGGCTCTGAGCCGGCGTCGCTGGACGCCCACTCCCAGATCCCGATCCCGCGCGTGCAGTGCGCGATCGCCTCGTCGATCGTGAGGAACTGCAGCGCGGGCTGCTTGCCGGCGACGATCACGTTGACGTAGTTGCGGCTGCGCAGGCAGTGGTCGGTCACCGACAGCAGGCAGTTGGCGTCGGGCGGCAGGTACACCCTGACGATCTCCGCCTTCTTGTTGACGACGTGGTCGATGAACCCCGGGTCCTGGTGGGAGAAGCCGTTGTTGTCCTGTCGCCACACGTGTGAGCTGAGCAGGTAGTTCAGCGACGGGATCGGCCTGCGCCACGGGATGCTGCGGGTGACCTTCAGCCACTTGGCGTGCTGGTTGAACATCGCGTCGATGATGTGGATGAACGCCTCGTAGCAGTTAAACAGGCCGTGCCGGCCGGTCAGCAGGTAGCCCTCCAACCAGCCCTGGCACAGGTGCTCGGAGAGCACCTCCATCACCCGCCCATCCGGCGCGAGGTGCTCGTCGGTTGGAAGGATCTCGGCCTCCCAGGTGCGATCGGTCGCCTCGAGTACGGCGCCGAGGCGATTGGACGCCGTCTCGTCGGGGCCCATGATCCGGAAACTCTCAGGATTGCGGGAGATCACGTCGCGCAGCCAACCGCCCAGCACCCGGGTGGCCTCGCCAGTCGCCTGCCCCGGCGCCGGGACCTCGACGGCGTAGTCGCGGAAGTCGGGCAGGTCGAGCGGGCGGGTGAGCAGCCCCCCGTTGGTGTGCGGGTTGGCGCTCATCCGCCGATCTCCCTGTGGTGCGAGTGCACGGAGCCCTTCCCGCAGCGCCCCGTCAGTGTCGAACAGCTCGTCGGGTCGGTAGGAGCGCATCCAGTCCTCCAGGAGCTGCACGTGGTCAGTGCGCTGCGCCAACTGGGCTAGCGGCACCTGATGAGCACGCCACGTCCCCTCGACCGGCAGGCCGTCAACCTCTCTCGGCCCGGTCCATCCCTTCGGGGTGTCCAGCACGATCATCGGCCACCGCGGACGGCCCACGTCGCCCTCCTCGCGGGCGCGGCGCTGGATCTCCTCGATCTCGTCGATCACCTCGTCGAGCGTCGCGGCCATCAGCTGATGCACCGCGGCCGGGTCATCTCCCTTGACGAAGCGCGCGGCGTACCCGTAACCGGTCAGCAGCGAGCGCAGCTCATCGTGCCCGATGCGCGCCAGCACGGTCGGGTTGGCGATCTTGTAGCCGTTCAGATGCAGCACCGGCAAAACCGCCCCGTCCCGGGCCGCGCTCAGGAACTTGTTCGAGTGCCAGCTCGCCGCCAGCGGACCGGTCTCCGCCTCACCGTCGCCGACCACGCAACACACCAGCAAATCCGGGTTATCGAACGCCGCGCCGAAGGCGTGCACCAGCGCGTAGCCGAGCTCGCCCCCCTCGTGAATCGATCCCGGCGTCTCCGGCGCGACATGGCTCGGGATCCCGCCCGGGAACGAGAACTGACGAAACAGCCGCCGCAACCCCTCCTCGTCAAACCCGAACCTTGGGTATACCTCCCCATAGGTCCCCTCCAGATACGTGTTAGCCACCAGGCCCGGGCCGCCGTGACCCGGTCCGGTCACGAACATCGCATTCAGGTCCCGGGCACGGATCACGCGGTTGAGATGCGCGTAGATCAGGTTCAAGCCCGGCGTCGTGCCCCAATGCCCGAGCAGACGCGGCTTGATCTGCTCCAGGCGCAGCGCTTCGCGCAGCAGCGGATTGTCAAGCAGGTAGATCTGACCCACCGACAGGTAGTTCGCCGCTCGCCAATAGGCGTCGAGCAGCTCGAGCTCCTCCCGGGCCAGCGGCCCCGCGACCGTCATCAGGTCTTTATTTCCCATCACGTTCCTCTCAGGGTTCGGGTCGTGGTGCGGTCAGCGAGCTGGGCGCTGGGGTCCGGTGGGTGGCGGATGAACCGCGCCGCTCGGCGCCGAACGTGGCGGTGGTGGCGCTCGCGCGCCGAGGGCCTCGGCCGATCGGGGCGCTCCTGAAAGGCATAGAAACGTGCCTTGACGGCTTCGACGAGCACAAGATACGCACCGATCATTCCAAGCAAAATCAGGAAGAAGGCGATCGGCAGCGACGTGAACCCCAGGACCTTGGCGAGCCGGGTGAACGGGAGGATCGCGCCGATCACCGCGCAGGTGATCGGAACGGCGATCATCGCCCGGCTCGGACGGCTGTGGAAGAACGGGACGCGCCGGGTGCGGATCACGAAGACAACGAGGGTCTGCGTCGCGAGGGACTCGACGAACCAACCCGAGCGAAACTCGCGGTGACCGGCGTTGAGGATCACCAGCATCACGAAGAAGGTCATGAAGTCAAACACCGAGCTGACCGGTCCGAACACGGCCATGAACCGGCGGACGAACCTGATGTCCCATCCGGCGGGGCGGGCGAGAACCTCCTCGTCGACCTGATCGCCGGGGATCGCGAGCTGACCGACGTCGTAGAGGAGGTTGTTGAGGAGGATCTGCGACGGGAGCATAGGCAGGAACGACAGGAAGATCGAGGCGCCCGCGGCGCTGAACATGTTCCCGAAGTTCGAAGAGGTCGCCATCAGCACATACTTCAGGGTGTTGGCGAAGATCCGCCGCCCCTCCATGATCCCGTCGGCGAGCACCCCGAGGTCCTTGTCCAACAGGACGATGTCGGCGGCGTCCTTGGCCACATCGGTGGCCGACTCGACCGAGATGCCGACGTCGGCCGCATGCAACGCTACGGCGTCATTGACCCCGTCACCCAGAAACGCGACATCGGCGCCGGTCCGGCGCGTGGTCTTCACGATCCGCGACTTCTGGTCCGGGCTGACCCGCGCGAACACGGTGGTGCGCGGGATCGCGGCGGCGAGCGCGTCATCGTCCAGGCGGTCCAGCTCCGCACCCGTGAGCACCGCGTCGATCGCGACACCGAGGTCGCGGCAGACCTTCGCAGCGACGGTCCCGTTGTCGCCGGTGATCAGCTTCACGTCCACCCCGAGCCGGTGGAGCCGGGCGATCGAGGCGCCGGCATCCGCCTTTGGCCGATCTACGAACGCCAGGAAACCCGCCAGCCGCAGGCCCTGCTCGTCGGACGCTGATGGCCGACTGAGACCGAGCGCCTCGCGGGTGCCCACGGCCACGACGCGCGCGCCGTCGGCGAACAGCGCCTCCAGGACAGCCTCGCTCTCCGCGGGAACCTCGACGCAGCGTGCGAGGACGGCCTCGGGCGCTCCCTTGGTCACCAGCTCGATCTCCCCGCTCGGGGTCCGCACTAGCACCGACGCGAGCTGACGCTCGTGGTCGAACGGCAGCAGACCCAGCCGCTGGTAGTTCGGCAGCCCGTCTGCCGCTTCGAGCAGCGGCTTGGCGGCTTCGGCCAAGAACAGTGCGAGGTCGAGCGCGTTACCTCCGACAGGCCCCGCTGGGGTCAGGGTCGCTTCGTTGCACAGCAGCCCGAGCAGCAGGGGTCTGGTCCCTTGGACGCCCGCGGCATCGATCGCCTGATGGAAGGTGATCGCTCCCTCGGTGAGCGTGCCGGTCTTGTCGGTGAACAGCACCTCGATGTTGCCGAGGTCCTCGATCGTAACCAGCCGCTTGACCAGCACCCGCTTACGCGCCAACGCCCGGGACCCGCTCGAGAGGCTCACCGAGACGATCGCCGGCAGTAGCTGCGGGGTGATCCCGATCGCGATCGCCAGGCTGAACAGCAGCGCCTCGAGCAACGGGCGCGAGAACGCCACATTGATGATGAAGATCGAGACCGTCAGCACGCCGGCGACCTTGACCAGCAGACCCGAGAACCCCCGCAGACCCACCTGAAACGCCGTCTCGGCCTGACGCTCGCCGAGACCCGCCGCGATCGTGCCGAACGCGGTCGCCATCCCGGTCGACACGACGATCCCCCGACCGGACCCCTGATGCACAACCGTCCCCATGAACGCGCACGCCGGCAGGTCGACCGCTGAATCACCGGCCGGCACCGGCTCCTCAGACTTCGGCGCCGGCATCGACTCTCCGGTGAGGACCGCCTCGTCGCATTCGAGCTGGTTGCTCTCGAGCACCCGCAGATCCGCCGGGACCACGTCGCCGACCCGCAGCGCGACCACATCGCCGGGCACGAGGGTAGTCACGTCCGCCTTTCGCTGCGTCCCGCCGCGCCACACCAGCGCGTCGTAATGAATGTCGCCATGCAGCGCCGCGACCGCCTTCGCCGACCGATACTCGTTGACGAATCCCAACCCCACGCTCAGCACGACGATCGCGCTGATGATCACGCCGTCGGTGACATCGCCGGTAGCCGCGGAGATACCCGCTGCCGCGAGCAGCAGAATCAGCAGCGGGTTGCGCAACTGCCGCAGCAGGATCCCGAAGACCGTCACCGGCCGCGAAGCCAGCACGTTGGCCCCGAACCTCTCCAGACGTGCCGCCGCCTCCGGATCGGCCAGCCCGTCGTCGCTGCTACCCAGCCGGTCGAATACCACCTCGGCCGGCTCCCGCGCCGCACCGCGAACGTCCAGCGGCGTCGCTCCAGCAGGTCCAGACGGAGCGACCAGATTCATGGCGTGCCTCCTGTCCCCACCAGAACCGCGAAACCTCCGCGACTCCTACGGAGAGCCGCGCGTAGCTCAAGTCCTCCCGCCCCTGTCCGCGGACGAGTCTTCCCACACGCCGGCCGCTCGAAACGGGCGGTCGCCGTTCGTATGACTGGCTGCTCAATCGATACGCAGTCAGCGGATCGAATCTGGGCGTCTTCCCGCACGCCAGACCCCAACTGTGGGCTGCTGTTTCGCGGTGGGCTTGGCATGCGGCGGCTGCGAGGGCGGGTTCGTCGACTCCCGCCAGGTGGTCGCGCTCGACAACGATGCGCCCATCGACGACACACGTTGCTGACGTCGAACGCGCGGCCGTGCAGGGCGGGAGCGGGAACTGGATGGTCGCCGCCCAGAGGCTGGGTACCGCTCGTGTCGAGCAGGACGAGGTCGGCAAGCTGACCGGCGGCATTCCGCCCGAGCTCGCCCGGACGTCCGAGGCTGTGACCAGCGTTGCCAGCAGCCATGACCAACGCTTGCTCGAAGATGATCGCGTTGTCGAGGGCGGCAATGCCGCGGTGCAACATCAACGCGGCTCGGATCATCTCAAACGGGGTGCAAACGGCCGAAGGCGCGTAGTCGCTGCCGAAAACCACGGGAAGGCCGACGGCGAGCAGGCGGGCCACGAAGCCGCCCGCGGTGATCCCGAAGCCGAGCATCGCGTTGCTGACCCGGGTTGTGATAGACCGCGACACCAGAGGCGGCGAAGACGGCGATGTCGTCGTCGGTCAAGGACCCGGCGGGCATGTCAGAGCGGATCGACGCTTCGGAGATTTCGTGCTGCCGAGCGATCGCTGACCACAACGTCGACTTGGCGCTCGACCTTGCCGTGGCGCCCTACGACCTTCGGGTCGAACTCGACTGTTGCCTCGCCCCCAGCCCACGCCGACAACCGGTCATAGATGTGATCTTCGTAGTCACGCCACGTGAAAATGTCCTCCGGGTCCGACATGGCTGGGATTCTGGCGAGCGAGCCAAAGATCGGCTTCCGTGGGTCATCGAGCACGACGCGCGTCGCTGCTTTCATCCGAGATGGACCGCGGTATCCAGCCCCAACCTGTCCCAACGCGGGCGATTGCTGAGCCG
Organism: Solirubrobacteraceae bacterium; assembly: GCA_050996975.1. GTDB lineage: Bacteria > Actinomycetota > Thermoleophilia > Solirubrobacterales > Solirubrobacteraceae > Palsa-465. The sequence goes on along the minus strand of JBPCRJ010000116.1, from coordinate 1,628 downwards.
CGCGAGCTCCTGATTGAGTTGGCGACCTTCCGATCGTGCGGCTCGGGCGCGATCGGCACGGCAACGGCCGATCGCCTTCGCCCAGATCTTAGCGCGAGCCCGGCTCCAGGATGGGTTACGTATGCGGCAGGTCGGGTTCGGCGGGTAGGTCTAGACGGCGCTTGTAGTAGGCCCAGGGGAAGATGTGGGTGCCGCACAGCTGCCAGCTTTCGTCTTCTAGGCGCCGGCGTCGTTCCCCGACGGACCACACGACGCGGCGGTGCTGCCACTGCCAGGGTGAGGCCTCGACGAGGTGGTAGAGCGTTCCGTAGTCGACGACGTGCCAACCGCGTCGGCCTTCCTGTTCGAGCACGGCCATCTCGTCAAACGCGGTGAGCGGGCTGAGTTTTTTGCGGATGGGTTCGCCGGCGACAGCGGCGGCATGGCGTTGTGGGGTGGCGGGGGGCGGTGTCCCGAATCGCTGCTGCGCGGCCTGACGGCTTACGCCCAGCAGTCGGCCGACAGTGTCCCAGCTGTGACCCGCGCCGCGGGCGCCGTGCACAGCCGCTCGGAGTAGCCGGTCGGCTTCGTCGTCGGCGGTACGGGTGGAGTAGACCAACCGTAGGTAGGCGTCTGGGTCGTCTTCTAGCGCGGCGCGCAGGCCGGCCGGGATGCCCAGCACCGCTTCAGCGACCGCGTCGCGGATAGACGTGGCCTCGTCCTCGGTCAGCGGGTTTGACGGCGCCCTGGAAGTCGGCGAGGGTAAGATCTGAGAGTTCATACCGTCAACGTACTCTTGACACAAGCGACTGTCAAGGTATTGTTGACGGTCTGGATGATTTGGGTCCGCGTGGCCTCGGGAAGCGTAAGAAACGGTGGACGTGGGACCTCGCGACCCCGAGGACTGGGCAACGCTGGGGACCGACGTTCATCGGTCTTTACGGCGGTCCTCCCGGGGAGAATCTGCCAGACTGGTGCCATACGAACGACGCTCGACATCGACGGCGATCTGATGAGAACGCTGCTCGCACGGCTCCCCGGTCGCTCCAAGACAGACGCGATCGAGTACGCGATCGAGGTCTTTCTCGCTGACGACTCGGTGGATCGCCTCAAGAAGCTCGCTGGCACCCTGGAGATCGACGATCTCTCCAGCGAGCTACGAGCGCTGGATCGCACCACCTAACCGGTGTTCCTGCCCGACACCTCGGTGTGGGTCGCCTACCTGCGCGCAGGCGCAGAGGAAGTCACCCGCGAGCTCACCACCGCCCTCGATCAACGCGAGGTTCTCGCCTGCGGTCCGGTCCTCGCGGAGCTTATAGCCGGGGCGCGCCGGGACGACCGCCCCAGCCTGATGGCCTCCCTCGCGGGCCTCCCGTGGGTCGAGCTCGATCGCCAGGCCTGGCAGAGCGTTGGATTGCTTGCCGCGGAGCTGCGAGACCGCGGCCAGATGCTTCCTCTCACGGACCTCGAGATCGCCGTCGCCGCCCACACCAGCGGCGCCGCGCTCTGGACCTCCGATCAGCATTTCCGGCGCATCGAGCCGCTCCTCGCCGAGTTCGACGTCCGGTTCCTCAGCTGATGCAGGACTTCTCTCGCGCGCGCCCGGCGCAAGAGCAGGAACCGCGCGCTCATGGCCCGCGTAAGCGACA
>JBPCRJ010000051.1:0-3792 GCA_050996975.1 Solirubrobacteraceae bacterium | reverse complement strand
GAGCGGCCGCGTTCACCCCGAGCACCTCCCGCTGAAAAGCGGCGCAATGGATGGTCGAGCAGGCCGCGGGCGCGACCTGCTCGACGGTGTTCACAGGCGGCTCGGAAACGCTCGAGCGCTTCGCCGTAGGCGAGGCAGACCGGAGTCGAGAGGGCGGCGCCGTTGCCTCCGGGCAGGCTCAAGCTCCGCAGATCGCCGGGCCAGGGGTCAGAGGAGGCGATCAGCTCTTCACCCCGCGCCAACCGCTGCAGTGCTTCGACCACGCGGGCCGAGGGGCCGTCGAGCGAACCGAGCTCAGTTGCGGCCAGCGTCGCCGCCCGCTTGAGCTCGAGCCGCGCGGCCTCGAGATCCGGCGCGGCGCCCAGGATCGGCAATCCGGGGGTCTGCTCCCCGCGCGAGCGAAGCTCGGAGTAGGTGGCGAGGATCGCGCCGCGCAGCGGGCCGGCGCCATGGGCCGCGATCAGCTCGACGCCGCCCGCTCGGCGCTGGCCCAGGTCCTCGAGGGCATCCTCGAACGCGGTGTCGGCGAGCCGCTCTGACTCGCGAGCGTCGAGCACGGAGAAGCCCGGATCGATCCCCGCCGCCAGCGCGTTGGCGCGCAGCACGCGGGCGCAGAAGCCGTGGATCGTCGAGATGAACGCGCCCTCGGTCGCTCGCGCGGCCAGCTGATCTCCGCGCTCGCGCAGGCGCGTCCGGATCCGATCTCGTAGCTCCGCCGCGGCCTTCTCGGTGAACGTGATCGCAAGGATCGCCCCCACCTCGATGCGATCCTCGACGACGGCCCGGACAAACCGCTCGACCAGTACTGAGGTCTTGCCGCTCCCGGCGCCCGCGTCCACCAGCAGATCGCCGTCGCGGCGCTCGATCGCGCTGAGCTGGTCTGCCGTGAAGTCCACTAGCCAGCTCGACAGATCCCGGGATGACGGCACCCGTCGCGGGAGCAGGTCCGCGGACACGGCGTCAGCTCGCCGGCGCGCAGCCGCGCCGCCAGCGAGATCGCCCGCGCCGCGGCGCCCTCGAGCTCGGCGTCAAGCTCCTGTGCGGAGCGCTCGTCGGTCGCGACGGTGCGCGTCCCGACCGCGGCATCGCCACGGAAGATCCCGCGCGCCCGCAGGTCGCCACCCCCCAGCGGCTGATAGAGACCGCCCACCGGCTCCAGCCCCAGCAGATCGCGCACGGCGATCATGTAGAGGGCGACCTGGAGCCGGCGCTCAGGGCGCCATCGGGCCCCCTGGTGCTCGGGACGAGTGCTGCCGCTCTTGTAGTCCCGGACGATCGCCTGGGCGGCGCCACCGCGCTCGACAGGCCCACCGCCGTTGGCGTCGGCGCCGGACTCGGCGGGCCGATCGCGACCGGGACCCCCCTCGTCATGATCGGGGCCACCGTGGCCGCGCCTTCGGCCATCGGCGGGCGCGACGTCCACGCGGTCGATCGCGCCCCGCACGAGAAGTCGCTCCGAGCCTTCTCCCAGCTCGAGCGCCGGCAGCGACGCGTCGTCGCTCGGAAATCCGAATCGCAGCTCGATCCCTTCCGGCGTCCACCGGCAGCCACTGGCCGCTTCGTGCGCCAGGTAGCGGCGCAGGTCGGCCTCGATCGTTCTCAGCGCCGCGGTGCGCACGGCGGGCGGATGGCCCGGCGCGATCGCCAACCCGACGGCGCGCGGTGGCCCGGCGAGGAGATCGTCGAGGATCCGGTTCGCATCGGGCAACGACTTCGGCGTCACCGGGCGCGCGAGCCGGCGAAGCAACTCCTCGAGTACGGAGTGCATGTAGCTCCCGCGGGCCAGCGCGTCGGGCTCGGGGTCGAAGCGAGCCGGCCGCAGCTCTCGCTCGACGAGCCACTTGACCGGACAGTCCGCGTACGCCTCCAGGCCACCGGCCGAGAGGATCTCCACGTGACGAACGTGTCGTAGCGCCGCCGCTCCCAGCGTCCGCACGACGGGAGTGGGCTCGGGCGCCGGACGGGGCGATTCAGGGGCCGGCCCCCGGGCCGGCCCATAAACAGCCTCCGCGGCGGGCTCCCGGTCGACCGCATGGGCCCGCGCGAGCTCGGAGGGAGTCGGGGCGCTGTCCGGCGCCCACACCACGTCGGCGAGCAGCCGGCGACGGCGGCGGCCTCGCCAATCCTCCACCAGCAGATCGGCGACATCGGTCAGGAACGGCGAGGCCAGAGCAAGGTTCCCCTCCTCATCCGAGCTGCGATAGCTGAGCGTCACCCGCTCGGTCCCTCTGGAAAAGCACGCGTAGAACAGGTAGCGCTCGCGGGCCAGCGCGTCCTCGCGCGGGGCCAGGGCGAGCCCTGAGGCTTGCGCCAGCTCGCGGCGACGCTCGTCGGAGAGGAACGGCTCCGGGGTGCCCGGCAGCGGAAAATCACCTTCCTGCAAACCGCATATGAACACAGCGCGGAAGCGTCGGGCGCGAATCTGAAGCGGCTCGGCCAGTAGGACGGCTTGAGGCTGTGTCGACGGCGCTCCGTGAACCTGTAGCCCGGCGAGCAGGTCGATCAGCTCGGGCCCGGACGGGGCGTCCGTGACCTCGTCGGGTCCGGACGCGATGTCCGTGACCTCCTCGGACGCGATGTCCGCGACCTCCTCGGACCCAGACGCGATGTCCGCGATCTCCTCGAGCTCGCTGAGCGCGCGCAGCAGCACGGCCAGGGCGCGCCCGTCGAGCTCCTCCCGCGGTCCGAGCGCGGGTGCCGAGTCACGGCGATGCGCGGCCCGCGAGTCATCCGGCTGATACGGCGCGGCGAACAGCCGGCGAGCCTGGCGAGCAAGCTCGCCGGTCAGGTCCGCGGCCGAGCGCAGGGCATCGATCTCCGGAAGCCTCCAGCCCAGGCGCCGGTGAGCGTCAGCGGCCGTCCTGAGGCCCTCCCGGCGCACCTGCACCTCGAGCGCGTCGGCGACCTCCAGCCGTTCGAGCACCCCCGGAGAACGCAGGTAGGCGAGCAGATCCTCAGCGCGGGCCTGTCCCTCCTCGAGCAGGGCACAGCGCGCGAGCGCGAGCACGCCGCGGCCGAGCGCGGTGCTCGCGAAAGTCACCCCGTGGCTGGAGGCGTGCGCAGTCGCGATGCCGTAGCGGCCGAACACATGCTCGACTACCGGCGCGGCTCGGGTGAGCGACCTGAATACCACCACGATCTCGTGGCCGGGGACGCCCGCGCGCAGCAGCGTCAGCACCTCCGCCGCCACGAGCTCCGCCTCGGAGCGCTCCCCGCCCGCTTCGAGCAGCGCCACGGCTGGACCGGGGTCGATCCGGGCCTGCGCAGGCTCGAACAAGCCGCGCTCCAGGTGGTGCAGGACGGTTCGCGATGCGGGCTCGTAGTAATCGTCGACCGCCGGCAGCACGACCACCCGCTCGGCGAACGAGCGCAACTCCTCGACCGCCGGCGCGCGGGCGGTCAGGGCGGCGCGCGCCGGCTCGTAGGTGAGCGAGACCATCACGTCGACCCCGACGACCCGCGCCAGCGTTTCGACCGCGTCGCGCTGGAGGACATGGAGATCATCAAAGCCGTAGAAGAACGCGGGCGCCACTCCCCAGCAAGCCGGCTCGGCTCGGAGCGCGTCGAGCGCCCGCCACGCATACAGATCGGTGTCCATGCGGCCGATCCGATCGAGCTCGCCCATGTAGGCGAGGTACAGCGAGGAGACGTCCCGCCCGTGGGACGCCCGCCGCGGGTCGAACGCCGCCCACTCGCCCAGCGCTGCGGCGAAGCGCTGGGGGGGCACGAGCGAGCGCTGCAGCTCGGCGATCAGATCGCCCGCGGCGGAGGCGAACCCGGCCGCCTGCGCCG
>JBPCRJ010000043.1:0-8309 GCA_050996975.1 Solirubrobacteraceae bacterium | reverse complement strand
GTCGGGACTGCGGCGCTCAACTGGAGGCCGTCCCGTGGGCCAGGGCGGGCTCCTCCTACACCCGCGACTTCGAGGATCTCGTGGCCTGGCTGGCGCAGCAGATGGCCAAGAAGCCGATCGCCGGGCTGCTCAGGATCGCCTGGGACTCGGTCGGCAAGATCGTTCAGCGTGTCGTCGCCGATCGCCTCGATACCCGGCGGCTGGCTGACCTCGTCGCGGTCGGCGTGGACGAGATCAGCTACCGACGCCATCACCGCTATCTCACGACCGTCGTCGATCACAGCACTGGCGGGATCGTGTGGTGCTCCGCCGGCCGTAACGCCCAGACGTTGCAGCGCTTCTTCGACGAGCTCGGCGAGCGCAAGACCTCGATCCGCGCGGTCTCGATCGACATGTCCGGCAGCTACCAGCAGGCGATCCGCGAGAGCATCCCCCAGGCCGAGATCTGCTTTGACCCCTTCCACGTGGTCCGCCTCGCCCAGCGGGCGGTCGACCAAGTCCGCCGCGACGAGTGGAACGCCCACGAGCGCTCCCACACCAAGACGGGCAAGTGGATCAAGGGCACCCGCTGGTCGCTGCTGAAGTCCCCCGAGAAGCAGACGATCGACCAGCTCGCCAAGCTCGGCGAGGTTCAGCAGGCCAACCGGCCGCTCTACCGCGCGTTCCTGCTCAAAGAGGAGCTGCGGCTGCTCTACCAGCTCGAGGACCCCAGCCTCGCGCCCGCCCATCTCGACGGCTGGCTGACCTGGGCTTCGCGGTCCCGATTGGAGCCGTTCGTCAAGCTCGCCCGCACCATCCGCCGCTACCGCGACGGGATCCTCAACGCGATCCGACTCGGCCTGAGCAACGAGTGCACTTCATACTGCACCTCCTGGTGAGTTTGTGGTGGTCTTGTTGGTGGCGACGACGCCGGGGTGATGATGGTCGGTAGCGGGGATGGCTTGCTTGGGGCGTCGGCGGCGGTCTGGGGGCCGGTTCTGGCCGGGGTGGTAGAGGTAGGCGCGCCGGCTGTCGATCCGTCGGCCGGTGATGTCTCCGCGGCGCTGCCAGATCTTGACCGTTTGGGTGCTGACGCCGAGCTGTTCGGCGATCTGATCGAGTGTGAGCATGCCCGCGGCTCGGAGGCGCTCGTGGTGGGAGGGGATGCCGCGGTTGCGGCAGAGCTGGGTAAGTGAGGTGACGGTGAACGGGTGGCCCCAGCCGCCGGTCAGCCCTTGCTGGTTGAGGAGGGTGACGGTCTCGTCGTAGGTGTGATCGGCGAGCAGCTCGTCGATCAGCGTGATCGTCGAGGGCGGCGTGGTGTGCGCCTCCCACGCGCGCAGCGGGCGGGGGACGGTGAGCGTGTGCGCTGGGCCGCCGGAGAGCCGGACGTGCGCGGTGATCTGCTCGTTGCCGCGGATCAGGGTGACGTCGGTGATCAGCAGGCGGATCAGGCGCTTGCGTTCGCGCATCGGGGTCGCTGGGTTGTTGAACAGGGCGGGGAGGTCGGCGGCGAGCGCGCGGATGCGGGCCTGCTGCTCGTCGGTCAGCGTGCCGGCCCCAGCGTTGCGAGCGCGCTCGTACTCGTCTTGGGTGTCGCTCAGCTCGCGCAGCTTGTGGTTCCAGTCGGCCTCCAGCGCGTCGGCGACGAGCCGGTTGGTGGGGTCGACGGCGAGGTAGCGGCGGCGGGCGGTGTCGGCGGCGTGCTGCGCGCGCTGCACACCCATCTGGCGGATCTGGTCGGCGCCTGCGGCGCGTTGGGTGAGCTCGGCTGAGACGTGCAGCGCGGTCTCGATCGCGAGCGGGGTGAGCTGCTCGAGCACGAGCGTGCCGACCGCCTTGTCGATGTCGGTGCCGCAGATCGTCTGGCAGGGTGGGGTGCCGGTCGCGATCCCTTCGCGTGTGCAGTGGTAGTCAGGTTGCAGCTCGCCGTTGCAGCGGGCGTGGTAGTTGACGGTCATCCGCTTGCCGCACTTGCCGCAGATCACCAGGCCTTGCAGCAGCGCTGGCCCCTCGCGAGCAGGCCCGGCGCGACGGTCCTCGCCGCGGGCGGCGGCGTTGGCGGCGAGCGTCGCCTGGTTTGCCTCGTATTGCTCGAAGGTGATGTATCCGGGGTGCGCGTCTTTGATCAGCACCGTCCACTGATCGCGCGGCTTGTGCACGGTGCGGGTGTGGCCGTTGATGTCGGTCAGCTGCTTGCGTCGTCCGTAGAAGTACGCGCCGGCGTAGCGCGGGTTGTGCAGCACGAATAGCACGTGGTCGTGACGCAGCGGTTTCCAGTACAGCTCGCCGGCGTGCGGCCCGCCGGGCGAGTGTCGGCCAGGGAACGTGAGGCGCTCGGCCGCGAACGCCTTGACGACCGCCGTGGCTGACCCGGTCGCCTGGAAGGTCTCGAACAGGTGCGCGATCGCCTGGCGCACGCCGGCGTCGGGGTCCAGCACGACATTCCCGACCGCGTCATAGACCAAGCCGACGGGGAGGCGCACGCGCAGCTCACCGCGCCCGGCCTTGGCGAGCAGCCCGCCCTGCAATCGGGCGCGGATGAAGTGCAGCTCAGCCTCGCTGATCGTGCCCTTCAGGCCGAGCAGCAGGCGGTCGTTGATCGAGCCGGGGTCATAGAGCCCGTCCTCGTCACAGATCAGCGTGCCCGACAGCGCGCACAGCTCGAGCAGCCGGTGCCAATCAGCGTTGTTGCGAGCCAATCGTGAGCACTCCAGGCCGAGCACGATCCCGGCCTTCTGCAGCGACACGTCCGCGACGAGCCGCTGGAACCCCTAACGGTCCGTGCTCGAGGAGCCAGACTGCCCCTGGTCGACGTCGATCACGACGACCCGCTCGGCGGGCCAGCCAAGCGCGACCGCCCGGCCGCGCAGGTCGTACTGACGGCGGCCTGACTCGGTGTTGTTGACGACCTGATGCAGGCTCGACTGGCGGACATACAGGTACGCGTGACGGCGTAGATGATCAGCGGTCACCTTCATCTGAGTGTCACTCATCACGGCTCCCTTCTCGAGAATCCGGGGCAGACTGGACGTGGGAATGTTCATGCGGCGATCGCGAACGCCATATGCGCGAGTACAACGACGATCTCGCCGGCGGCTGGCAGCGCGGACGGAGACGAGACGGGCTCGGGCCCCCCGCCGCGTGCCGCGGGCGCCACGGCCGCTTCGGTGACCGAGGCGATCCACGCGACCGTGCCGCGGGTGACGAGCACCCCGTGACCGAGCGCGAACCCGTCCGGGCGCCCGGACAGGACCGCCGACCGCAGCCGCTCATAGCCCGAGCGGATCGCAACCGGATCGCCATCGCTCTCGCCAGGTGCTCTGTCAGCCACTTTTCGTGCTCCGAGCGTCGACCTCCCGACGCGCGAGTGCTCGCTCCACCGATCGTGGATGCACTCGCACCCCGAACCGCTCCTCGACCGCCGCGGCCAGCTCCGCCGCCCGCAGCCCGGGATCGACCTCGCGTAGTCCCGTCAGATGGTCGAGCACCGCGCCGGTCAGCTTGTGCGCCGCGCGCGGGCCCGGCTTGGCGGGGATCAGCCCCGCCAGCCCGCCGTCGGCCAGCGCTTGAGCCGCCGAGTAATACGACTGCCGCGAGAACCCGAACGCGCCTGCCGAGGCGCTGACCGACGCGCCCTCGGCCTCGACGCGGCGGACCATCTCGTACTTCACCTGCACCACATCGCGCGCGTCGAAGAACCCCGAGGACACGAACGCCTCGTCGATCACCGCCTCCGGGTGCGGGTTCAGCGTCCGCGAGCGCGCCAACTCCCGCTCCTTCCCATCCGATCGCCGTCCAGCCATCTCCATTCCTCCAATTGCTGTCCAGGCGATTATGCGACATACCCCGGACGGACCGCCGCAAGGGGCGACCGGCATAGACCGCAACCTGCCAGTCCAATCAAGATTGGACCCCGATCTGCGGCCTTGAATCCCGCGCACCCCTCCGGTCTTACGGCATAATCGTCTCGACAATCACGGCATAGTCCGCTTGACACCGCGCTGGGCCGCCGCCGGCCGCTTCGGCGCCACCCGAGCCACCAGCTCCGCCAACTCGAGCAAACCCTCGACATGAAACGGCGAACGTCCCGCCGCGACCACCACGAACGGATCCGCCGCGACCACGTCCGTCCACTCCGCGGGCAACACGGCCAGCTCGCCCGTCCCGTCGTAGAGGTAGACGCGGTCCGCCCGCCAGTTCTTGCGGCGCTTGACGAACTCGAACTCCCCACCAGCAAGAGGATGAAACGGATGCGTCACCCGCACCCGCGGGAAATCATCCAGATCCGCGCCTTCACGCGCAGTCGACGGTCCGATCGAACGGACGCCTCGAAGGCCTCAACAGCCGCATCCGACTCATCAGCCACCGCAGCTTCGGCTTCCACTCCGCCGACCCCCTCATCGCCCTCGTCTACCTCTGCTGCGCTGGCATCACGATCCAGATACCGCGATGAAGTTCACCACCAAACGGTGCGAAGCACCCTTCAAAATCCACTTCTGCGACCGCATACCCGACACTGCAATCTGACCGTCACACCTTGACACCACAGGAGCAACTGTTAACCTCAAATCAAGCACTTACACAGAAAGTGTGACGCCCTCTCGCTCGTCGCGCAAGGCCGCCCCGCCGCCCTGGTGGCCCGAGTGGCTGGCATCAGCCGCCAGGCGATCTACCGCCGTCCGCGCCGGCTGCCGACGGGACACCGTCGGCGGCTGGACGCCGTCGACCGGCACGTCCTCGCGGTCGCTACCGCCAACCCGACCGACGGAACCCGAATGGTCGCCGCGCTGACCCCCCCCCACTCCGGGCGGGCGGTCAACCGCAAGCGGGTGCCGCAACTGATGCGCGAGCATCGGCTGCTGCAGCCCATCCGCTCCGAGGGACGCCGTCGGCGCCCCGGGTACTTCCAGGTCACCCGCCCCGACGAGCTCTGGCACCTCGACACGACCTCGATCTGGGTGGCTGAGCACGGCTGGTGCTACCTCAACGCGGCGATCGACTGCTGCACCCGGGAGATCACCGGCTGGGCGCTCGACGTCCGGTGCCGCGCTCCCGAAGCGATCGCCGTCATCGAACACGCGGTCGCCGAGCGCGGCGTGCGCCCGGACCCCCTGACGCTCGAAACCGACAACGGCAGCGCCTACACCAGCCGGCCGTTCCGCGCCCAGCTGGCTGAGCATCACATCAACCACCGGCGCGGCGGCTACCGCGACCCCGAGAGCCAAGCGTTCATCGAGTCGTGGTTCGGAAAGCCCAAGCTCCGCTGCGTCTGGCGCGAGGAGTTCGAGACCCTCGACCAAGCAAGAGAGACGATCAAAGCGTTCATCGACACCCACCACCACCGGCCGCACTCCGGCCTGAACTACCGAACGCCGCGACGTCGCGGCCACCTGGCATAATCAACAAGATCAACCAACGCTGGCAGCCTGAAGTGACAAGGCCACCGGGGTCCAGGCCAGTTGTGGCGGGGTTTTCGGCGTGTTGGGCTGGGGTTTCTTGGCTACGTGGGCTTGCCGTTGAGCAGCTCGCCAGAGTTCAGCCACCGTAGAAAGGGTGCGGCTCAAGCGACTTGCGGCGGGCGGCGAACCACCGGAAAGTGAGGAACGGCGGAATCATCCCAAACGCAATCCAGAGGACCCGGTCGCTGGCATACCAAGGCGTGTCGGCGATCAGTCGTATGGCGAGCCAGGCAAGCCAGCCGAGCAAGAGTAAGAGGGCGCGGGGCGCGAGCGGAATGCGGACGATGACCCGCCACCACCATAGTCGGCGGCCTGTCGGTCCGCCGGGGTCGAACGCCGCTCGTTTGAGGGAGCGGCGGTTCAGCAGCCTTCGCACCTCTGGTGGGAAACGATGCAGTCGTTGTCGTCGCGCGATGTAGAGCGCGACCGCGAGCGGGATCGTGTAGAGGAGGAAACTCAGGAGGAGGATGATGGGCCAGGTCGCGAGCCCCCAAGCAGCGCGGCGCACGTAGCGCAACATGTCCTGGTGGATCGTCTCGTCGCGAATGTCGGCGCGGGCGGCGAGCTGCAATAGCTCCGCAGCGTCCTGGGGACGCCCGCGCGCGGCGAGCGTCTCGCCGAGCGCGGTGAGCGTTTGCGCGTCGGTCGGGTCGAGCGCGAGCGCGTGGCGCAGAGCCTGCTCGGCGGCCAGGTAGCGCCCGTCGGCGTAGAGCGCGTTGCCTAGCGTACGGTGCGCGAATGGGTCGTACGGATCTAGCCCCACCGCCTGCTCTGCGCCCGCGATGGCCTGCTCGTGCCGACCGCCGAGCGAGTCGAGCTGCGCGAGCAGCGCATGAGCGCGGCTGTCCTCGGCGGCCAGACGTACGGCCTCAGCAGCCCAGAAGCGCGCCCTCTTAAGGTTGCCCATCGCGCTGAGCGCGATCGCAACGAGACGCATCGCGATCGAGCTTTGTGGATCCAGCGACAGCGCTTTGCGCGCGGCGGTTTGCATCGCGTCATAACGCTTGGCCACCAGATGCGCCCGGGCCGCGACGAGATGCGGGACCGGATCCTGTGGGTCGCGCGCCATCGCGGCGTGGACGAGGACGAGCGCCTCGTCTGGCCGGTGCAGGTCGACGAGCGCCTCGGCGCGCTGGAGGTCCGGGTTCAAGCGAGCTTGTGCTGCCGGATGTACGCGAGCAGGTCGTCGTACGCGCCACCCTCATTGGCGAAGGCTGCGAAGTTGTAGGCCAGCTGGAACCACGACGCTGTCGAGGGCGACGTCTCCCGCAGCGCCGTGACAAGGTCGCGCTGCCTGATCGGGCGCAGAGGCCCGCCGTCGATGGCCTCGCCCATGACCGTCGCCGCCGCAGTACGACAGGCGAGCGCGAGGTCCGCGCCCGAGAACCCATCGCTGCGCCCGGCCAGCGCATCGAGGCTGACGCCCTCGGTCGGCCGCTCGCGCAGGTAGAGCGCAAGGATCGCCCGCCGCGCCTCGCGGTCAGGCGGTAGCACGAGTAGACTGCGGTCAAACCGGCCCGGACGGCGCAGCGCGCTGTCTACGTCCCACGGGTGGTTTGTCGCGCCGAGCACGAAGACGCCGTCGTCGGCGTTCGATTCAACGCCGTCCATCTCCGAGAGCAGCTGATTGACAACGTTGCGACCGGCGTGGCCCTTGAGCTGACCGCGCTTCTGGCCGAGCGCGTCGATCTCGTCGAAGAACAAGACGCACGGCGCCCGGCGGCGCGCTTCGCTAAACGCCGCATGCAGTCTGCGCTCAGCCTGGCCGAGCCACATGTCGAGAACGTCGTGCAAGCCGAGCGAGAGGAACTGCGCGCCGAGCTCGCCCGCGACCGCGCGAGCCAGCATCGTCTTGCCACAGCCCGGTGGCCCGAACAGCAGCAGGCCACCGCCCACCTCAGCGCCAAAGTGAGCACAAAGCTGCGGGTTACGCATCGGGCCGAGGAACGAGCGCTCTAGCTCACGCTTGACCTCTGTCATACCGCCGACGTCAGCCAGCGTCACGCCCGCTGGGGGCATGACGTAGAAGCGGTCGATTTCCGTCTCTTCGGCGTCCTGATCGGCGAGGTCGACCGGGGGCGGCGGCGCGTCGCCGACCCCGGCGAGGGCGGCGTGAAGGCGGCTGAAGCCCGCTGCCACGTCATCCTGTCCGGCGGCCTTCGCAGCCCGCGCGGCGACGTCCAGCGCCGCCGTGTTGTCGGGGGCCGCCATAAGCACCCCGCGCGCGTGCAGCAGCGCCTCCTCGACCTCACCAGCCTCGAGCAGCGCCTTGGCGAGCTGCAGACGGACTTCCGCGTTATGCTGCGACGCGGCGAGCGCAGCCCGAAGCGCATCGATCAGCTCGCGGCTCATATACGAATCATCGCGCACGATCCCGGCACGGTCCAACAATCAGCCAGCATCCACGCGACGTGTCCCGGAAACACTGACGACCCGCGAACCTGCCGTACCAGTCCAAGGCAGGGCCTCCAGCGCGTAGGCCAACTCGTCACAGCCAGCCGTCGCTCGACACCGACCACAGGGGTCACATGCAACGCTCATTCAAAAGCGCGGCTTCAGCGTTCCCGCGATCACACGTGCGACCTTCCTGCCGTCGCGACGTCCCGTCCTCCACCGAGGCTCGCGTACCCGTCGCTCCCCGCGTTGCGAAAGTAATGCACCTCTTCCAGGCCGTTGGGATCGCCTGTCATAAAGCGCCACTCGAAGGCGGGCTGCCCATTGAGATCGATGCTCCGCAAAGCGAACCTTCTGCTGTTTCCGGGGGTCAGATGGGTAGCAGTGGGCAGAGGCCGCCGAGGCTGAGCATGGCGAGGGCGATGAGCGCTTCGGGGGTGCGAAACCCGTAGGCGCGGCGGGTGATCAATCGCA
>JBPCRJ010000011.1:0-7685 GCA_050996975.1 Solirubrobacteraceae bacterium | reverse complement strand
TCTGCTTCAAAGCCCCGCCACATAAGGGGATCACGAAGTCCACAGCGCCTCGCCGCGACGGCTTTCCCACGCCCGCTGAGGCTTCCCGAGATGTTGGATACGGCAGCGAGCGAGCGTCGATCGGGGGGTACGATTATGTTGCTCAGCTCGCAGGCCTGAATCGAGCTGAGCAGGAGAAAAGTGCGCCGGCAGCGTCGACGCAACATAGTTCTGAGCGCAACATAGGTCGCCATATGTTGCACGCAACATATGGCGACGTCTGGATCACGCCGGTCGCCGGCGCCGGACGAGTGCTCTGCCACGAACGCACCCGTCGTCGTACTCCGGTTCGACCGATCGCTTGGCGCGAGAAGCACTCGCCCGCTTCGGCCTGGTCGCTCACGAGCGCCTGGTCGCCGTTGCGATCGTCAGCGTCGTCCGAGCGCCGGCGATCGCTTCCAGCGAAAACCAGTCGATGCGCTCCAGTCACGGGCTACCTCGTCAATGTGCGGCGCGATAAGAGCGATGCGCTTCGCCAACGGTCTCGTGCTTGATTTCAATACCGGCCGAAGTCCGCGCTCCGTCGCTCTGATCGCACCGGCGACAGCTGCGCCGACTACCCTTTGGCCATGAGTAGGTGCACAGCCCCGGTCCAGGGCCATCGAACCGCTAGCGGAGCCGCGGCCTGCCCCGTATGCGGCGGCCGAAATTACGGCTACCGCTCCTCGCCTCGGCCCTACTACTCGTCGTCGGGCTACCCGCCGCCCAGCGTCGGTGGCAGCGGGGCGAGCGGCGGGGGCGGGTCCGTCGGCAGCAGCGCGCGGCCGAGGTGGTCGCCGAGCAGTTCGTCTGTCGCCTACACGCCTGACCAAGTCCGGGCGCTGAATCCATATCGGCGCAAAGTCGAATTACGAGGTCAGCAACCCGAACTTCGCGACCTCTTCCTCTGCCACGCGTGGGACGACCGGCGCGGTGTCGCTACGGAGCTGAACGAGCTCCTCGAAGCCGAAGGCGTGTCGGTCTGGTTCAGCGAGAAGGACATTCTGCTTGGCCAACCGTTCATGCGAGAGATCGATAGGGGCCTAGCGAAGTCGCGCGCAGGTCTAGTCCTTATTACCCCTGCGCTCCTGAAGCGCGTCGACAACCGCGGGGTATCTGACAAGGAGCTCTCGGAGCTTCTGGCACGCGACCAGTTGATCCCCGTTGTGCACGAGACGACCTACGAAGAGGTTCGGAAGGTCAGCCCCCTGCTCGGATCACGACACGGGTTGGACACGGCGGAAGATTCGATGGAAGTCATCGCCACGAAGATTGCCGAACTGGTCGCCCTTGATGACGAGCTGGCAACCGTTGAGAGCACCTGAGGACCACCCCGGACACGCCCCTCACGTCGGACCAGCGGCAGGCGCTGTTCACAAGTTCACATGACGGCGTCGGTGTCAGTCAGCTCCCGGGTCGGTGGCCCCAGCGGCACGTGCATGCATCGGGATCGTTGTGCGCGTGCGGTGAGGCGACATTCTGCCCCCGGACGCAGACGAGGCTATACAAGCGGTGCCCCTCGCTTCGGCAGGGAGTAGCCGTGAACGGAGACGGCTTGCCAACGAAGTCAAAGGCGGGCACTGGCAGCGATGGACACGGGCAAGCGGGCCCTTCCCAGAGGACGACGAACCCGCCTCGCGAGCGGAGGTAGCCGGACCAGGACGCTCGCGACGTCACCGAGCTACACAGGCGGGCGGCCTTGGAGTGTCGAGTAGAGCGGGGATACCCATTCGACCTCGAACAGCGAGCGCCATTCTGCGACCTCTGCCTGTCGGAGCCGCGTGATCCGCAACGGTGACTGTCCGAACGTCGAGGGCGACCCTCCAAGCACGATCCCGCCGCCATCCCAGAAGTAGATCCGCTCGTGAATCGGAGCCTTCTTCCGGAATCGGACCGTGACGTGCGCGCCGAGCGTAGGCGTTGCCGGCGCGCCAGTCGAGTTCGTCTCGACCTTCCCGGTGAGTACTCGCACCGGGACGGGAACGGTGTCCAGGAGCCGCCACTCGTCGAGGTGTTGCCCGAAGTAGCGATCAAGGATGCAGAGTTCTCCCACGGCGCCTTCAAGGTGATCGACGAGTCTCGCCAGAGCGGTTGCGCGGTCGGCAATGATCCTCGCCTGAGCGCCGAGCTGGAGTACCTGTCTCACGTCGGCTTCGATCGCTCGCGCACGCTTTGACAGATGCTCGATCGATCCGGGCGCTCCGATTTCGCCGAGCACAACTGGCTGCTGCTCTCCGCCGTTGATCGTCATGCCGATGGCCACGCGTTCAACCAAGGGATACGGCCCGCTGCGATCGAGCAGTTCGCCATCGAGCGTTCTCAGGATCAGGCCGTGTCGGACGCCACGTCCGAGCGACATCAGGCAGACGCGGCACCTTCCGAGTTTCTCGACCGCTCCGAGGTCGAAGTCGTCGAGACGGACGCCGACAGATGACGCAAGATCGTCTTCGACGTATTGGTCGTGGATGAGCTCGAGGTCCGCCAACCCGACTAACGCCGGATCCCAAGCGAGATCCACGTTGAAGTGCTCGAACGTCTTCTCTCCCTTCGCCTCTCGGATCCAAGCCCGGCGGGTCGCACGACCGACGAGCAGCCCCCGCGCGATTGCTAGTCGCGGCTGCAAATCTGCGGGCGTGATGTGGATCCCGGTCAGGTTTCGGGTTGGGCCGGGGCACCATTGCCCGTCAATCTCGACAATATCTGGCACCTCTAGCCTGGCTCCAGGCGCGCCGCGCCACCGCATCGCCTGCGCCGGTCGCCCCAGATTCGCGAGCAGAGAGCTCGTCGCAGAGTCGGTCCGCGGGATGACAAGGAGCACGGCAGCCGGCGCGCTGAGTTCCGCCGACAGTGCTGGAACTGCTCCGAGTGCCGGGAACGCTACGGGCACGGTATTGCGGTCGACGGTCCGGATCGAAGCTATGCCTGCGTGTAACCAGGCCTCGGCTTCGACGACCTTTAGCACGGAGCGAGCAAGCAGCCAGTCGTCGCCGGTCACGAGGAATTCTGTCGGCAGTGGGTCGCCGCGGTGTGTTCCGAGGCCTCCGCATTCGTCGCGGTACCAGTCGGACCAGCTCAGCTCGGCACAGCGCTGCGGGACCGCCAACAGGGTGGCGTGTGCAAGTCCCCATCCGGCCCCGACCGACTGCGCGCAGACCGAAAGCACAACGGGTTCGTCGTCCTGGACACCTAACGCATCCCTTAGGAGCTCAGCCATGCACAGAGAGTGAAGCTCGCGCCGGCCGCGTTGGCGACGCCCTGGCCGCCACTCAGAACCGCGGTCTTGTGTGCTAGTTGCGAACACGTCGACGGCGGCCCGGCGTCGCGTACGAGCGCAGACCGGAGCCCGAGTCAACGCGCGACTTGCAGTTGCGATTGCCGCCGAGAGGCGCCTTGCGATCGCAATCACGAGAGCGATCAGAGTCGGCGTTGACGACTAGTCGTTAGCGACCCGAAGGCGGCGACGAGTCGCCAGCCGACCAAGCGCGCGGTTCAACGTCACCCGCCTGCGCGATCATGGTCCTCAACACTCCGAGAAGGGTTGGAGCAGCACTGGTGAACGAATTTCGCGACTACGAGAACGGCGTCGCCGACGTCCTTGCCTACCTGGCCGGCGGCTCGGCGACGGTTTATCGCGATGTACGCCTGCCCGGGATGCGAAGCGGTCGCAAGCGACAGATTGACGTGCTCGTCCGCGGCCGCATCTTCGGATCAGCGGACGTGACGTTGATCGTCGACTGCAAACGTCGCAAGAAGCCAGTGGACGTGAAAGCGATCGATAGCTTCATCGGAATGGTCGGGGACGTTGGCGCCGAGGTCGGCATGATCGTGACGAGCTCCGGATCGACCGCCGCCGCTCAAGCGCGTGCCAAGGCCGAGCGTGGAATTCAACTTGAGATGCTCGGATTGAATGAGCTTGTTCAGTGGAGCCCCCCGGGCACACTCGGCATCACCTACGGCGTACCAACTCCACGGCTGGCCGAGACCGAGCATGCCCTCCGTCGGGCCGGCTTCCGCGTGACGGCCGATCCGGGGTTCGCGCCGCAGGAGGGCGAATGCATCGTCCGCGTGCTCAGGCATTTGGGCGAGAGACGTCCTTCCGGCGAGCTCCAGGCCGAGCAGCTACAGGCTGCCCAAGCTGCGCTGGACGGGATCGGCGTACCGGTCCGGCACATAGCGCACGGCGTGACAATGTCGGGCGGGACGCCGGCTCACCGATGGCTTGAGGTTCTTGCCTGCGAGATTCCAACAGGCCTGAAAGTCCTCGCGGCCTCAGAGGACGAGGCCAAAGTCCAGCTGGATCATCTGGCTGCGTCCTTGGCTCAGAGTGGCATCTCACGCTCGGAGTTGTCAGTGCGCGCACCAGATGGTTGGCCGGTGGTGCAGATGTTCGGGTACTGACTGACGACCAGACGAGCAACAGCCCTGCGTACTGATCCGGCTCGTTCCGGGGACCTCTACGAACTATCCCGTGTTGTTTCGTCAAAGGCAGTGATCAGGTCATTGGCCTCTGGGTGCGCGGCAAAGAAAGCGTCGAACTTCGCAGTGTGGTTCTCCCGCAACTGGCGGATCTCAGCGTGCAACTCGGCAGCCGCATCCACGTCGTGGATGGCCGCGGCGAGCCTGTCGTCGCTCATGGGCTCCGCCAGCTCGGGTATCGCCTCTCGCATCCGGCAGATGAGGGTGGACATGTGATCGCCTGTTACCGCCTGAGGTGCTGACCGACTGGATCTCTTCTAGGCCGACGCGCAGCACGTCGCTGCTGCGCAACGCGAGGACGCCTAGCAGGAACAGCATCTGATCGTGGGGCCGTTCGCCAGCCAGCATCCTGCTCGCCGGACCCAAGCTCGGCGCGCCGGGACTACCGAAGCGGTCAAAGAGCGACGCAGCCGCACTCAGCATTGCGGACATGGCGCGGGCCTGGACACGGGCCAGGTCAAGCTCGGAGCTGTCGCCGTTCGCGAGTTCGGTCGCGGACTGGGCTAATGACAGCTCGGAAAATGATTGAAGGACCAACGGCTCCCTGTCTTCCGCAGGGGACTGGTCACCCTCACCGGCCCGTTGATCGGGATCAAATCCGAACATCCGCCTTAGCAGTGCGTCAAGCTCTTCGTTTGTGTAAGCCGTGTCCTGAGCGCGACCGGTAGCCGCAGTCCCCAGGCCGTGCACAACCGACCCGAAATGCTCACGTCCGATGTTGCGGCGCAGCTCAGCTAGGGGACCCGGAAGATGCGATCGCTCCGCGTCGGTGTAAAGCTTGTCGAGTCCGGCTTCGCCCTCCGGAGTCCCGGCATCGTTGTCCTGAAGTAGCGTCGCCAGCTCTTCTCGCTGGGCGTCGACGGATGCCGCGACCCGTCGCAGGACGTCGAGCGCTGGGGGCGGCATCTCGCCGCCATCCTGCCACCACAACCGCCAAGCGACGTCCGACAGACGATGGACCTTCGTGTGGACCTCAGCCACGCGGACCAACCGATCCGCCGACCCAAGTGGGAAGCGCGACTCGGTGCCACGCCCGCGACCGAGCGCGAACGAGAGGTGCAGGGACCAGGCCGGCGCGGTGCAATCGACCGAGCTGCGCCGGGCTCAGCGGATACCCCGCGGACGAGGCGGCCTCGAGGAGCTGCTCGCGGGTCTCCCAGTCTTGAGCCACATATACAGCTTACGCCAAACCTCCTCATGATCGGCCACGGCAGCATGCTGTAATCCGTGGCGGAGACGCAGAGAGCCGCCCCCGCAACCGGACACGAGACCGAGAGGAGGTGAAGATGAACGAGTCGTTTTTCCGCAAGCCCGTGCCCGCGATCACCCTCGCGGCCGCAGCCGGTATTGCGGCCCACAAGGCGAACGCGAACGCTGCCCGGGCAATCGGCATCCCCGCGCTGATGTTCGGCGCGCTGCTGACGCTGCTGTTTGCCGCGCTCGGTCTTGGGAGCTGAGCGCCGATGACGGCTCGGCCCGGAACCGCCGCCCGCGGGTCCGGGCTGACCGTCACCAAACCGGGCTCGCTGACGGTCCCGAGCAGTGGGAGAAGCACGCCTAGCCGGCTGGGCGCAGTCAATCGGCGCTGGCCATCGGCGCCCGTCCGGCCGTCGCTATCGTGAGTTTCATGTGGCAGCCGCACACCGAAGCGGAGGCAAGATCCGGGATCGAGAACGGCCTCGCGCGCGAATCAGCGTCGTTCGATGCCAAGCTCTCCCTGCCGGCCGCGGGCAGGAACAAGGACATGGCGAAAGACATCTGTGCGATGACCGTCGACGGCGGGGCGCTTCTGTTCGGACTCGGAGGCGATGACCCAACTCGGCCTGACCAACTCGTGCCGTTCGACCTCGCAGGCGCGGCGGAGCGGATCGATCAGGTTGCACAGAGCGCGATCGCCGAACCGCCGGTGATCGAGATATACGACATCCCGTCAGATGATCAACCGGGGCTCGGCTATCTGTGCGTGGTCGTCCCGGCGTCGCCGCGCGCACCGCACATGCTGACGATCGATGGCGATAACCGATATTGGGGGCGCGGGCCGACCGGCAACAGGATCCTCACCGAGGGCGAGGTCGCCCGCCTGTACGAGCGGCGCGCCCGGTGGGAGACGGATCGCGGCCACATGCTCGCCGAGGCCGTCAACGCGATGCCGTTCACATTCGACATCGGGCAGGTCGGACCGATGGTCACCGTCGTGAAACCCGTGGCACCAGGACGGCCACTGCTGCGGGTCGCGGCTGGTGGCGATCAGATCGGCGATTTCCTTCCTCACCAGCTGGCCGCGACGGCGCGACAGGCCGACCCGTACCCCGACCAAGGCACGAGCGGGATCGATGATGCCTTCGCGATCTCACGATCGGGCGCCGACGTGTGGGTGATGATGTCAAACCACGGGGCAGATCCCTCGTTCCCGTACCAAGCTCGCGTGAGTCTGGGCTCCGACGGATCATTGACGTACTGGCACAGTCCCGTGCTCAACACCACCCAGCAGGGCCGGCTGCTCGTGATGGAACGGTCGATCACGCGGGCGGTCTCTCAGGCTTTCGCGACCGCGGCGTTTGTGTATGACCGCGCAGGTTTCCACGGCGCCGTTGACCTCGGCGTGGCTGTGCTCGGAATCGAGCTCGCGAGCGGCGCCTCGGTCGCTCAAGCCTTCACGCCGGCGACCTACGGTGCGCCGGACTACCGACATGACGAGCGCGTCACGATGCAGGAGCTGAGCTCGCAGCGGGACGGTGTCGTTCGCCGGATGCTCGCGCCGCTGTTCGAGGTCATCTCCGTCCGAGGCTACGACCCGTTCGGAGACCGCCGCTGACCAGGGTGCCGCGTCCTGCGCAGGATTGCCTGCTGGCCCGGCATAGCGCACGATCGCATTTCGGCGGAGCGATCGTCCGGCCCGGAGGTTGGCTGGCGATCGCGTTGGCGACCTATGTTGCGCTCAGAACTATGTTGCGCAGCTGCCTTGGAGATTGCGTTCTCCCTGCTCAGCGGCAAATCAGTGCCGACGTCGCTCAACATATTCGGCGCCGCGCCTGGAAGCCGCCGGCGGGACCATTGGCTGTCATAGCTGCCCTTGGTGGCTGCCACCGAGCGGTTGCCGCCATGGGGCGACGTCTGCTTCAAAGCCCCGCCACATAAGGGGATCACGAAGTCCACAGCGCCTCGCCGCGACGGCTTTCCCACGCCCGCTG
>JBPCRJ010000155.1:0-30086 GCA_050996975.1 Solirubrobacteraceae bacterium | reverse complement strand
GTCCAAGTACTTCTTCACGCTCTCGGGCGTGATCCTGCTGATCGGCGCGCTGGCGATCGGGGGCCGGGGGCTGAACCTCGGGATCGACTTCACCTCGGGAAGCCGGATCACCACCAGCCTGGTGAGGCCGGCCACGGCGGCCCAGGTGGGCGCGGTGGCCAGGTCCGCGGGGGCGTCGGACCCCCAGATTCAGAAGGTCTCAGACCGGGCCCTGGGCAACTACGTATTCCAGATCTCCTCCAAGCAGCTGGGACCCGCAGGCGCCTCCAACGTGAAGTCCGCGCTCATCAGCCGCTTCGGCGTGCGGACCTACGACAGCAGCTCGGTGGGCCCGACCTTCGGGCGCACGATCGCCAACAGCGCCGTGATCGCGATCATCGCCTCGCTGCTGGTGATCTCGGCCTACGTCGCGCTGCGCTTCGAATGGAAGTTTGCGATTCCGGTGCTGATCGCGCTGATGCACGACCTGCTGATCACGAGCGGCGTCTACGCGCTTACCGGCCGGGGGGTGACGACAGCGACGGTGGCCGCGCTGCTGACGATCTTGGGCTATTCGCTCTACGACACGATCATCGTGTTCGACCGGGTGCGGGAGAACGTGCCGCGGATGCCGCGGGCGGCGTTCTCGCAGATCGTGAATCGTTCGATGTCCGAGGTGCTGACGCGGTCGATCGCGACGACCTCATGCACGTTGATGCCGGTCATCGCGCTGCTGCTGTTCGGCGGCTCGACGCTGAGGGACTTCGCCTTCGCGCTCCTGATCGGCGTCGCATCGGGGGCCTACTCCTCGATCTTCATCGCCTCTCCGGTGCTGACGCACTGGAAGGAGCGTGAACCCCTGTATCGCTCGCGCCGGCGCCGGATCGAAGCGGAGAGCGGTTCCGTCCCGGCCTATGCCCTCGGCGCCGGCGACGTCGACCCGACGCCTCAGCGCGCGCGCCGCCCGGGGCGGCTGACCACGCCCGAGGCGGAGACGGTGTCCGCGGCCGAGTTCGAGCAGATGAAGCGTGACCTGGAGATCGAGCAGGAGCCTCCCCGTCAGCTCTCGACCCGATCGATCAGCAAGCGGCTGGCGCAGACTCCCGAAGCGGATCAGCCCCGGGCCCCGGCTTCGAAGCGCGTCGCGCGCACTCCCGAAGTGGATCGGCCGCCGGCCCCGACCGGGCGGGACCAGGCGACGGCCTCACCCGGCAACGGACGTGAGGGCAAGCGCGGAGGCGGCCACGGAGATGACGGTGGTAATCGCCGGGATGACCGGGATGCCCGGGATGCCCGCGCGGTTGGCGCCGATGTCAAGGGGGATGGCGGCGCCGATGTCCACGCGCCAGCCCCGGACATAGCCGAGAACGAGGGAGTCATGCCGATCCGCAAGGTCAAGCCCGCGAAGGCCAAGCCGCGTCGCCGCCACGGAAGGCCTAGATAGTCATGGGCATGCTCGCGTGGGTGATGATGGGCTTGGCGCTGTGGCACTTCACGATCTGGCTGCCCGACCGCTATTGGGGAGGGATCGTGGGCGCGTTCATCGGTGCGTTGGTCGGGGCCGCCCTGTGCGGGCTGATCATCAGCGGCTTTAACATTCCGGGGCGACACGCGACGCATCTATCGACCGCCCTGGAGGCGATCCCCGGAGCACTCATCGGCATGGCGCTGGTGTACGCGGAGGGGATTCGTCGCGAGCGCCCAGGCGAGCCTGGCGGCGTGGGTGTGACCTAGCTCTCAGCTCGGCCCGGTCGATCCGTCGGAGGGTGCGCATACCCTGGCGGGATGACCGAGCTCGCGCTGGCCACGGCGGTCCTCGAAGCACCCCCGTCAGGCTCACTGCACGCCGTCCCCACCCCGGCATCGACGGGCGAGCCGGAGGACCTGCGCCGCTCACCCGTTCGCCGTCTCGAGGTTCCCCGGTACGACCTCGCTGCTGCGCTGGGCCTCGAGCGCGCACTCGGCGTGAGCCACGTCCTCGCTCAGGTCCTGGTGCGCCGAGGCCTCGCCGACCCGCAGGCGGCGGGTGCCTTTCTCCTCGGCGATGAGGGCCACGAACCGGGTCGCTTCGCCGGGATCGATGCTGCGGTCGGACTGATCGCAGACCACATCTCCGCCGGCAGCCGGATCACCGTCCACGGCGACTATGACGTCGACGGCGTGTGCGCCACGGCGGTGATGATCGCTGGGCTGCGGGCCCTGGGGGCCAACGTGGGGTGGTTCCTGCCCGGGCGGCTGCAGGACGGGTACGGGATCTCGCTGTCCACCGTGCAGCGCCTGGCCGCCCGCGGTACCCGGCTGCTGATCACCGTCGACTGCGGCATCACCGCGGTGGCGGAGCTCGCAGCGGCGCGTACGGCGGGGATCGACGTCGTGCTGAGCGATCACCACTCACCCCGCGCTGACGGCGAGTTGCCCGACTGTCCGATCGTGCATCCCACCGTCTGCGGCTATCCGTTCGTCGACCTGTGTGGCACTGCGGTCGCCTTCAAGCTCGCGCAGGCCCTGGGGGCGCCCACCGTGAGCGAGGACATCGAGCTCGTCGCGCTGGCGACCGTGGCTGACCTGGTGCCGCTGCGGGGGGAGAATCGGCGTTTGGTGCGCGAAGGCCTGAGCGCCCTGGCCAACACGGCCCGGCCCGGCCTGCGCGCGCTGATGGCGGTGTCTCGCGCTGATCCGAGCGCTCTGGACGCCCACACGCTCGGCTTCCGATTGGCGCCGCGGATAAACGCCGCCGGGCGTTTGCGCCGACCCGACGCGGGGCTTGAGCTGCTGCTCACCGGCGACGAGCAGCGCGCAGCCGAGATCGCGACCGAGCTCGACGCGGTCAACCGGGAGCGGCGGGCAATCGAGCAGCGGATCGCCTGGGAGGCGGAGGCTCAGGTTGCGCAGCTCGGCGAGCGTGCCGCGCTGGTCCTCGTCGGAGAGGACTGGCATCCGGGGGTTATCGGGATCGTCGCGTCTCGAATCGTCGAGAGCCATCATCGCCCGACGATCCTGGTCGCGATGGACGGCGATCTGGGCACCGGGTCGGGCCGCAGCATTCCGGGCTTTGATCTCCTCGGCGCGCTGCACGCCGGCGCTGAGCACATGGAGCGCTACGGCGGCCACCGGGCGGCAGCGGGTCTGACGATCCGGCGTGAGCGCCTGGACGCGCTGCGGGAGGCGCTGGAGCGCCATGCCGAGCAGACGCTGAGCACCGAGATGCTCTGTCCGGTCGAGCGCGTCGACGCGATCGTGTCCGGATCCGAGCTCGGACTGCGGTTGGCGGAAGAGCTGGTCGCGCTCGAACCGTGCGGAATCGGTAATCCATCGCCGCGGCTGCTGGTTCCCGGCGCGCGCTTTGGCGATCTGAAGCCGATGGGGAACGGGGCTCACGTGCGCTTCTCGGTCAGCTCCGGCGGGGTCCGAGCGCGTGCGGTCGCGTTCGGATGTGGGGGGCGGCTCGCGGTCGGGCCGGGGGAGCCGTGTGACGCCACCTTTCGCCTCGAGCGCAACGTGTGGAACGGGACGGTTGAGCCGCGGCTGGTGCTGCGCCACGGACAGTCGTGCGCGCCCCCTCCGATCGCATTGCTCGGCGAGTCGGAGGACTATCTGTGCGGGGTTCTGATCGAGCTCGACGCGCGGGCCGGCGGGCCGGCGGAAGGCCTGGGGCGCAACCACTCCGAGCTGGATCCCCGATGCCGGCGCCCGCCGACCGGCCCGCAGGGCACGCGTACAGTCATCGATCGCCGCGGGAGCAGCCCGCTCGCCGTGCTCGCCGACGCCGTCGCCGCGGGAGGAGAGGTGCTCGCGATCTGCGCCGACGTCTCCCGCCGCCTCGACGGACTGAGCGCGCGCACGGGCGGATTCACGCTGGTCTCCTACCATGCCCTCGAGCGCGACCCGTCGCTGGGCGGCGAATTCGCCCAGCTCGTGGCGCTCGACCCCCCGTCCGGCATCGAGGTCGCTGCCCTGCTGCGGACGGGATCGGGCTTCACCCATTTGGCCTGGGGCGAGGCTGAGCTACGCTTTGCCCAGCAGATGCACGAGCTGGAGTACGGTCTCCGCGCTTCGCTCGCCACGCTCTACCGGAGCCTCACGCAAACCGGGAGGGTTGCCGGTGAGGAGCTCGAGCGGTTGCTCCGCGGCGACGGACCGCACGGCCGGCCGGCACGGCTGGCCGGTAGGCTGATCAGGGTCCTCGCGGAGTGCCAGCTCGTCAGCCTCGACCGGGATCTGCTGGCCTTGGCGATCGAGAGTGCGGCGCCGACCGCGCTCGAACGCTCTCCGGCCTATGGGTTCTACGCCAAACGATACGAGGACGGACGACAATACCTGAGCAGCGCAAATCTCCGGCCAAGCGGCTGAGCCAGTCGGATCGCTCGCGCGCCGCCCGCTCCAGCGCGGGCGGGGATCGAGGTCGTGAGGGCGTTCGTGCGCAAGCCGGCGCGGGTCCCGACGCGGAATTCGCCGGCGGGAAATCGACCGCTGTCTCAACGCTGATTCCGGCGTCCCGGCCACCGGTCGATCGCGTGCCGCAGCCCGACTCGCCCGTGGCCGTGGAGCGCGCTGAGCTGACCGCAGCCGAGCGACCCCTGCTTGGCGACCTGTTCGCGATCGTCGAAGAGCACGCCCGCCACGCGGCCAGCACCGTCGACCGCAGCCGGGTCGAGGATGCGTTCGTGTATGCGTGCGTCCATCACGCCGACCAGCGACGCAGGTCGGGCGAGGACTTCGTCATCCACCCCGTCAGCGTGGCCAAGATCTGCGCGGGGATGCGACTCGACACCGAGACGCTGTGTGCCGCGCTGCTGCACGACACCGTCGAGGACACCTCGGCGTCGCTGGAGGGGGTCGCGGAGTCTTTCGGCGAGGAGATCGCCGGGCTGGTGGACGGGGTCACGAAGCTGACCGAGCTGACTTTCCAGTCCCGCGACGAGGCGCAGGCGGAGAACTACCGCAAGATGATGGTCGCGATGGCCACCGACATCCGGGTCATCCTGATCAAGCTTGCCGACCGGCTGCACAACATGCGCACGATCGGCGCGATGCCGAAGCAGAAGCAGATCGACAAGGCACGCGAGACGCTCGATATCTATGCGCCGATCGCCCACCGTCTCGGGATCCACGCGATCAAATGGGAGCTCGAGGATCTTGCCTTCCAGACGCTGCATCCGCGCAAGTACAACGAGATCAAGGGGCTCGTCGCCCAGCAGCGGGCCGAGCGCGAACGCTATGTCAACCAGGCCGGCGAGTATCTCGCCCGGGAGCTCGAGGCGCTGGGGATCGAGGCTGAGATCTCCGGGCGAGCCAAGCACTTCTACTCGATCTACTCGAAGATGACCAAGAAGGGGCGCGAGTTCAACGAGATCTACGACCTCACCGCGATGCGGGTGATCGTGAGCTCGCTCAAGGACACCTACGGCGCGGTGGGGGTGATCCATTCCTTGTGGAAGCCGCTCCCGGGGCGCTTCAAGGACCTGATCGCGATGCCGAAGTTCAACATGTACCAGTCGTTGCACACGACCGTGATCGGACCCGAGGGCCGACCGCTCGAGATTCAGATCCGCACACGCGAGATGCACGATCTAGCCGAGTTCGGAATCGCCGCGCACTGGATCTACAAGGACAACGGCGGTGGGGTGCGTGCCGGTGGGTCCTCTGGCCTGAGCGATCCCGAAGGGAAGCTCAAGTGGCTGCGCTCGCTGCTGGACTGGCAGCAGGAGCTCAGCGACCCGCGGGAGTTCATGGAGACGCTCAAGGTCGACCTGTTCGAGGACGAGGTGTTCGTGTTCACCCCAAAGGGCGAGGTCAAGTCACTCGCCGCCGGAGCAACGCCGCTCGACTTCGCCTACGAGATCCATACCGACGTCGGGCACCGCTGCGTGGGCGCGAAGGTCAACGGCAAGATCGTCCCGCTCTCCTATCAGCTGCGCTCTGGTGAGATCGTCGAGGTCCTCACCTCAAAGCGCGAGCGCGGACCTTCACGGGACTGGCTGGCCCTGGTCAAGACCACCCGCGCCCGCAACAAGATCAAGGCCTGGTTCAAGGCCGAGTCGCGTAAGGACACCGAGCACACCGGACGCGAGCTGCTCCAGGACCACCTCAAGAAGCAGGGACTTCCAGCCCAGAAGCTCGTCGCCTCGCCGCTGCTGGCGGATGTGATCCGGGAGATGGGCTTCCGCAAGGGGGAGGACTTCTACATCGCGCTCGGGGCCACGAAGATCTCGCCGAAGATCGTCGTCAACAAAGTCATGCAGCGCCTCAAGCAGGGCGAGGCGGCGGACGCCGCGCCCACCGCCACCGACCACCTGCTCGAGACCAGCCGGCGGCGCTCGCGTCCCACGACCTCCTCCTCGCGCTACGGAATCGCGGTCGAGGGCATCGATGAGGTGATGCTGCGCCTGGCGAAGTGCTGCCGTCCAGTTCCGGGCGATCCGATCGTGGGGTACATCTCGCTCGGGCGCGGGATCACGATCCACCGCGAGGACTGCCCCAACGTCACCGTGCTCAAGAAGGACCCGGACCGGTTCACCTCCGTCTCCTGGGATGGGGATGCCGAGACGTCGTTCCGCGTCGAGATCGAAGTCGACGGCTGGGACCGTCATCGACTGCTGGAGGACATGTCGCGTACGTTCGCCGAAGCGGGGATCAACATCCTCGAGGCACGCTGCACCACCAACCACCCGATGGTGATGAACCGGTTCGTGGTCGAGGTGGGGGACACCCGTACGCTCGACCAGGCGATCACCCGTCTGCGAAACCTCGACGCGGTGTTCGACGCCTACCGCGTGACCCCGCGCGGAGCCTGACGCTAACCCAGCTCCGGGCCATCGCGCTGGCGCGGTGGGGCAACCCGGACCGTGCGGGCTCGGGCGGTGGGGAGCTTCGTGATCAACACGGCACGCCCCGTCGGTAGCGCCTTGATCTCGTTTGGGTGCACGACGAACTGCTCAACCTGGCGCCGGGTGCCGCGTCCCGTGTCGTAGCGCCCGAGCAGCGCACCGCGACCCACCTGATACGTCTGCTCCCACGCGGTCTCGGTACCGGCCATCTGGGCGATCGTCTGCGCCGAGGCGGGAACGTCCTGACGGTGGACGATCTTGACCGCGGTGTTGCCGAGGACCTGGTCGCGCAGCCCGCGCGCGGCGCGGTCGAGGTCGGCGAGCTCCTGGGTGGCGAGCAGCAAGCTGGCGTCGGCCTCGCGGCCACGCGCGAGCAGCGCGATCACATGGTCGCCACCAAGTCCGGAGAACTCGTCGATCCCGATCAACGCAGGCTCGCGCTCAGGCAGCCCGAGACGGTGGCCGACCGCGGCGACGAGATCCTGGATGACCAGCGTGCCGAGCTGCGCCGAGAGCTTGCCGTACGTGCTCGAGTTGAGGCTGAACAGCACGACCTCGTGTCCGGCCAGCGCCGAGCGAACGTCGATCGCCCGGCCACCCGCGTCGACGCCCGGGCCGTCCAGGTACTGCCCCGTGTGCGACTCGCTGAGGATCGCCAGCCGCGTGCCGAGCCCGCGGATCGCGCTGATCTGGTCGGGCGTGAGCCCGCCAACGTAGTCCTGAACTCGGTCGGCCAGCAGACGCGGCACATTGCGTAGCTCCCGGGACACCGAGCGCGGATCCATCATCCTGACGACGTCGTAGATCGTCGGAGCTCGCGCGGGATGCGCCGCCTGAAGCACCTGCAGAACGGTTTGCACGTAGCGCTCGGCGGCTCGCTGGTAGTGAGGCTCGGTGAAGCGCTCGGTGGCGATCAACTTGTCCTTGAGCTCGGTGGCGTTCCCGTGCTGCAAAGGGTTCCAGTGGCCGGGGCCGTCGGGAGTCCAGAGCTGGAACGGGCGCCCGGACTCCGCGGCCGCCCGGGCAAGCTCGCTCGCAAACGCGGGTGAGCCCTTCATGTCGATCGCGATCACCGGCCTGCCGCGACGCACATGGTCGGTCAGGATCCTCAGCAGCGTGGTCGACTTGCCCGCACCGCTGGCGCCGAGGATCAGTCCGTGCGCCGAGAGCTGGCGATCGGAGAGCCGGATCGGTTCCCCCGAGCTGGTCGAGCCGAGCACGGTCGAGTCGCTCGATCCCGGTGCGGTGCCACCGCGCCCGCGGCGTGCCCGTGCCCGGCGGACGGTCCAGAGGGCGCTGCGCGCCACTCCGGCGGCGATCAGGGCACCGATCGCCCATGCGTGCGGCACGACCAACAGCACCACCAGCACGGGCGCCAGCCAGTACGGGCGCCGCGGAGGCTCGGCGTGTGCCGGCGGGCGGTTCACCGGACCGCCCCGCGGGCTGGGGCGGTCGGGGTCCGTGCGGAGCGAACGGCCCGAGTGCGTGACCGCGACTCTCGAGGCTCGGGCGTTGCTCGCTTGCGCTCCGCCGCCACGCCGGCTCCGGCCGCCGACGCTGAGTCCGACCAGCTGACGCGCTGCACATGGACACGATCGGAGATCCCCAGCCTCGCCGCCGAAGCGCGGATCGAGCGCGCGACTGCGTCTTTGTCAGTCAGGTACAGAACGACGTCGATCCCGCGGTCGGCGCCGTACCCGGCGAGAATCTGTTCCCGGCGAGTCCGCCCCTTCGAAGTCAGCTCCAGCTCGAGTGCGACGCGGTGCCCGTCACGGTCAGTCACCAATAGGTCCGGGTAGTGCAGCCGTGGCTGGCCGCCGGGCCCGATGCCGCCGAGCCGAACCGCGTAGGGTGCTCCCCGCCCGTCGGGCGAGGCGTCGTGCGACCGGATCTGCCGTTCGGACAGGACCGCCTGCGGGGATCCAAAGGCGCCGTCGCGGGCCGCCAGCCACAGCCATGCGACCCCGACGTCATGCTCGTAGCAGTTGTAGTCGAGCCGTGGGGCCGGGAGCTTGCTCCCGGCGACGGCAAGACCCGGGCCGGTGATCCGGTAGCAGCCGGGCTGGTGATGAAACACGGTGCGCTGCTTGAGCATCCCGGCCGCCGTGAGCGAGCGAAGCCGGGAGTATGCGCTCCCGGCCGAGACGCCGAGCAGCACCTGCACGTGCGCTGCGAGCACGAGCCGGTGGTCGGCGGCGAACGCAAGCAGCTCACGGTCGCGTTCAGTGATCCGGACCGACCTGGGGCGCCGGCGAGCTGCGTCCTCAGCCGGCTCAGGCGAGCGCGGGCGGCGAGGTGCGTTCTCAGCCGGCTCAGGCGAGCGCGGGCGGCGATCATCCACGAACTACTGAGCGTGAGGGCGCCGAGTTTCACCCCCCGGGTTCGCGGGCCGGCGCTGACCCGAGCGCGCGGCCGGATCCGGCTGTCTGGCGTCAGCGTTCGCGCGAGCGCCCGGCTAGGAGACGACCGCAAGTCCCCTCGGGCTGACCCCGAACTCCGCCGCGTGCACCTCGCCGATGTAGTCCCCGTCGACCTGCAGGGGCAACGACCGATCGTCGAGCGAGCGGATTCGAAGCCGCTCCAGGCCGGCGAACGGGTGAACCTGGCGGTGAGCGCTCAGCGCCGCGCGACGCGAGAGACCCCGCCAGATTATCGTCGGGATATCGATCGGGGTTGCGCGGCGGAGCACCACGCCCGCAAGATCGCCGCTGTCGAGCGTGGCGCCCTCGCCCACGTGCACTGGCCGGTCACCGAAGTACGTGTAGGGATCCCCGTTCTGGACGATCGCGGTCACGCCCGCGATCCGCTCGCGGTCGAGCTCGACCTCGAGTCGCGGCGGACGCAGGAGATAACGCCGGTTGAAGGTCTGAATCCCGGTGAGCGTGTAGTACCACTCGCCCAAGCGCGCCTTCAGTCTCGGGTGAGCGTCGACCCGCGCCACGACGCTCGCGTCCAGGCCCAGACCGGCGGAGAATACGAAGTGCCGGCCGTTCACGGTGCCCAAGTCGACACGGCGCGGGCGCCAGTCGTGCGCGATCCGCAACAGATGCTCGGTCGCGTCGACGATGTCCGTCGGGATGCCGAGCATCCGGCAGTACACGTTCGCGCGCCCTCCGGGCAGGCAGCTGAGGGGGGTGCTGGAGCCCGCGAGGCCGTTGGCGGCCTCGTTGACCGTACCGTCGCCGCCGAACGCCACGACGACGTCGTAACGCTCGTGTGCCGCCTCGCGGCACAGCTCGGTCGCGTGGTCGCGGGCCTCGGTGTCGATCGCGTCGACCTTGTAGCTTCCGCGAAGCGCGTAGACGACGAGGTTCTTCAGCCGATCGGACACGGTCGTCGCGTACGGGTTGACGATGATCAGCATCCGCTTGGTGGGCGCCTCGGCCCGCAGCCCCAGCGTCGCCTCCAGACGCGCGACCGGATCGGTTGACGTGGCGCCCATGACGCTGCACTCAACACCGGGACGGGGCGGTCGTTACGCGTATCCGCAACCGTGTTGCGGCTCGATCAAGACCGGCTATACTTCTACTCTCGCTGTACGCATCAAGAGGGGTGGAGGGATTGGCCCTACGAAACCCCGGCAACCTCCCGTAATGGGAACGGTGCCAATTCCATCAGGCTCCAACAACAAGGCCTGGGAGATGTGGGATAGAGGGTGGCTTACAGGACCTCCGACCACAGACCCCGGCGGAGGTTTTTTTACATATGCCGCCAGAGTCGCTTCGCTGTCGAGAATGCCAGACCCCGTATCCGCTGGACGCCAGATACGTCTGCGAACGCTGCTTCGGGCCGTTGGAGGTCGCGTACTCACCCCGCGCTGACGATGACCCCGCCGCGCTGCGGCGCAAGATCCAGGCGGGCCCGCACTCGCTGTGGCGCTACGGCGACTTCCTGCCGGTGGAGGCGCCCCCCAGGGGAACCACCCTCGCCGCCGGCTGGACGCCATTGCTGCGCGCGGACCGGCTCGCCCGGCGTCTCGGCCTGCGCGAGCTGTGGATCAAGAACGACGCGGCGAACCCCACTCACTCGTTCAAGGATCGCGTCGTCGCGGTGTCGCTCGCCCGCGCGCTCGAGTTCGGCTTCCAGACAATCGCGTGCGCGTCGACGGGCAACCTCGCCAACGCGGTCGCCGCGCATGCCGCTGCGGCCGGTCTGGAGTCCTACGTGTTCATTCCCGCCGACCTGGAAGAGCAGAAGGTGCTGGCCACGGGTGTGTATGGCACCAACCTCGTGGCGGTGCGCGGCAACTACGACGACGTCAACCGTTTGTGCACGGAGCTCTCCGAGGAGCACGACTGGGCGTTCGTGAACATCAACATGCGTCCCTATTACTCCGAAGGGTCAAAGACGCTCGCATTCGAGACCGCCGAGCAGCTCGGCTTTGAGCTGCCCGATCGCGTCGTGTGTCCGATTGCCTCTGGCTCGCTGTTCACGAAGCTCGCCCGGGGATTCGAGGAATGGCTCGAGGCGGGACTGGTCTCAGGTTCGCTGCCGGTGTTCAACGGCGCTCAGGCCACCGGTTGCTCTCCCGTCGCGACCGCGTTCGAGGCCGGCCGCGACTTCTGTCGCCCGGTCAAGCCCGACACGATCGCCAAGTCGCTCGCGATCGGCAATCCAGCCGACGGAAGCTACGCGCTCGACCTCGCGCGCCGTACCGGCGGCTCGATCGACTCCGTCAGCGACGACGAGGTGCGCGAGGGGATCCGACTGCTGGCGCGGACCACGGGGATCTTCACCGAGACGGCTGGCGGCGTGACCGTCGCCGTGCTCGCCAAGCTCGCGGAGCGAGGCGACATCGACCCGTCCGAGCGTGTGGTGGCGTACATCACCGGCGAGGGCCTGAAGACGCTCGATTGCGCCCGCGGAACGTTTGAGACCTGGGAGATCGACGCGACGCTTGCGTCCTTCGAGCAGGCCAACGAGCGCGCGGCCGTCGCGGCGTGATAGGACTCACGCGATGCCCGTCAGCGTCAAGATCCCCAACCAGCTGCGTTCAGCCACTGCCGGTGAGGCGAGGGCGACCGTCTCAGGCTCCACCGTCGGCGAGGTCCTCGACGAGCTATATGAGCTCTACGGCGAGCTGCGCAGCCGGATCGCTGAAGACGGTGGTCTGCGAAGGTTCGTCAACGTCTATGTCGGCGGTGAGGACATCCGGTTCTTGGAGGGCCTCGACACGCCCGTAGCTGACGGCGACGAGGTGACGATCCTCCCGGCGGTCGCGGGCGGCGGCTGAGTCTTCGCTGCGGTCACTACGCGCGGTCGACGGCGCGACTCCGGCACCGTCGCCCACGAACCCCCGGAGTGCGTTGGAGCGGCCTACGCTCCGGACTCAGGCGCCGGCGCGAGCTCCCACCGGGCAGCTCACCCCGGTTCCACCCAGACCGCAGTACCCCCGCGGGTTCTTGTGCAGGTACTGCTGGTGATGGGCCTCGGCGTAGTAGAACGACCCGGCCGGCTCGATCTCGGTCGTGATCTCCGGGTAGCCTGCCGCGCGAAGGCGCTCGGCATAGGCGGCGCGTGACTGCGTCGCCGCCTCGTGCTGGGGCTCGGTACTCCACAGGATCGCCGAGCGGTACTGGGTCCCCCGATCGTTGCCCTGGCGCATGCCCTGGGTCGGGTCGTGATGCTCCCAGAACAGCGTCAAGATCTCCGCGTACGAGGTCTGGGCAGGATCGAACACGACCAGTACCGCTTCGGTGTGGCCGGTGCGCCCGCTGCACACCTGCTCGTAGGACGGGTTCGGCGTGAACCCACCGGCGTAGCCCACTGCTGTCGTGTACACGCCGGAGGCCTGCCAGAAGACCTTCTCGGCGCCCCAGAAGCATCCCATGCCGACGATCGCCTGCTCGAAACCCTCCGGGAAGGGGGGCGTGAGCGGTGTACCGAGCACGGCGTGGCGCTCCGGTACGGGCATTTCCGCCTCGCGCCCGGGCAGCGCCTGCTCGGGCTCGATGATCGTTGCCTTGTTGCGGAGTCCGAACATCTGCGAGTAAGGATAGGCGGTCGAGGTTACGGGACCCGAAACTGCGCGTCGGAGATGTCGGGCTCTCACCTCACAGCACCAGCGTCCGGTAGCGCCAGCCGCCGCGCGCCACCGCCCAACACTCGACCAGATCGTGCGCCAGCAGGAACGGCACCGCCCAGGCACCGGCCCCGCGGGCCCGCTTTCGCAGTTGCCGCAGATGCATCGTGAGCACCATGCGGCGCTGCGTTCGGCCGATCCTGAACAGGCCGGTCGCCGAAGCCAGGCCAGCGGCGAAGGGCACCGCGGCGTTGTAACTTGCGATGGTCAAGACGAGGAGCGCGCATGCAACCACATCTCCGCGCCTATCTCCTCGTTCGATCGCGATGAGCGCCGCCGGCCCGAGCCCAACCGCCACGTATAGCGTGATCCCCACCGTGGTGGCCAGCAGCCAACCCGCGCCGAGGAAAAGCAACAGCGTAGCGCCGCCGAGCGCCATCCACTCGCCAACCCGCCGTCGGGTGAGTTCGAAGAAGAGCGCCGCGCAGACCAGCTCGAGAACCATGAGGACGAACCGAAGGACCGTGATGCTCGGCCCGAAACGCTTGAAAACCGTGCGGTATACGAGGAGGGGAACAAGGATGAGGCTCCCGTTGTTGGGCGCGAACAGCGTGTCGGTCCAGCCGTGGCCGCGATAGACGAAGAAGCCCCACTCGTCAGCGAACGGTGACTCGCCCCGCATCGGGTAGAGCAGGCGCATCGCGGCAGCGGTCATCACGACAGCCAGGAGCAGCAACGGCAAGAAACGGTCGTTGTCCCGCTCCCAGCTCAGAACCGCAAGAACCGCCGGCCTGAGCAAGTGCCCGGTCCCCGGGGCTTGCCCAAGGCGTCGAGGCGGCTCTTGCGCGTCAACGCAGGATGCATCTTCCGGCCGGAAAACTGCTCTCCCTGCCCGCGGACCTGCCTCATTGCCGGCGGATACTAAGGCCGACTGCTATCGTCGCCGCGCCTGACCGTTTCCGCACACCGCCCGCACTCAACCGAGGACGCTTGTACAGCCCGTCGCCGTGAGGGCATGCACGGAAACAGTTTCGCCGGGCACTTCGCCGCGACACGAACCTGAGGAGATCATCGGCAGTGCAGAGCGCGCCAGTGAGCAGCACCTCTCTGTCCGTCGGCCTGATGCACGCCGAGCGCTTGGCGCGCTACTGGTGGGTGGCTCAGGTCGCGGGTGGCAAGGAGGTCCTCGATGCCGGCTGTGGAGCGGGTCAGGGAGCGAGAATCCTCGCGGACGCCGGCGCGAGACGCGTGACGGGCGTCGTCGTCTCGCAGAATGCCCAGGCCGAGGCTGTCCGGCAAGCGGGAGACGTGGCCGACTTCGTGACTGGCAAGTTAGAGGCGCTGCCATTTGCGCCCGCCTCATTCGACATCGTAGTCTGCTTCGATCTGATTGACCGCTCCGTGCGGCGCTCGGAGCTACTGGACGAGCTTCGTCGGGTCCTTCGCGAGGACGGCAGCCTGTTCCTCGCCACGTCAACTCCCGATGAGCTGCAGCGCGAGCTCGCGGACCGCTTTGCGACGCTGGCGCGCCACCGCCAGCACACGCGGCTTGCCTGCGCGATCTTCGCCGACGGCGGTGAGGCGCCGCCTGCGGTGCGTCAGATTCCCCCGCTCGAGCCCCGCCAGGCGCCGGTGACGCTTCTGGTCGCGGGCAAGCGGGAGGCGCCCACGCTGGGCGATCTCGTGGTGCTCGCCGACCCCTTCGAGGCTCGCTCGTGGGAGGAGCGGGTCGAGCGCTCGCGCCGTGAGACCGACCTGGCGCTGCGACGGGTCGAGGAGGCTCGCGAGCGCGAGCGCTGTGTGGCGGCCGAGCGCGACCTCATCTGTCGGAGGCTGATGGAGGTCGAGCAGGACCGGGGGAGATCGCTCTCCATGGAGGGGCAGGAGGATCGCCCGGGGGAGGAGGAGACCTCGAGGTGGGAGGCCACGATCCTTGCGCTTGGACGGTCCGCGCCCCAGGGGATGAACGCGCTGCGGAGTGCCGCCAGGACGCTGCTGGGCCTCCGCAGGTAGCTGCCGTGAGCGCTGCGACAACGCTCTGCTTCGTCGGCGCGAGCGCCGGCAACTACTTCATGAACGAGCTTCTCTCCGCGGTCGCCCATGCGGTGCGGGCCGAAGGAGTGCAGACGGCGATGGTCATGGACACGTTCTCGCCCCCCGATGACGCGAATGTGTGCGTCGACGGCTCGACCGTGTACGTCGTCATCCCGCACGAGTACTTCCTCCTCACCCCGTCCGCCGGGCACCCGACGCGCGCCCAGCTCGCCCGGACGATCTCGTTCTGCGTCGAGCAGCCCGGCACGACGTGGTTCGAGATCAGCTGCCGGCACGCCGCACGCACCGCGGCCGTGATGGACATCCAGCGCAGCTCGCTGGCGGCCTTGCGTCGGCGCGGGCTGAGGGCCGAGCACTTCCGCCTCGGCTACACGGACTACTGGGATCGCTGGGGTGGCGACGAGGACGTCGAGCGGCCCGTGGACGTCGTGTACATGGGCTCCGTCGCCGAGCGGCGCGACCGGCTGCTGGCCTCCTACGCGGACACGCTCTCGCCGCGGGAGGTCCGGCTCCTGGTGCCTCCGCTGGCGCCGAAGACGCACCGGCGCCCCGACTACCTCCTCGAGGAGGAGAAGTGGCGCTGCCTGCGGTCGGCCAAGACGATCCTTAACCTCCACCAGCAGGCGCGCGCGTACTTCGAGTGGGCACGCGTGCTCGAGTCGGTTGCGAACGGCTGCGTGGTCGTCTCCGAGCACTCCGCGGACGCCTCGCCGCTGATTGCGGGGGAGCACTACGTCAGCGGCAGCCCGGAGAACCTGGCGCTGCTCGCGAGCGGCCTGCTCGAGGACTCAGAGCGGCTGCGAGCGATTCGGCTCGCCGCCTACGAGTTCGTGCGCTCGGAGCTCTCGATGCAGCCATCGGCACAGCGGCTGATCGCCCTCGCCGAGCAGCTGCGGGCAACGGCGGCGCGACCGTCGCGGCGGCTGCTCTCGTTGCTCATGGCGTCCTCGGCGCACGTCCCGGCGCGTGCGGCGACACCGCTGAGCCGGATGGAGGGCCGGCTCAGAGACCGGGTGCGCCGAGACCCGTGGATGCTGGCAGCCCTCGAGCGCTCGGAGCTCGCGCAGGAGCTCGCGATCAAGCAGATCATCGCGACCAAGCGGCTGGCCCTCGCCGACCTCGAGACGAGGCGGGCGCTCAGCAGTCACCAGCTCGCGGCGCGGGGCGAGGATCCCGACGAGGTGCGCACGATCGCATGCACACCAGCCTACGGGCGCGCGTCGGTCCGGGTGTCGGTGATCACCCCGGTCTACAACCACGGCGCGGAAGTGGTGCGGGCGCTGCGCAGCGTGCTGGCGGCGGACTACTCCGAGCTCGAGGTCGTGCTGCTCGACGATGCCTCGAGCGACGATACCGCTGAATCGGTCAGGCGCTTCTTCGACGAGCATCCGTTTCTGCCGGCCGTGTTGCTGGCCCATCGCGTGAACCGAGGGATCGGAGTCACCCGCAACGTCCTCGTGAGGCAGGCGCGAGGCGAGCTCGTGTTCGCGCTCGACGCCGACAACGAGATCTACGCGCCGGCGCTGCGCCGTCTCGTGCACGCACTCGACCAGGACCCAGGCGCATCATTCGCCTACTCGATGCTCCAAGAGCTCCGTGACGACGTGCCCACGGGGCTGCGGTCC
Organism: Solirubrobacteraceae bacterium; assembly: GCA_050996975.1. GTDB lineage: Bacteria > Actinomycetota > Thermoleophilia > Solirubrobacterales > Solirubrobacteraceae > Palsa-465. The sequence goes on along the minus strand of JBPCRJ010000155.1, from coordinate 13,578 downwards.
GCGCTGCCGTGGGAGCCCGAGCGGTTCCGGGAGGCGAACTACATCGACGCGATGGCCCTCATGCGCCGGCGCGAGCTCATCGAGATCGGCGGCTACGAGGAGGACCTGCGCCTGCACGGCTGGGAGGACTACGACCTGTGGTGCCGATATGCCGAGCACGGTCGGCGCGGGGCCTTCGTCCCTCAGATCCTCGGGCGCTATCACCGCAGCGGGTACTCGACGATCACGCTGACCAACATCGACGACTCGGAGATGAGGTGGCTGCTAGGCCGACGCTATCCCCGGCTGATGGAGGGTCGAGCGCCCGGACGCTTCGCGCCCTCCGCGTCCCTCGAGCGATGAGTCGACAATCTACCCCACCGCCCGGCCGGTAGCCATAGGAGCCTTCGCCGGAGTGAGCGTCTGCCGTCGAAGGGCTGCCAGCTCCCCTGGCGAGAGCAGGCGCCGCTCCCGGTCGCGGTCGGCCCGAAGGTCGAAGAAGACGTAACGGCGATCCGCGCTCGCCAGTGGCTGGGCCCCCGTGATGTGCCTGATCGCGGTCTCCAGCGACGGGCTGGCGTTCAGGTATCCGAACCGGTCGATCCACACTCCGTCGAAACCGACCGCGGCGATCCCGGGCAGGATCTGCGCAGGCGGCCGATCGTTGAGCGCGGCCGCCCAGTCTGCGGGCCGTCCGAGCATCGCGCCGTAGCTCCAGCGAAGGCGGTTGGAGTGAAGGTAGGGGATCATCGAGTCGTACATCCCCATCAGGCCGCGCGACGGGCCCTCGGGAAAGCCCGAGTAGGGCATCTGGAACACCTCAGCACCAGTTGGCAGGCGGGCCTGGACCGTTTGCACGAGGCGATCGGTGCTCCTGCTCGCAGCCCCCTGTCCCCGGTAGTCGGGAACGAAGCTGTTGCTGGTCTGATCGAACACCGCGAGACAGATGACGCCGCCCAGCAGTACCAGGAACCCGATGCGCCTGCGCCGCGTGAGCCCGAGATGCTCGCGGAGACCGTCGAGCAGCACGCCGATCGCGATCAGTGAGAAGAAGGCGATGAAGGGAGAAGCTCGGCCCCAAGCGTGCAGTTGTGACGTTACCAAGTACGCGATCAGCGCCGAGAGGCCTCCGACGGTCGCCACGAGCAGCATCACCACCGTAGCTGCCGCAGCGTGCCGAAGGCGACGATCCGCCAGCAGGCCCGCCTGCACGCCCATGCACCCCGCGAGCGCCACGGCCAACAGAGCCAGCAACCCGCCACTGGAGATCAAGCCGATGTGATCCAGTGGCCCCTCCCCCGAAGCAACCGTTGTGTTGTCGTACTCCTTCGCGATTCGCGCGAGCGCCGGAACACGATGGGTCTCGATCGGCATCACGAGACGGGCGAGGCTCAGGCCCAAGCGCTCGCTGTCCGACGGCTTGCGTGCGAAAAGCGAAGCGCGCGGGTGCTCGTGCTCGTACAGCACGTTGGGGAGCAGGCCCAAGCCCAGCGTTCCCGCGACCGTGACGATCAGTACGGCCGCTTTGATGAGCCCGCCGACGCGGCATTCGACGGTGAAGCGCATCAGACCCGCGGCGCCCAGGAGGATGATCGTGAACGAGGCGTAATAGAGATCGGATGCGCCGATCGCTATCGCCAGCAGCAAGGTCGTGAGGGAGCGCTGGGATGCGTAACCGATCAACGCGGGACCGGTGCGCTTCTGGCGTCGCGCGAAGAGCGGCCGGCCCGAGAGCACGCAGAGCACCAGGTACGCGGCCAGCGGCACCACGAACAGCTGGCTCAGGGTGAGGTGCGCCTCGCCACGGAGGAAGTGGTCGGGCAGCAGCGAGAAGACCGACGCGCAGACCACTGCGACCGGCCGTGAGAGCGCGAGCTTGCGCAGTACGAAGAACGCCGCCAGCGGGGTCAGCGCGAAGCCGAGCAGGTACCACAGGTTGAGCACGAAAAAGGGGTTCGAGCTGACGCGGCCGATCAGCCATATCGCCGCGTAGTGCAGGTTCATCGTGCTGAAAGCGCCGAAGTCGTAGAGCTGCTGCCCCAGTGGGGCACCGAGATCGGGATTGGTCAGGTACCCGCCGTGGTCAAGCAGGCCCTTGACCCACATCTGAATCACGTATCCGTCGCCGCCGCGGGTGTCGATCGGCTGCGAGATGTTCGCCCGCCACAGTCTCAGCACCAGCACGGCCGCGAGCAGCGTCAGTGCTATGGCCGCGAGGGCGGCCGGCGCGTCTTGGCGACAGAGCCGGGCAGCCGCCTTGCGAAACGCGCCCCGCACCGCGCGTCGATTGAGCGCTAGTGCCATCTGTAGCTCAAGGACTTCTTGGTCGTAACTGCATGATCGCCAGCCCGCCGGGGGCGCGGTCGATCGCCTGCAGGCGGAACCTTGCTCGGATGCGGTCGAGTGCCAGGCGCTGTACGGGCGCTAGTCCGTTGGCGATGAAGTCGGACGCACTCTTGATCGCCGCGCTCCACGCCGCCGGTTGCGTGAGGAGCAGCGTGCCCGGACGCAATGCACGAATCGTGGCGATGACCTTCGGGTTGACCTGCTCGGGGACGAGACTGTCCTGCACGGGATGACTGATCGGCAAGATGTCGACCCTGTGGCTGCGCACGAGCGTCTCGACTGTCAGCTCGGATGCCATGATCACCAGTGCAGGTGCGCCGTGCGGAAGGTGGCGATCGAGCAGCTGCTGCGCCTCCAGCGCGCGCGGGTCGCTCCGGGGGTTATGCCACAGCCGCGAGGCGGCGGCCGGCAGGGAGTCCTCGCCGGTGGCAGGGATGACGTGTGCCAGGGCGGTGCGTCGCCACTTGATCTCGGTGTACGACCAGCCCGAGATCGCGAGCGTGGCGGCCAGCCACATTGCCAGCGCTAGCGCGGTCAACCGAAGCGCATTCGGCACGCGGGCGGACGCGTCGGCGGCCAGCGACAGCCACAGCGCGACGACGACGAGCGCAGGCAGCCCTACGACCAACAGCGAGCCCGGAAGCCAGAGTCCGACCCAGTAGGTGTAGGAGGCGATCCCCAGGCCGCTCGTCGCCGTGATGGCGATTAGCGAGGGGCGGCGCGCGCGAAGGATCTCGTGGTCTCGTGCGACGAGCGCGCCCAGGGAGACCAGCGAGGTCAGGTGCACCAGCAGCAGCGGCAGCCCCAGCGCCCACGGCATGGGCGCCGCAGACAATGAGTCCTTGGCGCCGTAGGCGTTCAGGTAGGCCAGATAAGTCGACCAGTCGGGCCACGCGCCCGCGAAGAGACGTGTTGCCGTGGCCAGGATCATGTGGGCTACAGCGCACGCTGCGAAGGCCGCCGCGAGGTACGCTACGAGCATGCGCAGGCGGCGTCCGCGCTCGCCCGTGGCGGCCTCGAAGGTGACGGCCGCGGTGTACGTCGCGCCGGCATAGGCGAAGGTCTCGAAGCTCCACACCGAAGCGCACGCGACGAGCACGATCGCCACCGCCCATGCAGCCAGGCGTCGATCGGGCCGTCGGGCGGCGAGCAGCGCGACCGCGATGATCAGCCACGGGATCCCGTAGCGCAGGCCGCCGGTGCTCGGAAAGTCGTTGTATGACCCTAGCGCCCCCATCACGAGCCCGAGCACCGCCGCGACAGCCGCCGAGATCGCGAGTATGCGCGCAACCCCTGCCAGTCGGAGCACGCCGTAGGCCAGCGCGAACTGCAGGGCGGTCAAGAAGCCCGACAGTAGCCCCAGAGCGCCGTAGCCCAGCGGAGCGATCTGAAAGAACGCCGCCAGGAAGTAGAAGACGCCGACGCCGTACTGCGAGGACGTACCCACGAGCATCGCCCGGCCGTGCAGCACGTCATTGAGGGGCGCCAGAAAGAAGCCCTCGTGGATTCGCTGGGCGTAGGAGAGGAGCCCCGGAGTGAACCGGATGCCGTTGCTGATCACGAAGGTATGCGCGTCCGTGCGCAGGTATTCCTGGTACCCGGACACATCGGTGACCATCATGACCACAAGCACCACGACGACGACATCGAGCAGCAGACCGACCCAGCGCATGGATGTCGGCCGCCACTTCAGATGGAGGAAGAGCAGTGCCGCCGTGAGCAGCAGCGAGACCGCGAGCTGGTCGGGGTGAAAGAAGCGGGGCGGAAAGAACGCCAGCATGGCCACCCAGGCCAGGCCCGCGATCGCGACCCACGCCGGCACGCCGCGCGGATCGCCCAGCGTGCCCCGTAGCCGGGTCGGGAGCAACCGCCGCCCCCGGGTCAGCCAGGCCACCGCCCACGCGAGGCAGAGCGCCCACATCAAGCCCAGCGCCAGCATTACAGTGGAGCTTCGATGGCCCAGAGCGTAGGAACCGCGCGCGGCGACTAGCACGCCGAGGGTGCCGGTGGCCGTGAGCGCGGCCAACTCCGCTAGCGCTCCGCGACCACCCCCCGCGTCCACCTTGCGCGCAAGCAGGCGACCGCCAGCGATCGCGGCCGGAGCGAGTACCACGAGCGTCAGCACGAACAGCCCCAACCGGCCTGACTCTGTCAGCGGCGAGTCCAGCACCAGCGCCGAGGAGAGCAGCGCGAAGCCGCCGACCAGCAGCGACACGATCAGGACCACGCCGCTCGACGACGCCCACGCCGGTGGCGGATCCCGCGCCGGTGGCGGATCCCGCGCCAGTGGCGGATCCCGCGCCGGCTGGGACGACGCCGCCGTGCGATCACCGGCGGGAGCCTCGCCATCAGACACCCGTCACATCCTATCCGCGGTTACCCGCACCCTGATTGGTTGATCTTGCCGCTCAGCTTGAGTGCATATGAGCGGTACGCTGTCCGCCACAGACGGTCTCGGGCGAGTGCAGCGATAATCTGGGCGAGAGACCGTGTTCGCCTCGCTAAAGCCGATCTCGCCCTCCGGCTCGCTGAGCCGAGATGCCCGCAGACTGCAGACGGGACCCGGAAAATGCGGGATAGCGCACATGTACGAGACGACGAAGTCCCGGGCGATCTGCCTTGTCGTCGACGAGATCGGCAACCCGCCGGCAAGCTGCGAGAGGACGAGGGCTCCTCAGCAATGACTCCATGAGTAGCGGCCCCCAGCGGCCCCCAGCGGCATCAGGCCCCAGGACCCGTCGCCCGACCTTGTCTGCGCCGCTCACCGGACTCCGCCGACCGTCGCGCTGCAGCTGAGCCTCGCGGCCGCCGGCAGCGCCGTCGCCATTGCCGTGCTCGCCCTGGCCGGCACGTCGGACTCGGGCAAGAAGCTCGTGTTTGCGACCGCGTTCGGTGTGGTGCTGCCTGCCAGCTGGGTTGGCGGCGCCCGCCTGGCCGCGCGCCTTGCCCGACGCTCACCCGAGCATCTGGCGCTCGCGGCGGGCATCGCAAGCGCCGGCATCCTTGTGGTGATCCTGGCGGCGCGTGTCGTGTATGCGCTAGGCGGCTCGGCCAGCTGGGCAATTCTCGTGGGCGCCGCCGCGTGGGCAGCGATCCTGATTGCCATGCTCCTCCGCGCACCAGACCGCCGGCCGGTCCGGGCGGCCCGGATCGCGCCGCTGCTGGCCGTCGTCTTGGTTCCCCCCGCCGTGGCCGCGTTCCTCCCGCCCGCGCTGCTCCGACCGCTGTCACTCGCGCTCTCGCTGCGGCTGTGCCGCAGCGATGCTCTCCGGCCTCGTCGTCCTCCGGCGCCTGCGCCCGCCGCGCTGGCTCAAGTGGGGAGTGGACGCGGCGGCAGTAGTGCTGGTAGCGCTGTTGGTGATCGACGTGGCGGCGTATCTACCTTACCTACCGTTTGACCCCCACGATGTTCGCGTCATCGGGGGGAAGTTCACCAACAGCCTCAACGACCTGCTCCCGCTGGTGCACCAGGACTTCTACCTGGCACCAGTCAACGACCTGCTGCACGGCCGCGTACCTCTCGTCGACGCCTATTCGCAGTACGGCGTCGGCGTGCTCTACCTCCTCGCCGCCTTCTTCAAGGTCGCTCCCCTGGGCTACGGCCCCTCGCGTTGCTGGCCAGCGGGCTCACCGCGCTCCAGCACGCCGCGGCGTACGCGATCCTGAGAAGCGCGGGGTGCGGACGCGCCGTTGCGATCGTGACCATGACTGCGGCCATCGTCGTGTCGGTGTTCGGGGCGCTTGGGTCTTTCGCCTACTTTCCAAGCGAGGGGGCGCTGCGCTTCGGGCTGGCCTACGCGCTGATCCTGACCGCGGTGGCTGGCGCCCGATGGCCCCGCCGCGCACGCACGCTTCGCTTTGCTCAGCTGGCGATCGTCGCGGTGTCGAGCGTGTGGAGCATCGAGACCTTCGTCTGTGTCGTGACGGCCTTCCTCGCCGTCACGGCCGTCTCGGCCGCCGTGACCGCCGGACCCTGGCTGTTGCGCATTCGCCGCTGGGCTGCCGACCTGCTGCGCGCAGGCGCGGCGTGTCTGGCTGCCGCGGGGCTGCTCGGGCTGCTGACATCGGTGCTCACGGGCAGCCGGCCCCACCAGCGTCCCTACCTGGCCTTCTTCACCGTTTACGCCGGGGGAGACGTCGGAGACCTGCGATTTTCGCCGGCCCCGTCCTGGGCGGGGGGGCTGGCCGTGGGAGCCCTGTACCTGGCATCGGCGGCCGGTGTGACCTCCCTTGCGCTCTGGCGCCCGGTCGGCGAGCAACGTGCGTGGCTCCTCGCCACGGCAGGGACGACTGTCTTCGGCATCGTCAGCCTCGCCTACTGGGGTCTCGCTTCCCAACCTCACGCATCTGACTCTGCCGGCGTTCATGGTGGGCGCCCTGTGGGTGCAGCGCACGCTGCGCTCTCGGGAGCTTCGACCAGCCGCACGCTGGGGCGCCCTCTCCCTTGCCGCGTGGCTCGGTGCGCTGATGGTCATCCTCTTCTGGCCGACGGTCGAGCCGAAGTGGACCCGGACCCCCGCCCGGCAGGTGTTGCCGGGGGGCCCGCCGCTCGTGGACAACCTTCGCATCCTGTGGCATTCGCCAGTGCTCGACCCGCGGTCGATAGAGGCAAGAAGCCTAATTCGGCGTTACTTCCCGGCCGGCGGTCCAGTGTTGACCCTGCGCGAGCCCGACCTGACGGTTGAGACGCTGCTGCGCAGCCGACGCGTAAACCGCCTCCCACTCGGCGATCTCCTCCAGGACAACTTGATCCGCGACTACATCCTGCCTCGAGTCACGCACGCGATCAACCGCATCCCCTTCGACACACCGATGCTCATCCAGCTGCACCCGGATCCAAGCGTGTGGCCCGGCGAGCACCCGACCCCACTCTACGACGAAACGCTAGGGCTCATTCGCAAGCGCTTCGACCTCGAGCTCCTCACCACGACTCCCTCGGGCCTCTCCGTGGTGCGGCTCGTGCCCCATGGCACCGCGGGCGCTGCGGCCGCATAGCGCTCGGCGAGCACGCCTTGCCCAAGCAAGACGTTCGAAGCTACGCCAGCACGGCGGTGGCCGGCCTGACGAGAGCCGCTCGGCGCACGCATCGGCGATCATCCGCCACGTGGAAGCGCTCAGCGACCGGCTCCGGCACGAGACCAGCGCGCGCCCATGCCCCGTCTGCACAAGCCCGGCCGACGCCGCGCGCGTAGTGCACGAGGAGCGCTTCGACCCTTCCCGCGTGGGCCGCTTCACCTTCGCGTCGCGCAAGCCGCCCGAGCTCATGCACTGGCGGCTGCTCGAATGCCGCCTCTGCGGCGTCTTGTTCGCCAGCCCGGCCCCACGCGCCGAGTTGCTCGCCGACGCCTACCGTGAGGCCGGCTACGACAGCCGCGAGGAGGCTCGTTACGCCGGCACGACGTACGGCAAGCTCGTGCGGCGTCTGCGGCCGCGCCTGCCGACGAAGGGGGGCGCGCTGGACCTGGGCGCCGGGAACGGCGCCTTCCTCGAGGTCCTGCTGGCGTCCGGCTTCGATGAGGTCAGGGGAGTAGAGCCCTCGCCCGCAGCCCTCGCCACGGCCGAGCCACGGGTCAGGGCGCTGATCCGCGAGGGCGTCTTCAACTCGCATGACTTCGCGCGTGGCCACATGCGCCTGGTCAGCTGCCTGCAGACGGTCGAGCACCTGGCGGAGCCGCTGGGGGTCTTCGCGGATGCTCACGCGCTGTTGCGCGCGGGTGGCGCGCTGCTGGTGGTCTGCCACGACCGCACGGCGCCGGTCAACCGGCTGCTCGGACGGCGCTCGCCGATCTACGACATCGAGCACCTACAGCTGTTCGATCCCAGGTCGTTACGCGGGCTGCTCGAGCGGGCGGGATTTCGAGACATCGAGATCCGCTCATTCGCCAATCGCTACCCGTTGCGTTACTGGATGCGCCTCGCGCCGCTGCCGGGCGGCGCCAAGGAACGCGTAAACGGCGTCCTGGACCGCGCCCGCCTCGGCGCACTGCCGCTGACCGTGCCGGTCGGCAACCTCGTCGCTGTCGGCTGGAAGCGCTAGACGATGGTCGTCGGTTGACGGCGGGCGGTGAAGACGTACTGCGCGCAGAGAACGCTGCGCGCGCCGGGAAGCGCTTCGAGCAGCGGCTCCATGCGCTTGGCTGCGCGCGCATAGACGTCGGGCGCGAACATGGGCACGAACCCGACCCACTGGCGGCAAATGGTGCGGCCGCCTTGCTCCCGCACCCAGCGGTCCAGGCGGATGGGCGGGTAGGAACGCTCCTCGTGGTCGACGTGGTAAGCCGAGACGCGCTCGAGCAGCTTCAGGCCGGGGTTGAGGCCGTTGGGCTCGACGACGACGACCGTCGGCGCCACGCGCAGGGCCTCGGCGATCACCCGCCGCGGCTCGTCGACGTGATGCAGCACGCCGCGCACGACGCCGACGTCGAACTCGCCGGCCTCGTGGGGCAGCTCGTACGCGCTGGCGACGTCGAAGGTGATCGCGGCATCCCCCTCCACACGCTCGCGGGCCACGGCGATTGCCGCACCGGCGGGGTCTATCCCGTGAATCAGCGCCGGGCGCGCGAGGGCGGCGAGCTCGCACGTGTAGGTGCCGTCGCCACAGCCGACGTCGATCACGCGCCGACCGGCGAAGCTCGCGCCCGCGAGCACGGCGTCACTGATGCGCGCATTGGCCAGGCGACAGCTCAGCCGCTCGCTCGTGTAGTGGTAGCCGCCGCGCCGCCGCACGTCGTGCTCGAACGGCTCGACCGTTCCCTGCGCGCTTGCCCGGCTCATCCCCCTAATGTCCCGAGCGGTCGGGATGAGCGGCTTGATAGACGCCAGCGACGGCATCGTCGGCGCCGCCCAACCAGGCGATCATAGAGCTGAACCCCTCCTCGAGTGAGCGCTGCGGCTCCCACCCCAGCTCGCTGCGGATGCGCTCGGTGCGCGCGACCCAGCTCGTCGTGTCCCAGCTGCGCGGCGTGGTCGAGTGCCACTGCGGCGCAACCACGACGCCGAGCGCTCCCCGCGCGATCTGCACGATCTCGCGGATCGTCGTCTGACGCGCGCTGCCCACGTTGTAGACCGTGCTGTGCCCGGCTCCGGCGGCGGCCAGCAGGAAGGCGCGTACAACATCCTGCACGCAGACGAAGTCGCGCGCGATGTCGGGGTCGACGAGCGCCGGGAGCTCACCGCGCAGGCCGCGAACGACAAGCGCGGGGACGAGCCGGCGCGGATCCTCGTAGGGACCGTAGACGGAGTACAGCCGCAGCGTCACGACGCGCAGCGCCTCGCGCTCACGCGCGGCCTGGCGGCCGTACAGGGTGGCCGCGGCCTTGGCGACCGCGTAGTCGCTCGCCGGCTCCAGCACCTCGTCCTCGTCGGGGGCGTGATCCTTGAAGCCGTACTCTGATGAGGAGCCAGCGTGCACGAAAGCATCGCAGACGCCGCTGCGCCGGCATGCCTCGAGGAGGTTGACGGTTCCGAGCAGGTTGGTGGCGAAGATCCGGCGCGCATCGGTCTGCCACGAGTAGGCGCCGTGGGCGGCCAGGTGGAACGTCCACTGCGGGCTGGTCTCGTGGATCAGCGCGTCGACAGCCTGCTCGTCGCAGACATCGAGCGGCCGCACGGCGAGACCCGTCGCATGCTCCAGGCGCCACAAGTCGGCACCGGGACGGCAGGTCGCGGTCACGGCATGGCCCTCGGCGACCAGCCGGCGGACCAGGTTCGAACCGACGAAGCCGCTGGCTCCCGTGACGAGCGCCCGCGGCGGGCTCACGAGTCCGCTCCAAGTGCGCTCACGGATCCGCTCCAGACGGCCCGTGCGCGGTCCGCGACAGGCCCGCGGCGGGATCGTCCTGATCGCGGTCGGGGGGCGGGGTGCCCACGGGCTCGTTGAGGATCTGGTCGACCACGTAGGCGGGCCGAGACTTGATCTCCTCGAACATCGCCGCCAGGTAGGACCCGACGATGCTGATGCACAGCAACTGTACGCCGCCGATGAACAGAACGACGGCGATCAGCGTCGTCGTCCCCCGCGGCGCGGCGGACGGGACGGCGACCTTCAGCACGATCGAGACCAGCAGCGCCACGGCGGACACGCCGACGACGACCAGCGCGAGCGAGATGATCAAGTCAAGCGGCGCGTAGGAAAACGAGATGATCGCCCGTCGCGCCCAGCCGAGGTTCTTGATCAGGTTGTTCGTGCTAACGCCGAACATCCGCTCGGGCCGCACGTAGGGAACGCCGATCTGGCGGAAGCCGACCCACGCACGCAGCCCACGCAGGAACCGCTGCTTCTCGGGCAGCGCGTTGACGACGTCGACCGCACGCCTGTCCATCAGCCCGAAGTCGCCCGCGTCCACGGGCACGTCGACGTAGGACACCCTGCGCAGCAGGCGGTAGAAGCGCTTGTAGGCCCAGCGCATGATCCGCCGCCCCTCGCGGTCGACGCGCTCCCCGTAGACGACCTCGTTGCCCTCACGCCAGCGGCGGATCAGCTCGGGGATCAACTCCGGCGGATCCTGCAGGTCGCCGTCCAGCAGCACGACGGCATCCCCCGTGGCAATCCGCATCCCGCTCGTGAAGGCGCTCTGTGAGCCGAACGGGCGCGTGTGGGTGATGACGACGACGTTGGGGTCGCGCGCGGCGATCTCGCCCAGCACCGCCTGGCTGTCATCGGGGCTCCCGTCGTTGACGAAGATGATCTCGCCATCGACACTGCTCGCGGCGAACGCGGCCGTCAGACGCTCGTGCATGATCGGAATCGCCTCGCGGTCCTTGTAGCAGGCGATCACCGCGCTCACCCGCTCCCGCGGTCGCGCTCCAGCGGGGCTCATCGTGAGGATTTCAGCGCGCTAGTGGCCTCGTCGGCCACAGCGCGGGCGGTGAGGCCGTGGCGCGCACAGAGATGCTCCGGGCTGCCGCTCTCACCGCGGGGCATGGTGCGGACGCCGCGGCGAACGACGCGGCAGTCCAATCCGCGTTCGGCGACGACCTCGCACGCCAGCGATCCGAGGCCGCCGGTCACGTAGTGCGCCTCGAGCGCGATGGCGATCGGGACCCGGCCCAGCAGCTCGGCGAGGTCCTCGAGCGGAGCCGGGGAGATCGAGGCGATCACCGCGACCGTCGCGTCGACACCGTCGGCTTCGAGCAGGCCGGCCGCCTCGACCGCAGCGGCGGTCATACCGCCGCTGGCGAGGATCGCTACGTCGTCGCCGTCGCCGATCAGCTCGGCGCGCCCGAGCCGGAAGCGGCCCAAGAGGCCAGGCACGACATTGGCGTGCTTACCGAGCTTGATGTACGCGGGACCGGGATGGTCGGCGAGCGCGCTCATCGCCACCCAGGTCTGCTCGGGATCGGCCGGCGCGATCACGGCCAGGCCAGGCTGCAGGCGCATCAGCCCGATGTCCTCCAGCGGGTAGTGCGTCGGACCGTTGGGACCGTAGTCGAAGCCGTCGCCGACCCCGACGATCCGCACCGGTAGGTCGTGCAGGACCGGCCCGTTGCGGATGAACTCATAGGCGCGCATCGAGGCGAAGGTCGCGATCGAGTACGCGAACGGGCGGTAGCCGGTCGCGGCAAGGCCCGTCGCTACGCCGAGCATGTTCTGCTCGGCCACGCCGACGTTGAAGAAGCGGTCGGGATGGCGCCGCACGAACGGCTCGAGGACGGTGTAGCCGAGGTCGCCGGTGAGCAGGACGACGGAGTCGTCGTGCGCGGCGAGCTCCAGCAGCGCCCCGATGAAGGCTCGCCTCATCCCACGACCGTCGGGCGCCCGCCGGTGCCCGCCGCGGCCGTGTCGAGCTCGCTGAGCGCCTGAGCGTAGAGCTTCTCGGACATCGGCCAGTAGTGCCAGTGGATCTGCCCCTCCATGTAGGAGACCCCCTTGCCGAAGGTCGTTCGGGCGATGAGGACATGCGGCTTGCCGCCATTCGCGACGGCGTCCACCGCTTCGAGGTGCGCCGCGAGCGCCTCCGGGTCGTTGCCGTCGACCTCGTGGGCGTCCCACCCGAACGCACTCCAGCGCGCGGGCAGCGGCTCCATGTCGAGCACCTCGCCAGTCCGGCCGAGCGCCTGCTGACCGTTTGCGTCGATGATCGCGACGAGGTTGCCCAGCCCGTGATGTGCCGCGAACATCGCCGCCTCCCAAACGGCGCCCTCATTGCACTCGGCGTCGCTGAGCAGGACGAAGACGCGGCTCGGCGAGTTGCTCAGGCGGGCGCCGAGCGCCATGCCGGCGCCCACCGGCAGGCCTTGGCCGAGGGAGCCCGTCGAGAGCTCGATCGCCCCGAGCTCGTGGTCGGGATGGCCACCGAGCATCGTACCGTCGGTGCAGTAGGTGTCCAGCTCGCAGGCGTCGAGTCGACCTGCCTCGTACAGCGCCGCGTACAGCGCCAGCGCGGCGTGGCCCTTGGAGAGGATGAAGCGATCGCGGTCAGGGTCGTCATCGCCCTCACCAAGCAGCACGACACCGTAGAGCGCAGCCAGAATCTCGACGATCGAGAGGCAGGATCCTATATGCCCGACCCCAGCCCGGAATGACTGCTCGATGATCGTGCGGCGAACGTTGAGGCTCATCTGCCGCAGATCGTCTGCCATCGCGCTCGGAGTATAGGTCGCGCCCGGGCCGGCGCCGCCGGCTGCCGGGCCTCGCCGACCGGTGCGCTAGGGGCCGATGTCCGGCAACTCGATCGTGGCCGCAGTCGGCGGCGACTGATCTCGAGTGGTCCGCTCCCTTGGGTCCCGTCGAGCAAGCGGCGGCGTTCGAGTGGTTTGATCCGGACTCTCTGTCTGTCGGCCTGATGGACGCCGAGCGCTTGGCGCGCTACTGGTGGGCGGCTCAGGCCGCGGGTGGCCAGGAGGTCCTCGATGCCGGCTGTGGAGCGGGTCAGGGAGCGAGAATCCTCGCGGACGCCGGCGCGAGACGCGTGACGGGCGTCGTCGTCTCGCAGAATGCCCAGGCCGAGGCCGTCCGCCGCGCGGGAGATGTGGCCGACTTCGTGACTGGCAAGTTCGAGGCGCTGCCATTTGCGCCCGCCTCATTCGACATCGGTCATGGACACGTTCTCGCCCCCCGATGACGCGAATGTGTGCGTCGACGGCTCGACCGTGTACGTCGTCGTCCCGCACGAGTACTTCCTCCTCGCCCCGTCTGCCGGGCACCCGACGCGCGCCCAGCTCGCCCGGACGATCTCGTTCTGCGTCGAGCAGCCCGGCACGACGTGGTTCGAGATCAGCTGCCGGCACGCCGCACGCACCGCGGCCGTGATG
>JBPCRJ010000154.1:0-29019 GCA_050996975.1 Solirubrobacteraceae bacterium | reverse complement strand
GCGGTGGTCAGGGTGGTCGCGGCGGCGGTCCTGGTGGCGCTGGTGGTCGCGGTGGCGGCGCTGGTGGTCGCGGCGGCGGTGGTCAAGGCGGTCGCGGCGGCGGCGGGCTTGGCGGCGGTCCTGGTGGCGCTGGGGGTCGCGGCGGCGGTGGTCAAGGCGGTCGCGGCGGCGGTCCTGGTGGCGCTGGCGGTCGCGGTGGGTCTGGTGGTGGCGCAGGTCGCGGCCCTGGCGGGTCCGGCGGCGGTCGGGGTCCTGGAGGATCCGGTGGTGGCGGGTCCGGCGGTGACGGTGGCCGCGGCCCGCGTCCGGGTAGCGGGAGCGCAGGCGGAGGGGCAGGCACCGCCCGTGAGGCGAGTGGTAGCTGATGCTGTCCCCAAAGCGCGTCAAGTTCCGCAAGCAGCATCGTGGCCGTCGCGCCGGTTTCTCGCGCGGACAGGTCAAGGTCCAGTTCGGCGAGTACGGCCTGAAGGCGCTGGACGCGGGCTGGCTCACCAACCGCCAAATCGAGGCTGCCCGGATCGCGATGACCCGCAAGATCAAGCGTGGTGGCAAGGTCTGGATCAATGTGTATCCGGACAAGCCGTTCACCAAGAAGCCGGCCGAGACGCGAATGGGATCCGGAAAGGGCTCGCCGGAAGGCTGGGTCGCCGTTGTCAAGCCCGGCCGGGTGATGTTCGAGCTTGCCGGCGTGCCCGAGCCGCTGGCGCGCGAGGCGATGCGTCTGGCGGGGCACAAGCTGCCGGTCCGAACCAAGTTCGTGATGCGGGAGGACGCATGAAGCCCCCCCAGCTGCGCGATCTGACCGAAGGCGAGCTCCGCGAGCACATCCGAACCGCCCGGCGAGAGCTGTTCGGTCTGCGCTTTGCGCACGCCACTGGCGAACTTGACAACACGGCCGGGCTCGGTCGGGCCAAGCGCAATGTCGCGCGAGCACTCACGATCGCCCGCGAGCGCGGGATTGAGGTTGGCACCAATGGCTGAGAAGACAGACCAGATCGACCAGACAAACGACGTCCCGCCGGCGCGTGGTCCCCAAGAGGTGCTGGCGCCGAAGGAGCGCAGGATGCGCGCCCGCTCCGCCAGGGCGGCAAAGGCCCCGGCCGGGGGTCCCCGGACGGCAGTCGAGCGCCAAGAGCAGCGCGTCGCCGAACGCGCTCGCAAAGCCGGAATCCGCCGGGCGGGCCGATTGCGGGCGCGGGCCAAGGCACGGGCGAGCACCAGCGGCTCAGTGCTCACTCCGCCGCGCGAGCACCAGCCTGGCGCTCAGAAGACCCGGCAGGGGGTCGTCGTTTCGGATCGCGCCGAGAAGACGATCACGGTCAGGATCGACACTGCGCGGCGCCATCGCAGCTACGCGAAGATCGTGCGGACGTCCAGCACGGTGCACGCCCACGACGAGCTGAGCGACGCGCACACCGGCGACACCGTGATCGTGCGCGAGTCCCGGCCGCTGTCGAGGACCAAGCGCTGGCGGCTGATCGAGGTCGTGGAGCGCGCGAAATGATCCAGAACGAGACTCGTCTCAGGGTCGCCGACAACACGGGCGCGAGAGAGATCCTGGTGATCCGCGTCCGCGGTGGATCGCGTCGCCGCTACGCCGGCATCGGCGATGTGATCGTCGCGACGGTCAAGCAGGCGAGCCCGCAGGGATCGGTGAGAAAAGGCGAGGTCGTGACCGCCGTGGTGGTGCGCACCAAGAAGTCCCACGGCCGCGAGGATGGGACCTACATCGCATTCGACGAGAATGCCGCGGTGCTGATCGATGCTCAGAACAATCCGCGCGGGACCCGCATCTTCGGTCCGGTGGCGCGAGAGTTGCGTGAACGTAACTTCATGAAGATCGTATCCCTCGCGCCGGAGGTCCTCTGACCATGCCGGCACGGATCAAGGCCGACGACGACGTGATCGTGATCGGCGGCAAGGACCGCGGCAAGCGAGGCAAGGTTCTCCGCGTGGCCCCGAAAAAGGATCGCGTCTACGTCGAGGGCCTGAACATGGTCAAGCGCCATCAGAAGCCAAGCCAGGTCGCGGGCGCGCAACGGAGCGAACAGGTCGGCGGCGTGATCGAGAAGGAGGGCCCGATCCACATCTCCAACGTGATGCTCGTGGACCCGAAGGACGGCAAGGGCACGAGGGTCGGGATCGAGATCCAGGATGGGCACCGTCGCCGCGTGGCGCGACGCAGTGGAACGAGGCTCGACTGAGATGGCGACCGCACGACTGAAGAGCCGCTACCAGGAGGAGATCCGTCCCGCACTGATCGAACGGTTCGGTTACACGACGCCGATGCAGGCGCCGCGAATCGCGAAGGTGACAGTCAACATGGGCGTCGGCGAGGCGAAGCAGGACTCCAAAATGCTGGACGCCGCGGCGGAGCAGTTGGCGACGATCACGGGCCAGCGACCAAACGTCCGTCGCGCGCGAAAGTCGATCGCGCAGTTCAAGGTGCGCGACGGGATGCCGGTCGGTCTTGCCGTGACATTGCGCGGTCAGCGCTCCTACGAGTTCCTCGATCGCTTGATGTCAGTCGCGATTCCTCGGATTCGCGACTTCCGCGGGCTCAACCCGAGGTCTTTCGACGGTCGCGGCAACTACTCAATGGGAGTGCGCGAGCAGATCATCTTCCCCGAGGTCGATTACGACGAGATCGACCAGGTCCGCGGCCTTGACATCACGATCACGACCACCGCGCGCAGCGACGAGGAGTCCTTCGCCCTGCTCGAAGCGTTCGGGATGCCGTTCGCCAAAGACGGCCGGCCGATGTCGGCGGTTCGCGACGCGGGCGTTCCAGCCCCCCCGCCGCCGTCTGGCGACGCTCCGGCTACGTCGCCGCCGTCTGGCGACGCTCCGACCACCCCCCAGTCTGCTACGCAGACGCAAACCCCTGCGACTTGAACGAGAGCGAACGAGAGCTATATGGCCAAGGTTTCACAGCGCGTCCGCCAGCGGCGCACGCCCAAGTACCCGACACGTGGCTACAGCCGCTGCCGCCGCTGCGGACGTGCGCGCGCCGTCTACCGCAAGTTCGGCGTGTGCCGGATCTGCCTGCGCGAGCTGGCGCACAACGGCTATGTCCCCGGAATGACGAAGTCGAGCTGGTGATCTCATGAGCATGACCGACCCCGTGGCCGATTTCCTCACGCGACTGCGCAACGCCGCGCAGGCCCAGCATCACGACGTGAGTATTCCCTCCTCGAAGCTGAAGCGAGAGCTCGCGCGGATCCTCCATGAACAGGGCTACATCGAGTCCTACGAGTTGCGCGCCGGCTCCCCCGGGGCGCCCGGCGAGACGATCACCGTGACGCTCAAGTACACCGACCGCCGCAAGGCGGTGATCTTGGGCCTGCAGCGTGTCTCGCGTCCCGGGCAGCGAACCTACGTGGACCATGGCCACATCCCTCGCATTCAGGGTGGGATGGGCACCGCGATCATCTCGACCTCAATCGGAGTCATGACCGGCCACGAGGCCCGCCAGCGGGGCGTCGGTGGCGAAGTCGTGGCCAAGGTCTGGTAGACCCTCCCCGAGACCATGTCCCGGATCGGCAAGCAACCCATCTCTGTTCCCGCAGGTGTCACGATCTCGATCGAGCCCGAGCGGGTGATCGTCAACGGCCCCAAGGGCGAGCTCTCCGAGCGCGTTCACCGTGACATCGCCGTCGAGCGGGCTCCGCGTCAGGATGGCGTCGACGGAGAGCAGCTGCTCGTTACCCGGCCGACCAATCGGGGCGAGCATCGCGCGCTGCATGGCTTGACGCGCACGCTCGTCGCCAACATGGTGCTTGGCGTCACCGATGGGTTCGAAAAGCGCCTCGAGATTCAGGGTGTCGGCTACCGCGCGCAGCTGCGGGGGCGCGACCTTGAGCTCGCGCTCGGATACTCGCATTCCGTCTCGATCAAGGCGCCGGAGGGAATCGAGTTCGAGGTGCCCCAGCCCACCCGGATCGTCGTCAAGGGCGCCTCCAAGCAGCAGGTCGGCGAGCTCGCGGCTCACATCCGCAAGCAGCGCAAGCCCGAGCCCTACAAGGGCAAGGGGATCCGCTACGAAGGCGAGTACGTGCCCAGGAAGGTGGGCAAGCGAGCATGAGCGTAGCCACAGCTCCAGCACGGCGCTTGCGCCGCCGCCGGCGCGTGCGCGCGAAGGTTCGAGGAAGCGCCGAGCGCCCTCGGATCTCGGTGTTTCGTTCCAATCGCGGGATCTCGGCCCAGCTGATCGACGACGACGCTGGGCGCACGATCACGGCAGTGAACTGGACCGAGGCCGACCTCAGGGCTCTGCGCCCAGCCGATCAGGCGCGGCGCGCCGGCGCCCTGCTCGCCGAGCGCGCTCACACCGCAGGCGTCAACAGCGCGGTCTTCGACCGCGGCGGATATCAGTACCACGGGCGTGTCAGGGCGCTCGCCGAGGGCGCCCGCGAGGGCGGCTTGGCTTTCTAGAGCCGCTACGCTGGTCGCACTCATGCTTCGTGATCGCTCAGTCTCCTCTGCCGGCCTGGACCTCCAAGAGCGTGTGGTCGAGATCAACCGCGTCGCCAAAGTCGTCAAGGGTGGCCGGCGCTTCTCGTTCACGGCGCTGGTCGTCGTCGGGGACGAGCGGGATGTCGTCGGGATCGGCTACGGCAAGGCCAACGAGGTTCCGATGGCGATCCAGAAGGGCGTCGAGCGCGCGAAGAAGAACCTCTACCGGGTGCCCAAGCACGGCTCGACGATCACCCACCAGACGACCGGCGTGTTCGGCGCTGGCCGCGTCTTCCTGAAGCCCGCCGCACCGGGAACCGGCGTGATCGCCGGGGGCGGTGTGCGCGCCGTGCTGGAGCTCGCCGGCATCCACGACATCCTGTCCAAGAGCCTCGGCTCGCAGAATCCGATCAATCTCGTAAAAGCGACGATGGCAGGCCTGGAGTCGTTGCGTACCCCTGCTGAGGTGGCCGATTTGCGTGGGCTGTCGATCAACCAAGTATTGGGGTTGTCGGCTGGACCGACATCAGCGGTCACCACGCCGCTTCCCGAAGGTGATGGGCAGGCCGGGGCGACGCGCGTGAGCGCTGATCCGGTCCCCGCTGGCATGGCAGAGCCGACCGAGACCCCTGATGCGGTTCCCGTCACCGCCGCGCCGCCTGAGGAAGGGTCAGCGTGACGACGTTGCGCGTCACGCAGCGCAAGTCTCGCAACGGCGCTGACAAGCGCCAGCTCGACACGCTGCGCTCGCTGGGTCTACGCAAGATCGGGCACACGGTGGAGCATTCCGACTCGCCTCAGGTCCGAGGGATGATCCACAAGGTGCGCCACATCGTGGAGGTCAACGAGCCGTGAGTCCCGAGGAGCAGCGGGTCGGCCTGCACAACCTTCATCCCGCTCCCGGCAGCCGTAAGCGGCGCAAGCGCGTCGGGCGGGGCGAAGGATCGGGTACCGGAAAGACCGCCGGTCGGGGACAGAACGGCGCGGGATCGCGATCGGGGTCCAAGCGCCGCGCCCGGTTCGAGGGTGGCCAGAACCCGATCCACATGCGGATGCGCAAGCTACGTGGTCCACATATGAAGAAGTCGATGCCGTTCGAGCCGTTCAGGACCCACACGCAGCCCGTCAACCTGCTGGACTTGGAGGCCCGCTTCGAAGCCGGCGCGGCCGTGACACTCGAGTCGATGACCGCCCACGGGCTGGCGACCCGCAGGGGGGTGCCGGTCAAGGTCCTCGCGAAAGGGGAGTTGACCAAGGCGCTCACGGTGCACGCTCATGGCTTCAGCCAGGTAGCCCGAGAGCGCATCGAGGCGGCCGGCGGCACCTGCCAGCTGATTGACACCTAGGCGATCATGATCTCCACGATCCTCGGAGCGTTCAGGATCGGCGAGATCCGCAACAAGGTCCTGTTCACGGCGCTCGCGCTGGCGCTGTACCGGCTCGGCACGCACATCCCGGCGCCCGGCATCAACGCTGCGGCTGTCAACGCGATCCAGAAGAACTTCGGCGGCAACAGCATCCTCGGGCTGCTGAACTTGTTCTCGGGCGGCGGCCTGGGGCGGATCGCGATCTTCGCGCTCGGGATCATGCCGTACATCACCGCGTCGATCATCTTGCAGCTGCTGCAGGTCGTGGTCCCGTCGCTGGAGAAGCTCCAGAAGGAGGGCGAGCAGGGCCAGGCGCGGATCACGCAGTACACCCGCTATCTGACGGTGGGGCTCGCCTTCGCGCAGTCGATCGGCTACGTGTTCCTGTTCCGCAGCTTCGAGAAGCAGTCCGGCACCACGCTGATCTCGAACTTCACGCTCGCCAAGGTGTTCCTGATCGTGATCTCGCTGACCGCCGGGACCGTGCTGCTGATGTGGATCGGCGAGCTGATCACTCAACGCGGGATCGGTAACGGGATCTCGCTGCTGATCTTCGCGAGCATCGTCTCCCGTCTCGCCAGCGGCGTCAATTCCTGGTGGACCACCCCGGATCAGGTGTTCCGCGTGATCATGCCGTTCATTGCGATCGGGATCGTGGCGGCGGTCGTGTTCGTCCAGGAGGGTCAGCGGCGGATCCCGATCCAGTACGCCAAGCGGGTGATTGGCCGGCGGATGACCCAGGGGGGTCAGACCTACCTGCCGTTGCGGGTCAACATGGCGGGCGTGATCCCCGTGATCTTCGCGGCGAGCGTGATGGCGATCCCGCCCACGATCGGCTCGCTCGTCGGCCAGAACCGAAACAACTTTGCCACCCACCTGGCCAGCTTCTTCAGCCCCCAGGGGTGGCACTACGTCCTCGGCGAGAGCCTGTTCATCATCGTGTTCACGTACTTCTACACGGCGGTGACGTTCAATCCCGTCGACCAGGCCGACAACCTCAAGAAGCACGGCGGATTCATCCCCGGGGTGCGACCGGGGCGGCCGACCGCGGAGTTCCTCGACCGCATCCTCGCGCGCCTGACTTTTCCCGGAGCGCTGTTCCTGGCCGCGATCGCCGCGCTGCCGACGATCCTCATCAACCAGACGGGTGCCAACTTCTTCTTCGGTGGGACCTCGATCCTGATCGTGATCGGCGTCGCGCTCGACACGATGAAGCAGCTCGAGGCGCAGCTGATGATGCGCAATTACGAAGGGTTCTTGAAATAGGGCCGGAGGGCGCTTTCGAATGCATTCTTGCCGGTGGCGGAGCCGGCAGAGTCCCGATAGAGTCGACGCGTCGTGTCCGAGCTCAACCTGATCCTGTTCGGCCCTCCCGGCGCCGGTAAGGGTACGCAGGCTGAGCGCCTGCAGAGCGACTTCCGTCTGCCGTTCATCTCGATGGGCGAGATGCTGCGGGCTAACGTCAAGGACGGCACGGATCTCGGAAGGCAGGCCCAGCGGTACATGGACGAGGGTGACCTCGTGCCCGACGAGTTGATCGTCGCGATCGCGGCTGAGCGCTTGCAGGACGACGACGCGCAGGACGGCTTCATCCTCGACGGCTTCCCGCGCACGCTTGAGCAGGCCGAGGCACTCGAGCAGCAGCTGTCCGCCCTTGGGCGGCGGGTCACCGCCGCGCTTCTGGTTGACGTGGGAGACGATCATGTGGTTCGGCGGCTGTCCGGGCGGCGGGTGTGCGTCAAGTCCGGGCACAACTACCACGTCGACTTCGACCCGCCCAAGCGGGATCAGGTCTGCGATCAGGACGGATCGCGGCTGATCCAGCGCGACGACGATGATCCCGAGGTGATCCGCAACCGGCTGCAGGTCTATCACCGGCAGACCGAGCCGCTGATCGACTACTACGACGGGCGGGGCGTGATGCGGCGCATCGACGGTACCCGCGATCCGGCCGAGGTCCACGACCACATTCGTGCGGTGATCGCGACGCTGCGCCTCGAGGAAAACGTCTGACCACGTGATTCTCAAGAAGAAGCCCAAGGAGATCGAGCGGATGGCCGCCGCCGGAGCGATCCTCGTGCGGACCTTGGATCTGCTGGCCGGCAAGATCCGCCCCGGAGTGAGCACCCGCGAGCTCGACGAGGCGGCCGAGAAGTTCATCCGGTCTCAGGGAGCCAAGCCCGCGTTCAAGGGCTATCGCGGCTTCCCCGGCTCGATCTGCACTTCGCCCAACTCGATGATCGTGCACGGCATCCCGGGTGCCTACAAGCTCGGCCGCGGAGACATCCTGTCGGTTGATGTGGGCGTGATCCGAGACGGGTGGGTCGCTGACGCCGCACGAACCTTCCCCGTCGGCCCGATCACGCCCGCCGCCGGGGAGCTGCTGAGCAGAACCGAGGAGGCGCTTCACATCGCCGTCGAGCAGTGCCGTGCGGGAAACCGGCTCGGGGATGTCTCGAACGCGATCCAGCGCCACGTCGAAGCGGCCGGGCTGTCGATCGTCCGCACGCTGGTGGGACACGGGATCGGGCGCAGCATGCACGAAGATCCACAGATTCCCAACTATGGCCCCCCGGGCACCGGCGTGTTGCTTCAAGAGGGCATGGTGCTCGCTGTGGAGCCGATGGTGACCGCAGGGCGCGGGGGAGTACGGGTCGGCGAGGATCACTGGTCGATCTACTCGCAGGACGGATCGCTGGCGGCCCATTTCGAGTTCACGATCGCCGTGACGGCCGATGGGCCTCGAATCTTGACGCCGTGGCACGAGGCAAGGACTGGGCGCGCAGTCGCCTGAAGGATCCGCCCAGGCGCCACCTGAACCTCGCCCGGCGAGAGGGGCGAAAGCCGGGCGTCGACTCAGACGCTGCCTTGCTACGATCCCGCGGTACGCTGGCAGCGCGACGGTTTGCGCTGCTGGGCGCATCCTCAGCGTGGTAGCGGCGACCGTACCGGTCGCCAGAGCCAGGCTGCGGGAATCACGGGAGAAACCACGACGGAGCGAAACCAGCGTGAAGGTAAGACCCTCGGTAAAACCGATGTGCGAGAAATGCAAGATAGTTCGTCGCAACGGGCGAGTGCTCGTGATCTGCTCGAATCCGCGCCACAAGCAGCGGCAGGGCTGACGCGTGGCACGAATCTCTGGAGTCAACATTCCACTCAACAAGCGTGTCGAGATCGGTTTGACCTACATCTACGGGATCGGACGTTCGACGTCCAACGATCTGCTCGGTGAGGTCGGCGTCAAGCCTGACACCTACGTTCGGGATCTGACCGAGGCCGAGGTCGTCAAGCTCCGTGACGCGATCGACGATCAGCTCGCCGTCGAGGGCGACCTGCGGCGCGAGCGGTCTCAGAACGTCAAGCGCCTGCAGGAGATCGGCTGCTATCGCGGTCAGCGTCACCGGCGTGGCCTTCCCGTCCGAGGACAGAACACCAAGAACAACGCGCGCACCCGTAAGGGGCCCAAGCGCATGCAGGTGGCCGGACGTAAGAAGGCGGCCAAGAAGTGAGCGCAGAGGCCTAATGCCCGCTCCGAAGCGGCCCCAGCGCGGACGCCGGCGTGTCCGCAAGAACATCCCGATCGGCCAGGCACACATCAAGACGTCGTTCAACAACACGATCGTGTCGTTGACCGATCGTGAGGGCAACGTGATCGCCTGGGAGTCTGCGGGCGGCGCCGGCTTCAAGGGCTCACGCAAGTCGACGCCGTTCGCGGCTCAGGTGACCGCCGACGCGGCCGCCCGCAAGGGCATCGAGCACGGGCTGCAGAAGGTCGAGGTATTCGTCAAGGGTCCCGGATCGGGACGCGAGACCGCGATCCGATCACTGCAGGCCGCCGGTCTGGAGGTCTCCGGGGTCAAGGACGTCACCCCCCAGGCCCACAACGGCTGCCGGCCCCGGAAGCGCAGGCGCGTGTAGATGGCTCGTGACACCTCTCCTCAGTGCAAGCAATGCCGTCGTGAGGGCCAGAAGCTGTTCCTGAAGGGCGAGCGCTGCCTGACCGACAAGTGCGGCGTCGAGCGCCGCTCCTATCCGCCGGGCGAGCACGGCCGCGGGCGCCAGAAGCAGAGCGAGTACCGGGTGCAGCTGCGCGAGAAGCAGAAGGCCCGCCGCTACTACGGCGTGCTCGAGAAGCAGTTCCGGATCTACTACGAAAAGGCCTCGCGCCAGCCGGGGATCACCGGCGAGAACCTGCTGCGAATGCTTGAGTGCCGCTTCGACAACGTGCTCGTACGGCTCGGCTTCGCCGCCTCGCGCCGCCAGGCTCGCCAGTTGATCCTGCACGGGCACTGGACGGTCAACGGCCGTCGCGTGAACATCCCGAGCTACCAGATGCGCGACAGCGACGTGATCGCGATTCACGCCCGCTCCACCGCTGGGCAGGTGATCAGAGACGCCACTGAGCTGACCGGTCAGGTGCCCGCATGGCTCCAGGCCGACCATGACTCGCTCACGGCAAAGGTGCTGCGCAAGCCCGAGCGCCGCGAGATCGCGGCCCCGGTGGCGGAGCAGCTCATCGTCGAGCTGTACTCGAAGTAGAACAAGCTGCGGCCGCGGCCCGATCGGAGGCGCGGCGCTGTGAGCCGCCTCGGGCGGCGGCAGGAACCCACGACGTTAGGACCCCGATGCTTGACTTCCAAGTGCCTCGAATCTCCAGCGAATCCGTCGACCACAACCGTGGTTCGTTCACGATCGAGCCGCTCGATCGAGGGTTCGGCTACACCTTCGGTAATTCGCTTCGCCGTGTGCTCCTGTCCTCGCTGGCAGGAGCGGCGGTGACCAGCGTCCGAATCGAGGGCGTAGCCCATGAGTTCTCCACCATTCGGGGGGTCAAGGAGGACGTGACGGACATCGTCCTGAACCTCAAGGGCGTCGTGTGCCGCATGCACAGCGACGCGACCGAGATCGAGGCACCGCTCGTGGTCACCAATCCGGGAGAGATCACCGCCAAGGAGATCGACCTTCCGTCAGGCGTCGAGATCCTAAACCCGGATGCCCACATCGCGACGCTCGAGAAGAAGACCAAGCTGGAGGTTTACCTGACCGTCGGTCGCGGTCGCGGCTATCGTCCCGCGGAGGAGAACAAGTCCCCGGATCAGCCGATCGGGGTGATCCCGATCGACTCGATTTTCTCGCCGGTGCGCCGTGTGGCGTACAACGTGGAGCAGGCCCGGGTCGGGCAGAAGACCGACTTCGACAAGCTGACGCTCGATATCGAGACTGACGGCTCGATCGACCCTGCGGCGGCGCTGCGCGAGGCGGCCGAGATCCTGATCTCTCAGCTCGCGATCTTCACCGACGCCGACCGCGTGAGCGAGCTGCGTGAGCCGCATGGTGCGGGCGCGCTCGACGTGGGCCTCGCCGGCGGAGCGCTTGGGAGCGTCGCCAGACCGCCGAACGCGATGGACGACATCCTGATCGAGGAGCTCGAGCTGGGCGTGAGGTCCTACAACTGCCTCAAGCGCGCGGGGATCCAGACCGTCGGCGACCTCGTGTCCAAGAGCGAGGGTGAGCTGGGCGCGATCCCCAACTTCGGCAAGAAGTCGATCGACGAGGTTATCGAGACCTTGCACGCGCGCGGCCTCTCACTCCGAAACGACTAAGGTTTCCAAGATGCGCCACCAGCGCCAGCGATATCAGCTCTCCCGCAGCGCTTCGCACCGCCGAGCGCTGATGATGAACCTCAGCAAGGAGGTGATCGCGCACGAGCGGATCCAAACCACAGAGACCAAGGCAAAGGCCGTCAAGCCAGAGCTCGAGAAGCTGATCACGCTCGCCAAGCGGGGCGATCTACATGCGCGACGCCAGGCGCTCTCAGCGCTGGGCCAGGACAAGTTCGTGGTTTACAAGCTGTTTGAGGAGATCGCTCCCCGGTACAGCGAGCGCCCCGGTGGTTACACCCGGATTCTGAAGCTGGGCCCGCGGCGCTCTGACTCCACCGAGATGGTGCTGCTGGAGCTGGTCTAGGGGCCGCGTGATCTCCCGCCCGTGACGCGAGTACCCCGGGGGGGGATGACCGCTCCTTTTGTCCGTGGCGCGAGTACCCCGGAGCGAGGATGATCGCGCGGCTGCTGCTCGAGTACGACGGGACCGGCTTTGCCAGTTGGGCCCGGCAGCCCGCCGCGCGGACGGTGCAGGCGGAAGTGGAGCGGGCGCTCACGGTGCTGCTGCGGGTCGAATCGGTTCCCCTGACGGTCGCGGGCCGGACCGACGTCGGCGTCCACGCCTGGGCGCAGGTCGCAAGCTATGAGGGTGATCTGGCACCGGTGCGCGGCCTGAACGCGGTGCTTCCGGATGACATCGCAGTGCTGGCGTGCGAGCGGGCGCGACCCGGCTTCGATGCGCGCCTCGACGCGACCAGCCGGGCCTATTGCTACCGGGTGCTGTCCCGACGGGCACGAAGCGCCGTGGAGCGCGGGCGCGCATTGCATTGGCCCCACAGAGTGGACCTGGCGCTGCTCGAGGGCTGCGCCGCGGCGCTGCCAGGAATCCACGACTTCACCGCGTTCACGCCCACGCAGACCACCCACGTCCGGTTCTCTCGGGAGGTGTTCGCGGCCTTCTGGCGGCGGCCAGCGGGTGGCGACGTGCTCGAGCTCTCGATCGAAGCGGACTCGTTCATGCGCCACATGATTCGCGTGCTGATCGGCACGATGCTCGAGGTCGCCGGCGGCCGCAGATCGCTCGAGAACTTCGTCGCGCTCCTGGACGGTCGCCCGCGCGCGGATGCCGGCCGCACCGCACCGGCGCACGGTCTGTACCTGGCCGGGGTTGGGTACGGCGGTGAGCGGGTTGGGTGCGGCGGTGAGCGGGAGCTGGGGCCTTAGGAAAG
Source organism: Solirubrobacteraceae bacterium (assembly GCA_050996975.1). GTDB lineage: Bacteria > Actinomycetota > Thermoleophilia > Solirubrobacterales > Solirubrobacteraceae > Palsa-465. The sequence goes on along the minus strand of JBPCRJ010000154.1, from coordinate 16,365 downwards.
GATTTCCCAAACCTCAATGAGCGCCGTCAACGCTTGCTTGGGTTGCGTTCGGGCGTTCGGGCGTGTGGCGCCCTTGTGCCACTGCGAGTCACGTGGCCGGCGCTCGATCACCAACGAGCTGTTGCCGTCGTGACGACGGTGGCGCGCGCTGGACATGAGCACCCGCGGCGGCCGACCCAATGTCTAGCATCACGCTTGTGCGAGTGCTGCTCACCAATGATGACGGAATCGAGGCGCCCGGACTGCAGGCGCTTCGCCGCTCACTGCAGGCCCTCCCCGGGATCGAGCTCGCGGTGATCGCGCCCGACGGCAACCGCTCGGCGATGGCGCGGTCGATCACGACTCGTCGTCCGCTCTGGGTCCAGGAGGTCGACTTCAGCGATGGAACGATTGGTTACGCCACCGACGGGACGCCGGTCGATTGCGTGCGCCTGGCTCGGCTCGGACTGGTCGAGGGGTTCGAGGCGGAGCTCGTCGTGTCGGGGATCAATCACGGCTCGAACTTGGGCGATGACATCACCTACTCTGGAACGGTGGCGGCGGCGCTTGAGGCGATCGTGCTCGGGCTGCCTGGAATCGCTGTCTCGCAGCAGTCGCGCGCGCTCGAGCTCGACTTCCGCGCCGGCATGCAGTTCGAGTTCGGTCCGGCGGCGGACTTCACGGCTCGCCTAGTGGCCGAGCTCGGCACGGTGCCGTTGCCGACCGGCACACTGCTCAACATCAACGTCCCGGGCTCCAAGCCCGACGGCGTCGCGGTCGCGCGTCTGGGCAAGCGGGTGTACAGGGACGAGCTCGCGTTGATCGACGAGGGCGCGGGGGGGCGTCGTCTGTATCGCATCTACGGCGAAGCGAGCTACGAGCGCGACGAGACCGGGACGGACCTGGCCGCCGTCGCCGAGGGGAAGATCGCCGTCACCCCGCTGCACTTCGACCTGACCGACCATCACGGGATGTCCGCCTTGCAACGTCAGAACCTGCACCGGTTGCTCGCTCCCCCCGCGGCCCAGCTCGAACCGTGAGCTCCCCTGATCCCGCTCTCGAGGCGCGTGCGGCTGAGCTGCGCCGGCTGCTCGACCACCATGGTTACCGCTACTACGTCCTCGACGACCCGGAGATCGGCGACGACGCCTACGACGCGCTGATCGATGAGCTCCGCGCGATCGAGGCCGCTCATCCAGAGCTGGTGACGAAGGAGTCGCCGACCCAGCGGGTGGGGGGCGAGCCGGTTAGCGATCTGGTCAAGGTGCGTCATCCACAGCGGATGCTCTCGTTGGCCAACGCCCGCTCGGCGGAGGACCTGCGCGCGTGGATCGAGCGGATGCGCAACCACCTCGCGCGCGAGGGGATCAGCGAGCCGCAGTTCCGCTTTGTCGCCGAGCCGAAGATCGATGGGCTCGCGAGCTCACTCCTATACCGGGATGGCGTACTCGCGCGCGGCGCCACGCGCGGAAACGGCGAGATCGGCGAGGACGTCACGCACAACCTGAGAACGATCGGGGCGATTCCGTTGCGGCTGGAGCTCGACCACCCACCCGCGCTCGTGGAGGTGCGCGGTGAGGTGTACATGTCGCTGCCGGACTTCGCGGCGCTCAACGAACGACGCGCGCAGGCTGGCCTGTCGACGTTCATGAACCCGCGCAACTCGGCGGCGGGCACGATTCGCCAGCTCGACCCCAAGCTTTCCATCGAGCGGCCGCTGTCATTCTGGGCCTACGGGATCGGTAGGACGGAGGGTATCTCGTTCGATCGACACTTGGATGCCCTGGCGTGGCTGCGGGAGTGCCGATTCCCGGTGCCTCCGGACATCAAATGCCTCGAGTCCGAGGACGAAGTCGTGGCCCAGTGCCGCTTCTGGGAGGAGCGCCGCGGGTCGCTCGAGTTCGAGATCGACGGCGTCGTCGTGAAGGTCAACGAGGTCGAGCTCCAGCGCCGGCTCGGGATCGTCGGACGCGAGCCGCGCTGGGCGATCGCGTGGAAGTTCCCGCCCACGACGGCTGTCACGCGGCTGAAGCAGATCGGATGGAATCCCGGCAAGTTCGGCGATCTGCACCCGTACGCGATGCTCGAGCCCGTGCATGTCGGCGGCGTGACGATCAAGCTTGCGACGCTGCACAACGAGGAGGACCTGGCGCGCAAGGACATCAGGGAGGGGGAGGAGGTGATCGTACTGCGGGCCGGGGATGTGATCCCGCAGGTCGTTTCGCCCGCGCCGCATGTCGCCCAGCGAACCGACCGGCCGGCGCCCCCAGCAGCGCCGGCAACATGCCCGGTTTGCGGGACGCCGACCGTCAAGCCTGAGGAGGCCGTGTTCACGCGGTGTCCCAACCGCGACTGTCCCGGCCGCCGCTGGCAGCTGCTCAAGCATTTCGTCGGCGCGATGGACATCGACGGATTGGGCGAGCGGCAGGTCAGCCTGTTCATGGAGCTCGGGTGGGTGAGAACCGCGGGCGACTTCTACCGTCTGGAGGCGGAGCGAATCTCTGCCCAGACTGGCTTTGGGACGGTGTCGGCCGGCAAGCTCGCGGCCGCCATCGAGCGGTCCAAGCGCCAGCCATTCGGGCGCGTGCTGTATGCGCTCGGAATCGAGGAGGTGGGATACGTCACCGGGCGCAGCCTCGCCCAGCAGTTCCGCATGATCGACGCCCTGCTGGAGGCGAGCGCCGAGGAGATCGAGCAGACCGCTGGGGTGGGGCCGAAGATGGCCCGGGTGATCCATGCCCAACTCGCCGACGAGCAGATGCGCGCGCTGGCGAAAGACCTCGAGGCAGTGGGACTGCGCTTGCACGAGGAGGGTCCCGCGCCGGGCGAGGGTCCCCTTGCCGGCCGGACGCTCGTTCTCACCGGGACGCTGCCGACGCTCTCCCGTGAGCAGGCGACCGAGGCGATCCTCGCCGCCGGGGGCAAGGTCACCGGATCGGTGTCGCGCAAGACCTCGTTCCTGGTGGCCGGGGCGAGCCCGGGGACGAAGCTCGCACAGGCCGAGCGACTCGGCGTTGCGGTGCTCGATGAAGCTGGGTTGATCACGCTGCTCGGATGAAGGCCACGGGTTGAGTGGCCGCCGAGAGGCGGGCGTGGGTGCGACGGCGAGAGCCGCGAGCGGTGAATGCGCAGGCGCCGGGACGAAGGGCGTGGCGCACGGGCCGCGTCACCACCGCCTCTCAGCCGTCGTAGCCAGCGAGCGCCAGCGCCATTCGGTCCTGGATCTGATGCGCGCGTTCGGGATCGATCCGGTTCATCAGGAACGCGAACGCGAGCGTGTGCCCGTCGCGGGCGTGGCAATAGCCGACCAGGTTCGAGACATCGTGCAGCGTCCCGGTCTTGCCGCGACAGCGGCCCTGCGCGGCGGTGCCCTGCAACTCGTGCGCCAGGGTGCCCGTTTTACCGGCGAGCGCAAGCGAATTGACGAACGCTCGGTTTCCGGTCATACGCTGAAGAACGCTGACGACCTGGCGCGGGGTCGTGAGATCAGCGCGGGAAAGCCCCGAGCCGTCCTGCAGGCGGGGGTGGATGCCGAAGTAGCGCCCCAGCGCGGCGCGCACGACTGCCGCCCCCGCCGCGGTCGAACCACCACCCCCGAGCCGGGCGCCGATGACCTTCAGCAGCATCTCGGCGAAGAAGTTGTCAGACGGCGTGTTGGTGAGTGCGATCAGGGTCGCGATCCTGGGCGAGTGAACGCTCACCAGAGTTCTCGCTCCGGCCGGTGCCGGCCCGGTGGCTATAGGTGTACGGGCCGTCACCCTCACATGCGCGGCTCTCAGGGCATCAACGAACCGCTGGCCGGCAAACAGCGCCGGACGGGCCTGAAACGCGGTTCCCTGCTCGTCGGCCCGTCCGCGATCGTAGGCCAGCCCACTCAACAGGCCCTCGACATCGGTGGAGGCTTGAAAGCCGGTCGCGGACGTGCCCCGGATCGAGTCGAAGTAGGACTCGTCCCCGACCACGCGACCATGCACCGAAGTGACCCCCCGCAGGCGGATCAGGTTTCCCACCAGTCGCTGCATGGTCGCGCCAGCGCCTCCGGGGTACGCGCTGCGGTCAAACGCGGCCGAGCCGAAGCTGGGGTCTCCGCCTCCTTTGAGGTAGAGCGTTCCGTGCCATCCGCCGTGGCGATCGATCGTTCCTCGGCCGAGCACGGTCGTCGTGAGGGTCGCGTTGGGACCGAGTCCCAGCAGCACGGTCGAGGTCGTGTATATCTTCTCGATCGACGCGGGCAGTCGCGCGATCCCGCCGGCGGCCGAAAACAGGGCCTTGGCGGTGCCGAGGTCCACGACGTAGGCGCCGCTCGAGCTTCCGGCGGCGTGGATCTCCCGAAACAGGCTGTGCTCAAGCACGCGCCCGGCGGCTCGTGTCCGTTCCGGACCGGCCGTTCGTGCGATCGGATCGGTGGGAGCCATTCCCTTCGCAGGCGCCGAGGCGAGTAGCGTTCCGACACCGATCACGATTGCCATGAATGCGCGCACGCAGGTATGTAACCGATCAGTGGGGCGAAAGGTTCGACGCTCGGCTGGCTGCCGCCTCCTACAATCAGCGGGAGCATGGGCAAGGTAGTCAAGCTCGAGGCCGTGGCGACGGATCGCTCGGCGTCGGGGTCTGGTGCGCTGCCGGGGCGGCGCCGGGGGCCGCGATCCAAGGCAGCCCTTGTCCTCGGCGGGGGCGGTTTCACCGGCGGGGTTTATGAAGTAGGCGCGCTTCGCGCGCTTGATTTGTTGTCGGTCAACCGGACCGTGAATGAGTTTGACGTCTATGTCGGAACCAGTGCCGGCGCGTTTGTCGCGGCGGCGCTCGCGAACGGGCTGACGCCGGAGGAGATGATGCGGGTCATCGTCCATCAAGGCCCGGCACCATTCCCCGACGCGCGGGTGAGCTCGCTGTTGAGGCCGAACTACACCGAGTTCCTGACCAAGGGACTGTTGATCCCGCTGCGCCTGGCCCAGCTCGTTCGTACGCTGACCAAAGACGTGGGGCAGATCTCGGCCGTCGACATTGTCGTCGGCCTGGCGGAGGCGCTCCCGTCCGGACTCTACTCCGGCGAGGGGATCGAGCGCTACGTGCGGGCGATCCTGTCAGATCCTGGCCGCACCGACGACTTCCGCCTGCTCGCGAGCGACTTATACCTCGCCGCAACCGACCTCGACACCTGCGAGCGGATCGTGTTCGGCGCCGAGGATTGGGATGATGTCCCGATCTCCACCGCGGTCAGCGCCTCAAGCGCGCTGCCGATGATCTATAAGCCGGTCAAGGTCAAGGGTCGCGAGCTGATCGACGGCGGCGTCCTCTCGACGACGAATCTCGATATCGCAGTAGAGGCGGGCGCCAAGCTGATCATCGTCGTAAACCCCCTCGTGCCGTACGTCAACGACTTCGAGAAGCGGATTCCGACGATCACCGGCTCGCGCGTTCGCCGGGTGTCTGACATGGGGTTTCCCCAGATCGGCTATCAGGCCTTCAAGCTGCTCGCCTACCAGCGACTGCATGATGTGGCGCGGCGGTGGGAGGAGCGCTATCCGGGCGTCGACATCATCCTGATCGAACCGGAGCCCAACGACGAGCTGATGTTCCAGACCAGCATCATGAACTACACCGCCCGCACGGACATTGCGCGTCACGGCTTTCAGTCGGTGACGCTCAAGCTCGCACACGATTACGCGCATTTCAAGCAGATCTGCACTCGTCATGGGATCGAGTTCTCCGCCACGCGGGTACGCAAGGTCGTCAAGCACTTCGAGGCCGAGCGGGAGAAGACGCACGCGTGGCGCAAGATCCTCGAACAAACGACATCGACACTTCTGCGTCAGTCGGCCCAGGAGTGAGCCCTAACCGGTTCTGCGTAAAGTGAGCGGGGAGGCCTTGGGCATCCTGACCCTACGCCCGCGTAGGAGTACGGAAGCGCGGGGATCCTGACGCCACGCCGTGCCGTGCCGTTACGCCGTGCCGTTACGCGCGGGCCGGCTGTGCCTGTTGCCCAGGCGATCCGGAGGGCTCCTGCAGGCTGGAGAGAAACAGGGTCTTGTCAATTCGGCCGTTAAAGATTGGGACGCCCAGCTCGACGCATTTGACGATCACATCTCGGCGCTCTAGCCCGGCCTCACGGGCGAGCTCGGTAGGCGTCAGGTGATTGGCCATCGGTTCCGTTCCTCCTTTTGCCGTTCACTACATGGCTACAAGTATGCCTGTTCGACCGGACGGTCTCAAGGCGTCGGCGTGCTTGCAGCGCTTTTGTCGGAGGGTGAGGCGATCCGGCGTTCAGAACCCGACGTTCGGGGTGCAAAGTGCCCCTCGCTAAGCGCTACAGTGCCAGCACGTTCCGGTAGGGCCTTACCCGCCTAGGGGAACAGCCGGTCATGGCACAGGCGCGACGCGTGACCCAACCCATTGATTCGTGCTCCGAGCACGAACTGGTCGCTGCGCTCAGGCGGGGAGAGGAATCGGCGTTCGAGGAGCTCTTTTCGCGTTACCGCAGGCGGATCAGCTCGTACATCTTCGGCATGCTGGGAGACCACGGACGCGCTGAGGACATCGCGCAGGAGGTGTTCATCTCCGCACTGCGCCGCCTTCGCGCCACCGAGCACCCGATCGCGTTCAAGCCGTGGATATATGAGATCGCGAAGAACGCCTGCATCGACGAGTTCCGCCGCACACGCCGAGCACAACAGGTCCCGCTCGATGTGGTTGACGAATCGACCGGATCGATGCCGATCGGCCCCAGGTTGATATCCGGCGGGCCGAGTCCCGATGTCGCCGTTGAGAGCAAGCAACAGCTCGAGGATCTGTGCGGCGCGTTTGGCGGGTTGTCGGACAGTCACCATCGAATCATCGTGCTGCGCGAGCTCGAGGGGCTGTCCTACAGCCAGATCGGGCAGCGCATGGGCATGTCACGACCGGTCGTGGAAAGCACCCTGTTCCGCGCGCGCCGGCGCCTGACACGGGAATACGAGGATGTCTCCAGCGGTCGGCGCTGTCAGCAGTTGCAGGCCGTAATCGATCGGGCTGAGGATTGCTCGGTTCGCGCGCCCGGGTTGCGCGAGCGCCGGCAGCTCGCGCGGCACTTCGCGCACTGTCAACCCTGTCGGCGCCATGCGCGCATGGCTGGGTTTGACGAATCGGTTCTCGAGGTCCCGCATCTGGCCGGTAAGATCGCCGCGTTGCTACCGCTGCCATGGTTGCGCTGGCGGCGCACGGACGGCACCCTTAGGCGCAGCGCGCCATCCGCGCACAGCGCGCATTCACTGGCCTCGATGCCGCCGGTTCAAGCCGTGGCGCGACTCGCCGATCCCGCCTCGCCCCTCGCCGCCGGGCTCGGACGGGGTGCCGCTGCGGCCGCAGCGGTCGTGATCGCCGGCGTGAGCGGCGGAGTCGTCACTGGACTGGCCGCTCATCGACCCGATCGTGCTCCAACGATCAGCGCTGCGCGAAGCACATCAGGAGGGGCCCAGCGTGGCAGCTCCCTACGCGGAGCCAGCGCGAGCGCGGCGGGAGGGCCCGGGTCGGCGGCATCCACCGGCGTCACATTTACGACGAGTGCCTTCAAGGCCCATATCCCCGGCCGGTCCGGATCAGTGTCCGGGGCAGGTCTTCCCGGCTCTGGGTCGAGCGGCGGCTCGTCCGGTCCGCCCGGCGCAAACACGGTTCCGTCCGCTCCTGGGTCGGTCCCCGGCGGGGCCCTCACCAACTCGACCGGGCCGGGATCGCCATCGCCCGGTGCACCCACCGCGGGCGGCGACGGGACCAATCAGAGGCCATCGGGAGCGCCACCCAGCGGCTCTCCGCCCCAATCATTGGGGTGGTCAACGCCGCTGTTGGATGGCCTTCCTTCGGTTCCCGGGATGGGCTCGCTCCCGTTGCCGCCGCTGCCGAAGGTGAGCCTGCCTGCGCTGCCGCCGATCAACCTCCCGCCGCTGCCGAACGCGAGCCTGCCTGCGCTGCCGCCGATCAACCTCCCGCCGCTGCCGAACGTGAGCCTGCCTGCGCTCCCGCATGTCAAACTTCCGTCCGTTTCGTCAAGCAGCCATTGAGCCCCCGCGCCCGTCTTCGGTGCGTGCCGACGTCGCTGTCCACACGGCCCGGCCTACCTCCGTGTGTGATACTGGGCCGATCGGGGCGTGGCGCAGCCTGGTAGCGCGCACCGTTCGGGTCGGTGAGGTCCCCGGTTCAAATCCGGGCGCCCCGATTTTGCCCTGCAAATCGGCCTGGTTTTGTGAGTCATGACGTGGAGCCTCCCAGACATGAGAGCCGACCGGCTCCGAAGGCCGAGCGCGTACTCACGCTCGGTCAGGCACCGGCGAGCGAGAGCACCAGCGGGTAAACCTCCTGCGCGCCCGCTTGGCGCAGCTGCGCACCGATCATCGCCAGCGTCCAGCCCGAGTAGCGGACGTCGTCGAGCAGCAGCCCGGGTTGGGGGGGCGGTGCGCTCGTGACCTTGAACTGGCGGCGGGTGTTGGCGAGTTGCTGGGCGCCGTTACGCATCTCGCGTTGCGACGGTCCGTCCCCAACTCTCGAGAGCACGTCGGCGTAGGGCAGTCCGAGCGCAGCCGCGAGCCTTTGCGCGAAGCTGGGAACCAGGGCGCCGGAGCGCCTTGACGGCACCCCGCACACCCACCGGGGCGCTGGTGATGGTGCCCACTCAGCCAGTAGCTGCTTACACGCCCGCACGAGCTCGTCGTCGAAGCGCCCGGATCGCCGTCCCGCCTGGACCAGCGTATCCCAACCTCCGTCCCGCGCCCGGGCTAGCGCACGACCCTCCTCGACGAGCAGCTCTCTGGGCATTCGCGTGCCCGGAGCGTCGACGGTCTTCGGGGTCTGGCGGCGCACGCTCAACGCGAGCGGCTGGGAACGCAGCAGCTGCTGCGCCTCGGCGGCCAGCGACGCGCTGACGGGAGCGTCGAAACGGGGGCCAGAGCACACCGCGCAGCGCTCGCACGCCGCGGCCGTGGGATCGTCCAGCTCGGTCTGCAAGACCTGCATCAGGCATCGTCCATCCTCGCCGTAGGCGAACATTGCCCGCTGCTCGCGGCGGCGCAGGTCCGTGAGGAGCTCGTAGCGTCCCGCGTCGTAGACCCACTCCCTACCGGTCAGCATCCAGCCGGGCCCTTCCCGGCGCACGGCGCCCTCAACGTCGAGGACCTTCAGCAGCGTCTCGATCCGTCCGCGGCCGAGATTGACGTTCGCCTGCAGAACCGGCACGGTTACTGGTCCGTCGCTCGATGCGATCGTGTCGAGCACCTGATCGACCAGCGACTTGGGCGGGAACGCAGAGTCGATGAAGAAGTCCTGGATCGCTCCGTCCTCGGCGCCACGCAGCAGCACCACGTGCGCCTGCCCGCCGCGACCCGCCCGCCCGGCTTGTTGGTAGTACGCGATCGCGGACGACGGCGCTTGGTAGTGCACCACGAACCCAAGATCGCGCTTGTCGTAGCCCATGCCCAGGGCGCTGGTGGCAACGAGCGCCTTGACGTCGTTGACCAGCAGGCGGTCTTCGGCCTCGACACGAGCCTGCACTGAGACATCCCCGCCGTACGCGATCGCGCTGATGCCCTGCCGATCCAGCCATCGCGCGACGGTCTCGGTGTCGCGCTTGGTCAGGCAGTACACGATGCCCGACCCGGGTAGTTTCGGTAGCCAGGTTGCCAGCCAGGCAAGGCGGTGCGCCGGGCTCGGCAGGTTCACGACCTCCAGCCGCAGGCTGGAGCGCGCCAGTGGACCGCGGTAGGTGGTCAGATGCTGGGGCCCGGAGCCCGACCGCAGCTGACCGGTTACGTCGGCAAGCACGCGGTTGTTGGCGGTCGCGGTCGTACACAGTACGGCGACGTCATCGGCCAGGTGTGCCAGGACGTCGCGGATGCGCCGATAGTCGGGACGGAAGTCATGTCCCCAATCTGAGACGCAGTGCGCCTCGTCGATGACGAGCAGGCCGACGCGCGCGACGAACAGCGGCAGCATCTGCTCGCGAAACTGCGGATTGCTCAGTCGCTCGGGCGAGATCAGCAGCAGATCGACTTCGTCGGCATCGAGCTGGTCGCGTACCGAGTCCCAGTTCTCCCGATTGGTCGAGTTGACCGTGACCGCTCGGAGGCCAAGCGTTGAGGCGGCGGCGATCTGGTTGCGCATCAGTGCGAGCAGTGGACTGATCAACACGGTGGGTCCGGCGCCACGCCTCCGCAGAAGCGCGGTGGCCAGGAAATACACAGCACTCTTGCCCCACCCGGTCGCCTGCACGCACAGAACCCGCTTGCGCTCGACGACGAGGTCGTGAATCGCTTCCAACTGGTGCTGACGGAAGTCCTGCCGGTCCCCAGTGAGGGTTTGCAACAGCTCGCGGGCGGCGCCGGTAAAGTCATCAGGGACAGCGGACACGGGTGGGACCATAGGTGAGTCGGCTGTCACCCTCACCCTGTGCCGGCAGCGTCCACGGTTGCGCCCACCCGCGCGCCGCGACGACGAGCCGCGCCCGTCAGCGCGTGCGGGTCTCGATCGTCCTAGCCTAGAGACTGGGGCTAGAGGGCGCCGTGCGAGGCTGAGCTCACCGAGCTGGCGGCGGTCGCCTGTACGCTGGCGGACGCCGACGAGCCGGTCCCGCTACCGGAGGAGCCCGCTCCCGATGTCGACCCGCTGCCGGAGGAGCCCGCTAAGGACGCCGACCCGCTGCCGGCGGCACTCGTCCCGGGGGAGCTCCTCGATGAGTCCGCCGCCGCTGCACCGGGGGGCGCCCCGATCGCCTCGATGCCGCCGATCTGTGCTCCGACGGAACCGGTGCCGTTCGCGGGGCCTGGGCCAATCGGCGGGGTATCACCCATGGGCGGTGAGCTGCTGGGGCCGGGCTGTGTGTTCGGCTGTGCGGACGCTGGGACCGCCGGAGTCGGCTGACCGGGCGTTGGAACTGGCCGGGTCAGGGGCGCGGGAACCGCAGGCAGCGCCGGCGCCACCTGCGGGCTGCCGGACACGGGTGGGCGAGGCGTCGGCAAGGAAAAAGCGACCGAGCCCCCAAAACCGACCGAGCCCCCGATGGGGGCATCGGCGTAGGCGGTACGGGCGGCCACCCGCGGCACGTACGCGGGTGCCGACGCCGGACTCGCGGACGACGGACGCTCCGCGGCGGGCTGGATCCCATGCCTGACCGGGACGATCGCGTGCTGGATCTCCACCGCGCCGCCGGCTGCGATTACCGCCGCGGCAATCGCGCTCGCGACATGGCTCGCCCCCGTGGCGAGCCCGCCCACGGAGGCGACCGTCCCGCCCGCTCCGGCCGCTCCGCCGGCCGCGGCGCCGCCGCCGGCCGCGGCCCCACCGCCGAATCCGAGCAGCTTGGTGAGCACCCCGGCCGGTCCAAGCGCCGGAACCAGCGCCGCGAACCGGCGGCTGACGGCGCGAACCTCCCCCCGGAACTCGCGGCATCCGTCGCAGTCGCGCAGGTGACGGCGGGCGACTCCGCTTGGACGTACGCCGTGATCGTGCGCCAAGATCAGCTCCTCGCGGATCTCCGCGCACGCCGTGTCGCGCGCCTCGAGCGCCTGGGCGAGGCCCAACCGGGCCCGAACCAGAAGCGATTTCACGGCGGGGACCGAGACGCCGAGCGCACCGGCGATGTCGGCGTACGTCACCCCGCCGAGCTCGCGCATCAGCAGCGCCGAGCGCTGCTGCTCAGGCAACCGGCGCACGTCGATGATCAGGCGGCTGAGCGACTCTCGCTGCTCGGCCTCCTGAACCGGGTCGTGAACCTGCGAGCGCATCAGATCCAGATGCATCATCTCGGCCAGCGGCGGCGGCGGACGCCGGAGCTCGTCGATGCAACGGTTGTGCGCGACGCGATACAGCCATGCTCGGAGTGCCAGCTCGCGGTCGTTTGTCCGTAGACCGCAGTAAGCGCGGACGAAGATGTCCTGCAGGGCATCTTCGGCATCGTGCCCGGAGCCCGGCAACATCTGGCGCGCGTACGCGAACAGTCGTCGTCGGTAACGGTCATGGATGACGCGGAACGCCTCGTCGTTGCCGGCGCGGAACAACGCCACCAGCTGCTCGTCGGATCGCAGACGAAGCAGCGGTGCTCCGACCCCGATTCGAGCCCGCGCCAATCCTGCCGATGCTGGGAGGGCGGTAGCTTCCACTATTCGACCTGCACGTAGTCTAACGGGTGATCCGCAGGAAAGTTCCTCGGGGAGTGCCCAAGCCCGCGATTCCGACCACGATCTCGGGCTACAAAGCCGGCTGGTGCTGAGCCCGCCCGGTGATCTTCGCTCGCCGGCAGCGCGACACCGCCCGAGACAGCTAGATCAGGTCCCCGTCTTAGGCACCCCTAACGTGGTACGCTCCGCCCGTCGGCTCAATTAGGGTTCCCTAACGCTAGGTAGATCGTCTTGTCATTTGCCCAAACCGTCGCCTTAGGCGCCCTCGCCGGGCTCACCATATTTCTGGGCTTGCCGATCGGACGAATGCAGCTCTTGGGGACCAAGGCGCGCGTCGCGCTGGCGATGTTCTCGGTCGGAGTGCTCGCATTCATCTTCGTCGATGTTCTCTCCCATGCGCTCACGATTCTCAACGGGGCGCTCGACAGCGCCAAGCACCACCAAGGCTCGGTCGTTTACCTGATCTGGCTGGTCGTTCTGCTGGGCGCCGGCTTTGCCGCCGGCAGCGCCGGACTGGCGGTGCTCGAGCGTCGCGTGCGCCCGATCGGGGTGCGGAGGCCGCCGATCGCCGGCGGCGCCGATGCGGCGGTCCTGAGTAGCGGTGAGACCGAGGCCTTCGCGCTCGAACTCGACACCGCCCGCCGCCGCGCGCTGCGGACCGGGCTCACGATCGCGGGTGCGATCGGGGTCCACAACTTCGCCGAGGGGCTCGCCATCGGAGTCTCGGCGCGGGCGGGCGCGATCAGCCTCGCGACGGTGCTGATCATCGGCTTCGCGCTGCACAACGCCACGGAAGGATTCGGAATCATCGGACCGCTCGGCGATGTCCGGCCTTCGTGGCGCTGGCTTGGGATGGCCGGGCTGATCGCCGGAGGCCCGACGTTCCTCGGTTCGCTCGTCGGCTACGAGGTCACGAGCCACCCGCTCGAGCTCGCCTTCTATGCGGTCGCCGGGGGCGCGATCCTGTACGTGGTCGGTGAGGTGTGGAATGCGATGCGTCGCTACGGGCATCGCGAGCTCGGGCTGCTGATGCTCTCCGCCGGCTTCCTGATCGGGGTTCTGACCGACCTGGTGGTCAGCTACGGCGGCGGCTGACGCTCGTAGCTCGAGGTTCGCTCCGTCGTCGTTCGCCGATCAGAGCGGGGTCGAGTTGGTCGTCGAGCAATGTTGCGGCGGGGTTGAGGAGGAAGCTTTTGGTCGCGATCGTCGCAATGCCGATCCCGCACCGACCAGGGTGAGGATCCCACCCGCGATGCGCGCCGGGGGTTGTGCGCAAGCGCTCAACAATCGGCAACCGGTGGCGGCCGAGCCCGGCGCGCTCGCCTCAGGGCGACGGGCTTGCCTTACCGCGGCGGCTGCTGCGGATCGAATAGGCGAAGTACACGACAAGTCCGACGATCATCCAGATCCCGAAGCGCAGCCATGTCGACGACGGCAGGTTGAGCATCAGTCAGATAGAGGCGAGCGCCGATAGGATCGGGAGCAGCGGAACCAGCGGTGCGCGGAACGGACGCTCGAGCTCGGGTCTGACTCGGCGCAGCACGATCACCCCGATCGAAACCAGCACGAACGCAAACGAGGTACCGATGTTCCATCTGCACCGCCCCGACGTGTCGTCGCTGGCGAGGAGCGAGATCCGCGGTTCGCGAGACGCCTGAGTTCGTTTCAATTCGAGAGGCCGGACGGACATCGTCGAGGCTTGTTGACGCAATCTTGGTCTGCGGCTAGCCTCGTGATATGCGCCGGCGGCTGCCTCTGCTTTTCGCAACTCTGTACCTCGGTGCCGCGCTGATCGGCCATGCTAAGGAACGGCGGGGTGCGATTACGTGCGCGTGCCACGATGCCTGCTGGTGCAAGAGGCCCGGCGTCTCCGTGCTCCGCTGGGTGCTGCCGCTCGGGCACAAGCTCCGCTGATCTTCGGCCACACGCCAGTCTCGCACCGTCACCCTGTCCGCACGCGCGTGCGGGTGGCTCCTGCTTCGGAAGGCAAATGCGTCCCAACGCGAAGCACGCAAACGACGAGAGCCCAAAGTCGGGGTCGTAATCTCTTTGGTGCGTTGTGAAATGCGGCGGACCGGAAATCCGCTGACCCAAGCGGACGTCACGGAATCCGCGCGAACGGAGGGAAGTTGGCGCCGACCGCGAGATGCGGGCTTCGCCGGCAGGGGGGCACTGTTCGTGCGCCCTGGAGACTCTTGATAGCCGCGGGATCTCCGGACACGTGCCAAATGAGAGCGACGGTCCCGCTCCAGAGGCGAGTGAAGGCAGCTGGCAGGATCGCGCTGCTGCCTGCGACCGGTTTTGGGGGCTGGCCCAGCATCGCAGCGACTGCCGGTTGCTGGTAAGCAGGAAGGTACGGCCGATTACCCGGAAAGGGTGTGCACGTAGGCCCGGCCGGGCGCCGTTGGCGGACGGACGCGTGCTGACGGACGAGGAGGCGGCCGCGCGACAGAGCGATCTTGGTCATCATGGGGTGGAGGCGGAGCTCCCAGCCGTCGTTGCCCTGCGGATGCCCAAGCCCCCTGCGGGGGTTGTTGTCGCACGGTTGCACGATGGGTTGATCGAGATCGTGGCATGTAGTCCGGTGGTCCAAGGACGCGGTATTCGAACTGGGTTCGATCACGAAGGTCGTTACGGGCCTGTTGTTGGACCCCTGCGGTGATCCGCGGTGACGTAACGCCCGACACTTCGCCGGAGAGCTGCCTGCCCGGCGCCCGCTCGCGCCCGATCAGCCTCGGCGACCTTGCTTCGCACTCGGCTGGGCTGCCGCGACTCCCGCTGGCGCTGGTGCGTCGCAAGGGCGTACGGAATCTGACGGATCCCTACGCCGACACCACGGTCGACGAGCTGATCGAACATCTCGCGGGCGTGCACATGCGCCGCAGCACGCGCATGAGGTACTCGAACTTCGGGGGTGCTCTCCCAGGCCAAGCGCTAGCGGCTCGAGCCGGCGCGCCCTATGAGCGGCTAATCGAAGAGCGGGTGCTGGGGCCGCTCGGCCTGACGGAGGTGTGAACCCTGGGTACGCCGCCGGTCGCCCAGCCCCATGACCGCCGTGCCCGTCCGGTTTCGGCCTGGACGCTCGGCGCGTACGCGCCGGCGGGGTGTTTACGCGGCACAGCACGCGGGGTGCTCGCGCTGGCGATCGCCTGCCTGCACCCACCTTCTGCGATGGCCGACGCCGTCGGCTTTGCGCTCACGCCGCGGTCGCGACGCGGCCGGATTCAGTGCGGGCTGGGATGGATCCACAGTCCGATCTCACGGGATACCCGGATGCGGTGGCACAACGGCGGTACGCACGGCACTCGTGCGTTCGTCGGGTTCGTGGCGGATAGAGGTGACGCGGTCGCGGCTGTCACGAACTCACCCCGCGCGCCGGACGGAGCAGCGATGCGCAGCCTGTCGCCAAGCCGTCCAAATCCTTCCTCCTTCGGGCCCTGCTGAAGCAGGTGCCTATCCGCTATCGCCGGCGTCCCCGCTCCTCGGCGCCGCGTCGGCGATCGAACGGACCTGGAACGCAGTCGCGCCCTTAGCCGCTCGGTTTCCGCTCCATCATGAGAGCGAGCGTCTCGCCGCGTGACTGCTCCAAATGGTGCGAGCAGCGACCGTCAGCGACTTGCTACTCCTGCCTGTGAGCACGACCAGGGGCTGGTCAGAAGAATGGCTCGCTGCCGCTTCCACGAACCAGCGGCCGCGGCCGCTGGCGTAACCATCGATTAGATGTTTCTGCTCGGCCCGGGCGGCGCTCAGAGCAGTACCGCGGCTGCACGGCCGGATGGGCGACTTTGCGGAAGTCTGTGAGGCTGGAGCCGGCTGCTGGTCGTCGGCCCGGTGGTCTGTCGGGCCGCCGGGTCGCGTTTGCGCCGGCGACCCCGCCGTGACCAGCAATGCGATCACGTCCTGACCCAAACGTGATTCAAGCCGAAAATGCGCTAGGCGAGCGTCAAGGTTTCGCGCCGACGCAGGGTCCGGGTCGAGTTCGTGAGCCGGGCGGTGACGGTCAATCGCTCCTACCTTGAGGGTGTTCGCACAGCGGGTGCGCCACGCCCGATACGGTCGTCGAGCAAGGTTGCTCCGGCCGCCAGTCCGAGCGTCAGCAGCGCCATCCAGATGCAGTTGACCGCGGCGCGGCCGTAGCCAAGCTGGGTGACGTCGATGAATGGGTATGGGTACCAGTGCGCGATCGCCCCGCGGATCAAGGTGAACGCGAGCCAGCCGATCGGGAAGATCAGCGAGAGCCAGGCGATTC
>JBPCRJ010000100.1:0-4220 GCA_050996975.1 Solirubrobacteraceae bacterium | reverse complement strand
ATGCGGGCGGATCACGTCCGCGACGGCCAGGAGCGCCAGCCCCATCTCCGACGTGACGTTGTGGGGGACGGACTGTGTGAGCGTGTCGGCCGCGTTCCTCTCGCCCAGCCACTCCTGCAGCTGCTCGTTGAGCCACCACGTCGCTTCGATCGCCGTCATGAACACCTGGTGGCTTTGCGGATCGAACAGGATCCGCTTCAGCTCCTGGATGTCCGCCAGGATGAAGTCGAACAGCGCCGATCCGGACTCCGTCCCGATGTCGCGCTTCAAGGCGGCGATGGAAGCCTGGCTGCGCCAGATCAGCTCGCTGATGATGACCGGATCGGTCTCGATTGGGGCTGGTGCGCCGCCAGCCGGCGCCCCCGCAGCTGGCGCCCCGCCTGGACCCTCGTCCGGGATAGTCTGGATGAAGTCACCGCGTTCGAGAATGGTCTGCAGTGCGTCCCCGGTCAGCGGGTCGGAGTTCCCCAGGACCTCGAGGAGACCGGCGCGGCTCGCTGGCGACGCCAGGCGCTGGGTGACGTCGACGAACAGCCTCCCGCCGGCCTCGTACATCGGTGCCGGTGACGTCAGCTTCCACACGGAGAGGCCGAGAGGCTTCATGGGGTCGGTCATCATCTGCTGATGACCAACGGAGAGGTAGACGTGGTTGGCTCGGTCGCCTACCTCCGGGATGGGGAACAGCGTGGTGATCGGCCGGCTCTGGACGATCTGGAAGCCGTCATCGACCAGACACCACTCGATGTCCTGGGGGCGGCCGAAGTGCGCTTCGATCCGCCGGCCCAGCTGCGCGAGCTGCGCGACCTGCGCATCCGTCAGCGCTGGCTGCTCCTGCCGCTCCGGGTCGATCGCCTGTTCCTGCGTCCCGCCAGCCGGCAGGGCGTGGATGGCGAGCTGCTTGGTGGCCACCGCCTTGGCGACGATTTCGCCGTCCCGCACCTTGTGGATATCCGCGTTCACCCGGCCGGAGACCAGGGCCTCGCCGAAACCGAAGCTGGCCTCCACGGAGGCGACCTTCCGGCTGGACGTGATCGGGTCGGCCGTGAACAGGATGCCGGCCGCATGCCGGAAGACCATCTGCTGCACGACGACGGCCATCTGGACTTCCCGGTGGTCAAATCCGTTCCGCAGGCGGTAGGTCACGGCCCGCTCGGGGAAAAGCGAGGCCCAGCACCGGCTGACGTGTTGGAGGATCGCCGCCGGACCCGCGACGTTCAGGTACGTGTCGTGCTGGCCCGCGAAGGATGCGGTCGGCAAGTCCTCCGCCGTCGCGCTCGATCGGACGGCATAGGCGGCGTGCTCGCCGAGCCGGGCGAGCGGACGCGTGATCGCCGACGCCGCATCGTCGGGGATCGCGATCCCTTCGAGTGTCCGGCGGATCTCCGCGCTCAGCGTGCGGATCGCGTCCCGGTCGTCGGGCTTCAGGCGCGACAGCCGATCGAGCCGATCGTCGATCGACGGCGCTTGCGCCAGGATTCGCTGGAGGGCGTCCTTCGTCACGCGAAAGCCAGCCGGCACACAGATGCCTTCGATCCGCGAAAGCTCCCCCAGGAGCGCACCCTTCCCGCCAACGACCGCAACCTGGGTCTGGTCGATCTCCTGCAAATCCAACACGTAGCAGCCCATCCGCTCACCTCCCTCGGCGTTGACCCGGTCAACTCCAGTCCTGTTCTTTGGTTCCAGCGTGCGCGATTATGCGCCACGAATCAGAGCCTCATGAGAGCCCCTTGTCTGGTATAAGTTGGAGGCGGAGAGGCACGGAAAGCGGGAGCGATCACCGTCGCCGGCACAAGCAGCCAGGCAACCGCGACCCGGGCGGGCGACCGCCTTTCCCGCCCGGGCGGGCAGGGCGACGTTTGTAGAACGCGGTGGCAGTCATCGATAGTCCTCAAGGGTTCGGTGATGCCGCCGATCGCGCCTTGAGCAGCCAGCGCGATCACGCGCCCCCGCTAGGACGCCTGACGCCGCGGCACATCGCCCCGCAGCCGGAACCTGTCCTCTGTCCCACGTCTACGCCAAGCTCAGCGTCGCGAACCGCACCGAGCTCGCGGCGGACACAGGCAGCCGCCGAGCGGGCCAAAAGCCACGCCTACGACCACAAGGGCCACGCAAACGATCGAGCCGTCCCGGCTAGGCGATCCGCTACCGGACCGCCCACAACCGCAACGGGATCCCGTTCGCAGTGGTTCCCCCTACGCGACGGTCGCCCGAACCCAGCAACCACACCCAGATCAGACGCGGCAAGTGCCGAGGAGACCGACTGGCCGCAGATTTTCGCCTGGTACGACGACCTGGTCGCACTCACCGACGACCCGCGGCACGTTGTCAACAACTGGAGGCGGAGTGACGGAATCATCGGAAAATGAGGGTGAAACTCGTGGACCTGAATGGCCGCGGCGCCAGCGCGCCCCCTTCGCGCTCCAGGCAGGGAGTATGCGCGGTACCAACGACCAATTCGCCTGTCTAGCCGCCATCCCCCGGAGCAAGCTTGGCCCGCGACCCGCACCCTGCCGCTCCTTGGCGCACCTGTGCCGCTGACGGCGGGTCGGATGCGAAGAGCTCGTTTAGGCTGACTGAGCGTAGGTGGCGGCGGCGCAGCTCGGGCAGCAACGTGGTCAGCGCCCGAATCGTTTGGCCACGGTTCTCGTGCATCAGGATGATCGCCCCGGGGTGCATCCCGGCCTCGACGTTCTTGATGATCCCAGCGTAGTTCGCTGCGAGGGAGTCGGCCGAGTCGACGCTCCAGATGATCTCCAGCAGACCCAATCGCTGTGCGATCTGATCCACGGTGGCGCTGCGAGAACCGTAGGGCGGACGGAAAAACTTGACCGTTTGCCCGGAGCTGGCCTCGATCTTCTGCTTCGTGCGCAGCACCTCCGAGGTGATCAGGCTGGAAGGCAGCTGTGCCAGCACCGGGTGCGTGTAGGTGTGGTCTCCAATCGCCGCGACCTTTTGTTCGCGTGGAAGGTAGCCCGGGTAGTTGTCCATGCTTCTGCCGACGACGAAAAAGGTGGCGCGCTCATTCGCCTGCGTGAGCTTTCGGAGGGCGAGGTGGGTGTAGGGTCCCGGCCCATCGTCGAACGTGAACGCTACGGCGTTGCCGCGCGGACCGGCGCAGTAGACCGGAAGACCGAGCTGCGACAGGCGCTCGATCTGCGCGTTGGCGGCGCCTACGCCCGTGGTGCGCGTGCTGCGCTGCTCGCTCCCCGGCGACGCGTTTTCACCGCGCACCTGGTGTGTGGCGTCGCGCACGCCACCAGACTTCCCGGCTCTCACGGCCGTGGAACCACCACTGCCCCCCGCTGCGAGCAGCCCCACGATCAGCGCTCCGAGCACAAGCACGCCACCCAAAGCGCCTAGCCGGCGACGGCGCAGCTGCGCGCGACGCTCAGCGCGCCGAGAGGAGATGTGTGAAGAAGGACCGGCCATGAGCTGCAGCGATCGGGTCCGACGAGCCTACATATTCGGCTCGCTCCGCCGGTCGACAGACCATCCGGCGTTCGACGCAGCGGCTCATGCGCATCCGGCATTCCGGGACCTAACGTTCCTCGGCTCGGACGGCGACAGCGCGGTACGTCTACGAGGAACGGAGAAACGGGCGACCGGGATCCTTATGTCCGATCACGCTGGTGTACGAAGCACTCAGGCCGAAGCAACTCGAAAGGGAGTCTCGGTTAACATCCGGGTCGAAGGTGCTCAGTAACATCGGGCCGCGGGCGGTTAGCTCAGCTGGTAGAGCGCCTGCCTTACAAGCAGGAAGTCGGCGGTTCGAGCCCGTCACCGCCCATGTGGGAAAGCCCTGCAAACAGGGCAATCCGACTTCCAATCGAAATACCTGTGCGGACCGGGGAATAAGCAGGGTAAGAGCAACCCGATCGGTGAAGATGCCGAAGATGCTCGTCCAGGTGCTGCGCGCCTGTACGTGGATCCGCTCGAAGAGCTGACTTGTCGCGGGTGCCCGGGACACTGTTCCCCAGTGCTGGGAGGACGGTTTCGGCGATCAGTCCCCCAGCTAGGCGCGGCCGGTGTGACGCCCGAGCGGGGCGCCTCCTTCTCCCTCAGGCGTAAAAAGATGCGTCTCGAGGAGATCGTCTGTGGGCGCCGGGTGAATACTGACCCAGCTGCGCCGGTTCAATAATGACCCATCTGGCGCGGGGCTGGGTTCGTCCGGCCGGGTCCGGACCCTCATTTGATCTGGTGATCGAGCGAGGAGAGAGCGT
>JBPCRJ010000022.1:0-26914 GCA_050996975.1 Solirubrobacteraceae bacterium | reverse complement strand
ACCCACCACGCTTCCGCGGGAGCGCCGAGCGCCGCCGATAACGACCCCGAGGGGGCCTCACCATCACCAGCCACAAACCAACGCCGCCCGCCCGTCACACCCGAGCGCCTACTGCACGTTCCGGGCTAGAGTCCCTTGGGCAACACCGCCAACCGCTACTCAGGAGGACCGATGCCCGCCGCCGACCCGCTGATTACCGGCGTTGATTTCGTTTCGGTGCCCACGCGCGACCTTGCCGCCGCGATGAGCTTCTACGGCGAGACGCTGGGCATGCCGCGCTCGGCCTACATCGAGGGCAAGCCGTTCGCCGAGTTCGAGAGCGGCAGCTTGACGCTGAGCGTGATCGAGCCCGACAAGATGGGTCTCCCGTACGCCCCGAACCGCAACCCGATTGCCCTCCACGTGGAAGAGGTGGCGACCGCGCGCGCTGAGCTGGAGGCTCGCGGCGTGAGCTTCGAGGGCGACACCTTTGACACCGGCGTCTGCCACATGGCGTTCTTCTTCGACCCCGACGGCAACGCGCTGATGCTCCACCGCCGCTACGCGCCGCGCGACGCGCCCGCGTAGAGCCGCGCGTCAGGCGCATCCGAGCGACTCGGCGTCAACTCCGAGAGCCCTTGGAATCGTCCTGCGCCTCTGCTAAAACCCACTACGCGCATGAGTTACACCAGCCCGCGTCCCGCAGGTCCCTCACCGGTCGTCGGCTGCATCTACGTGCGTTTCTACGCCTGGCGATTTACCTAGGCGCTCGGCTCTGCTCCCGCGCCCGCGACGTAAAGCGGGCCCAGCTCTGAGATCGAGCGCCGAAAAACCCCCGGGACGGACACGGTTCCGGACGCCAGATGGGCGAGGTTCTCTACAGTCTCCAGGCGCAGAAAGGATCAGCAGATGATGATTGTGATGAAACCGACGGCCACCGACCAAGAGGTCCAGGCCGTCATCGACCGAGTGCAGAGCGTCGGCGCGCGCACCCACATCAGCGCCGGCGAGGAGGTGACCGTGATCGGCGCGATCGGCGATCGCGAGCACGTGGCCCGGCTTGAGCTCGAGGGCGCCCCCGGGGTCGAGCGCGTCGTGCCGATTCTCAAGCCGTACAAGCTCGCCTCCACGCAGTTCCGGCACGGGATCCGCAGCGTGCTCGACATTGGCGGGCGCAAGGTGGGCGGTGAGGGCTTTGCGATCATCGCCGGGCCGTGCACGGTCGAGTCGCGCGAGCAGACCCTCGACACCGCACGGATCGTTCGCGACGCCGGGGGGACCCTGTTCCGCGGCGGGGCGTACAAGCCACGGACCTCGCCGTACGCCTTCCAGGGTCTCGGTCAGGAAGGGCTTCGGCTGCTCGCCGAGGCAAAGCTCGAGACGGGCTTGCCGATCGTCACGGAGCTGATGGACCTGCGCGACCTCGACCAGATCCTGGACGTCGCCGACGTGATCCAGATCGGAGCTCGCAGCATGCAGAACTACGCACTGCTGGCGGAGGTGGGACGCTCCGGGCGCCCGGCACTGCTCAAGCGCGGGCTCTCCTCGACGCTCGAGGAGCTGTTGATGGCCGCCGAGTACATCCTCAAGGAGGGCAACGAGTCCGTGATCCTGTGCGAGCGCGGGATCCGGACGTTCGAGACGGCGTACCGGTTCACGCTCGATCTCACCGCGATCCCGGTGCTCAAGGAGCTGACGCACCTGCCGGTGATCGTCGATCCGAGCCACGCCGCGGGCCGGCGGGATCTGGTCATGCCGCTGTCGCTGGCGGCCGCAGCCGTGGGGGCGGACGGGGTCATCGTCGAGATCCATCCGCGGCCCGAGGAAGCGATCTGCGACGGGGCTCAGGCGCTGGTGGCTGATGAGTTCGCCGATTACGTGGAGCGAGTGCAGGCCGTGGCGGCCGTCGCCGGCGAGGCGCTCGCGGCCGTTTGAGCACTCGGGTCGCGGTCATCGGCGTCGGTCTGATCGGCGGCTCGATCGCGCTCGCGGTGCGTGAGCGCCTCGGCGTCGAGGTCGCGGGCTTCGACGAGTCACCGGCGGCGCTCGATCTCGCGATCAGCCGCGGTGCTCTCAGCCGCCGCTGCGCGAGCGTGGCCGAGGCGGTGGCCGGCGCTGAAATCGTGTTCGTCGCTGTGCCGATGGGTGCGCTGTCCGGCGCGGTCACACTGGCGCTCACGTCGGCGGCCGGGGACTGCGTGGTCACGGATGTGGGATCGACCAAGCGCGCGGTGGCCGCTGCGCACTCCGATCCGCGGTTCGTCGGCGGGCATCCGCTTGCCGGGGCCGAGAGCTCGGGCGTCGAGCACGCCCGCGTCGACCTGTTCGACGGCGCCACGTGGTACCTGACTCCGACCGCCGAGACCTCTGGGATCGCCTACGAGCGACTGCATCGCCTGCTTCACGCGCTCGGCGCCCGTCCGGTGGCGATTGATCCGGAGACCCACGACACGATCCTGGCCACGGTCTCGCACCTGCCGCATGTGCTGGCGAACGTGCTCGTGTCTCAGGCGGCCGGCACGCTCGCCGCCGGCGAGCGTCTGCCGGCAACCGGTCCGAGCTTTCGCGACGCGACTCGCGTCGCGGGTGCGCCGAGCCGGATCTGGACCGACATCTACCTCTCCAACCGCGATGCCCTGGCGGCCGGGATCGCCGAAGCGATCGATCGCCTCGGTCAGGTCAGGCGTTCGCTCCTCGGCGGCGATAGCGAGCAGATCACGGCGTGGAACGATGGCGCCGCGGCGGATCGGCGGCGCCTGCTGGAGGCGCAGCTCGCCGGAGGCCCCCTGTACGAGCTGCGAGCGTCCGTGCCCAACCGCCCGGGCGTGATCGCCCAGCTCGCGCTCGAGCTCGGGCGCGCGGGGGTGAACATCACCGACATGGCGCTCTACCCGGCCCCCGACATGAGCGACGGTGTGGTGGCGCTGTGGATCTCTGGAGAGCGGGCAGCGCGCCGGACCGAGGAGCTGGTGGGCAAGTTGGGATTTCCGGTGGCGCGGGCATGAACGAGTCCTTTCGGCCCTCCGGACCGTTGCGCGGCCGGCTGCGCGTGCCCGCAGACAAGTCGATCTCCCATCGCGCGGCGATCCTCGGCGCGATGAGCGCCGGGACGGTGAGGATCCGCAACTACCTCCACGCGGGCGACACCACTTCCACACTCGACGCCGTTCGAGCGCTCGGCGCGAAGGTCGAGGTGCGTCCTGGGGAGGTCCTGATCGGCGGTTGCGGGTTGCGGGGCCTCTGCGCGCCCGCGGCGATGATCGATGTCGGTAACGCTCGCGCGGCGAGGATCGACGTCGGTAACGTGCCCGCGGCGAGGATCGATGTCGGTAACGCCGGAACGCTGATGCGGATGGCGCCGGGATGGCTCGCGTCGCAGGAGGGCTCGAGCTTTACGCTCGACGGGGACGAGTCGATTCGGCGGCGCCCGATCGATCGGATCGTCGAGCCCCTGACGAGGATGGGAGCTCAGATCGAGGCTCGGGATGGGAAGTTCCCGCCGTTCACGGTCCACGGTGCACCGCTGCGCGGGATCGAGTATCGGCTTCCGGTCGCCAGCGCCCAGGTGAAGTCATGCGTGCTGCTCGCCGGGCTGGCCACGGGGGGAACGACCGTGGTCGAGCCCGCGGCGAGCCGGGACCACACCGAACGGCTGCTGCTGCGCGCGGGAGCACCGGTCAAGCGGATCGCCGGGTCGGCCTCTCGCGGGTCGGGCGTGACCGACGGCTCGGGTGACGCGATGGAGGCAGCCTCGGAAGAAGCGGACGGGGGGGAGGGGGCGGACGGGGTCCGCACGACGGTGGCGGACGTGAACGAGCTCGGACTCGAAAGCGTCGAAGTCCCGGGTGACCTGTCCTCGGCCGCGTTCCTGATCGCGGCGGCCGTGCTCGTGACGGGCTCACGGGTGGTGCTAGAGGGGGTCGGTGTCAACTGGACCCGGGCCGGATTCCTGCGGGTCGCGCAGCGGATGGGAGCCGTCGTACTGGGGAACATCGAGGCGTACGGATGTTTCGGCGCCGAGGAGCCGGTCGCCGAGCTCGAGATCCGCAGCGGCCCGATCGCGGGTACGACAGTGGAGGCGTCGGAGATTCCGCTGACGATCGACGAGCTGCCGCTTGTCGCGCTGCTCGGTTGCTTCGCGCAGGGCGAGACAATCGTGCACGGCGCAAAGGAGCTCCGCGTGAAGGAGTCCGATCGGATCGCCACGGTCGTCACCGGGCTGCGCGGTCTGGGGGCCGAGATCGAAGGGCGCGCCGATGGCTTCGTCGTACGCGGGACGGGCCGCCTGCGCGGGGGCCGGTTGGATGCGTGCGGCGATCACCGTCTCGCGCTGCTGGGTGCGGTCGCCGGCCTGGCCAGCGAGGAGGGAGTCGAGGTCGTGGGCATGGAAGTGGCCGCGGTCTCATATCCCGGCTTTGCGGACGACCTCACCGAGCTGCTGTCATGACTGTCGTGGCGATCGACTTCACGGAGCTGCTGTCGTGACCGTCGTGGCGATCGACGGGCCCGCGGGGGCCGGCAAGTCGACCGTCGCGCGGGCCGTCGCAGGCGCCCTCTCATTCACCTATCTCGACTCCGGCGCGATGTACCGGTGCGTCGCGCTGGCGTGCTTGGAGCGAGGGCTCGCGCCTCGCGCCGCCGTGTCGTCGGTTCGGATCGAGGTCGCGGAACGCGTCCTGCTCGACGGGCGGGACGTCACCGATGAAATCCGCCGGCCGGAGGTCTCCGAGCAGGCCTCGCGCGTTGCCGCTGACCCGGACGTACGGAAGGCGATGGTCGCTTTGCAACAACAGCTGGTCTCCCGCGGCGACTGGGTGGTGGAGGGCCGCGACATCGGGTCCATCGTCGCGCCAGGAGCGCAGGTCAAAGTGTTTCTGACGGCCGAGCCGGCCGAGCGGGCCCGACGCCGCGCCGCCGAGCTCGATCTCGATCCGGCGACCGTGCTCGCCGAGCAGACGATCCGCGACCAGCGCGACCGCACGCGTGAGCACTCCCCGCTGCAGCCCGCACCCGGCGCTGTAGTCCTTGACACGACGGAGCTCGGATTGCCCGACGTCGTCGCGCGAGTCGTGAGCTTGGTGCCGGGTACCGGCCGGTAGCGAGCCTGGGTGAGGCGCCTGTGGCGCGACGCCGGCACGAGAGCGAGCGCGGTCGGAGCCGGTCTACGGCCGCGACGGTCGTGAACCGGCCGAGGCACTAGCCTCAGCGTCGTGATGAAAGTCGCCA
Organism: Solirubrobacteraceae bacterium; assembly: GCA_050996975.1. Classification (GTDB taxonomy): domain Bacteria; phylum Actinomycetota; class Thermoleophilia; order Solirubrobacterales; family Solirubrobacteraceae; genus Palsa-465. The sequence goes on along the minus strand of JBPCRJ010000022.1, from coordinate 21,709 downwards.
TCGTCGGCTATCCGAACGTCGGCAAGTCCTCGCTGGTCAACCGGCTCACCGAGTCTCGGGAGGCGGTCGTGCACGAGCGCCCGGGCGTGACCCGGGACCGCAAGGAGCTGCAAACAGATTGGAACGGCCGCGGACTCACATTGATCGACACCGGCGGAGTTGACCTTGAGGATCGCGACGGCCTTGCGCAGATGATCCAGCAGCAGGCCCGGGCCGCACTCGCCGACGCCGACGCGGCCGTGCTGGTGGTGGACGCGAGGGCGGGATTGCGCCCCGGTGACCACGAGATGGCGGATCTCCTGCGGCGGGGCTCGCTGCCCGTGCTCGTCGCCGCCAACAAGGTCGACACCGCTCGCGATCTCCCGCTCGCCGCCGAGTTTCACGGTCTGGGGCTGGGCGAGCCGGTGGCCGTCTCCGCGGCTCAGGGGCTTGGCACCGGGGATCTGCTCGACCGGATCGTCGAGCTGGCGCCTGGCGCGGACCGAGGTGGGGAGACATCGCCGGAGACCGTTCGCCTCGCCGTGATCGGACGTCCCAACGTCGGCAAGTCATCGCTGGTCAACCGCTTCGTCGGCGCCGAGCGCGTGATCGTGTCCGCCGTCGCCGGGACCACGCGCGACGCGATCGACCTGCCGATGACCTTCGAGGGCCGGGAGCTGGTCCTGATCGATACCGCCGGCCTGCGCCGCCAGGCAAAGGTGGGCGAGTCGGTCGAGTACTACACGGCGCTGCGCTCCCAGCGGGCGGCGGAGCGAGCCGACGTCGCGTTCGTTGTCTGCGACGCCACCGACGGCATCACCACGCAGGATCTGCGCGTAGCCGAGCTGGCGATGAAGAGCGGCTGCGCCACCGCGCTGGTGCTCAACAAGTGGGATCTGGCGGCGGAGCGCGAAGGCGCGAATGGACTCGAATACGAGCGCGCCCGCGCTCACCGCAAGCTCCGTCTGCGCCCCCGCGTGCTGACCGCGAGCGCCAAGACGGGAAGGCACGTCGAGCGCCTGCTGGTGGAGGCAGGCGGGCTGGCCGACCGCAGCACGGGCCGAATCCCGACGCCGCAGCTCAACCGCTTCCTGTCTGAGCTGCTCGCCGCCCGTCAGCCGCCGACGGGCAGCTCCCGCGGCGGGCGTACCACCGGGCACCGCCTGAAGCTCCTGTTCATGACCCAGACGGGAGAGCGTCCCCCGCGGTTCTCGATTCAGGTCAACTCCCGCACCCGGGTCACGCGCGACTACGCGTACTACGTTGAGAACCGCCTGCGCGAGCGCTACCGGCTCGATGGGATCCCCCTGATCATCGATTTCGTCGAGCGAGGTGAGCGGCGTTCCGGCGGCGCGCCCAGCGGCCGCTCGAGCGATCGCGGCCGGGGCGGGGAGGAGGAACCCATCATCGGCCAACGCGGGTCCCGGGCCGACGAGCCGTCTGCTTAACTCCGTATCGCATGAGACGCGGGCTCGATGGCATGGGACGTGTGCTCGATGGGCTGATCTCGTGGCTGATGCGTCCGCGGGTTCGGAGGCTCAGGCGCTGGTCGTTCGTCCTGACGGTGCCGGTCGCGGCGCTCGTCGCCCACGTCTACGGTGTGCACGAGGGGGCGCTGGTGATCGGGATCCGCGTTGTGCTGTGGGGGGCTGTGGCCGTGGCGGCGTGGCGGCTCGGAGGGGAGCGCGGCGAGGCGCTTCGAGATCTGTTGATGCACCCGCGCGGGCGCGCGTTCGCGCGCGCCGAGCTCGACGTCATGTCGGCGTTGCCGCGGCTGTTGGTGGTCCGGGGTGTCGCTCGCCAGGCGGGCATGGCCTACCACCGTCGGACATTCGGGCTAGCCCTGGCTCTGGCGTTCACGCCGATGGTGGTGAGTGAAGCCGTTGTGCTTCACCTGTTGGCGGGCGGCGGCACGGTCGCGTGGGTGTTGACCGCACTGCACGCCTACGCGCTGCTCTGGCTGTGGGGCTTCGCGCTCGGTCCGCGGGCGTACCCCCACCGGGTCGGCGCCCGGAGGGCAGTGCTCCGCAACGGGCCGATGTACCGCGTCCAGATTCCGCTCGACACGATCACGGGGGTGCAGGCGCGCGCGGAACGGGTCGGGGATGGCCGTGCTCTGAGCGAGCGCGACGGCGCGGTGCTGCTACCCGCCCGCGGGCGGGTGGACGTGTGGCTGGAGCTCTCCTCTCCCGTCAAGGTGCAACGCCCCCTGCGCGAGCCGCTGAGCACACGCTGGTTGGCCGTGGCCAGCGACGACGCCGGGCGCCTTGTCGAGCGTCTGCTCCAGCCGTCCCCGGTCTGCGAACGACCAGCCACGAGCGGTACCGGTCGCCTCGAGGCCGGCTTGGGCGTGTTCGCGGCGCTTGACCTCGCCGGCGGGCTGCGCGACGCCGCGCAGCCCAGTTGAGGAAGCTGGAAATCTCGCCCCGCCAGATCTGCACGCTCGCCCCCTCGCCAGGCCTGCACGCTCCAAGGCCCGAAGCCGGGCCATGCGATCATGCCGGCGCGGCCAGCGAAGCCGGGCAGCGGATCCTGCCCAGACACCGCGCCCGTTTGGCTCACGCCCGTGTCAATTCACCGGACCAACCTGGCTTACGGGTGTCAAGATATCGCGCCGCCTGGCTCACACCCCGGTTTCTGCTGGCCGGAGCTTCCGCAGCACTTCGCCGACGGTGCGGGCGATCTGGTGGGGATCTGATACGCCATGGAAGCAGAGGTCGTCCCACGGCCCCGCGGCCGTGTCGAAGGCCACGGTTCCGACGCACAGAATCCGCTCGAACATCGTCTGGTGCGTGTTGATGTGCTGGACCCGCTGGAGTCGCGTCTCGCGGCGCTCTCGAGACAGCAGCCCCGTCTCGATCGCCAGTCGTTGATCGGTGATCGTGTAAGTCGTCCGCAGCCGCCCCAGGAACCCCGCCAGCAGGACGGCGAGGAACGCGATGAGCACCACCCCCACCAGCCAGCCGGCTTGCACCCGGCCGGACGCGATCGCGCTCATCACGCCGGCGAGGGCGCCCGCGAGCGCGGCCCCCACGAACCCCTTGGTGTAGAACCCGAGCCTTGACCGCCAGCACGGGTGGCCGTGGAAGAACAGCTGCTCTCCGGGCTCTCGGTCCACGGAATCCGAGCCTACCGGCCTCAGGGCCGCTGTCCTGCGTCCTCGCTCGATCACTGTGATTGGGCTACGGTCCCGATCGCCCGAGGTGAAGCATCCCGATCCGCCCGACGGCCGTCAGGCGCGCAGCGCTTGGGCGATTCGGGCGATCACCGCCAGCGGCTCGTCGATCAACTGACGCCAGGTGACGCGGATCACGCGGTAGCCGGCCGCCACGAGCACCTGGTCGCGCATGCGGTCGCGCTCGAATGCGATTCTGTGGCTGTGAAAGGCATGACCGTCGACCTCGATCACCAGTCGCTCGCCCCGCCACAGGACATCGACCTCGTAACCGCAGATCGACGTGTTCGTCTCAGGCGCTGGCAACCTAGCGGCCGTGATCAGCCCTCGCAGCATGCGCTCCGCTTCTGAGCGCGTGAACCCCGCCTCGAGCTCGTCACTCAGCAGCCGTTGTACCAGCCCCGACCCTTTCCGGGTGGGCGCTCGCCCGATCACGGCGAGCAGGTCCCGGTCTCTGACGAGCTTTCTGATCCGCGCTTGCGTGATCGCCGCCTCGACTTCGCGTGAAGGCTCGACGGCCGCTACATCGCAGATCGTTCGCGCCGGCGAGGTGACGCGGATGCCGCGAATGGCGCGCAGCTCCTGTGCATCCATTTGCGCAACGCGATGCACCCGGATCCCGGCCGGGTGTCCGGGATTGCGCGCCACGACGGTCACGTCAGAATTCCCGCTGCTCGTCGATAGCAGCCCCCATAGCGCAGCCGCTGAGCGATGGCTCAGCGTTGCCCCCGGCCCGCACGCCAGAACCGCCGCGCGCGCGACGGCGATCGCCGTCGGCGGCGCCGCTCCGACGAGGTACACCCCCCGGTGCCGGCGACGCAACCGGCCTTCGCTGACGCGGTGACGATCGCTCCCCGGCCGAGCCCCGCCGCCAGCAGCTGCGCTCTCGTGATGATGTTGTCCTGACTACCCGCGACCGCTGCGATCGCCCGCTCCGTAGCGTGCATAACGCGTCAGACGCACCGCCAGAGGACAGCCCTGTCGAGCTGTGCATGCAGGACGTGCATAGCTCGACAGGGTCCCGGAAACCGAGCGTCCCTGACGTGTTGTGCAGGTAGTTGGTCGCTCATCCAGGAGGAGTATCGCCCCGATCACGCGGGTCAGCAGCGGCTTTGGTCCAATTGCACACACTTGTCACACCACCGGAAGATGGCGACACAGATCCGCCACATCGTTGAACGCCTGAACGCCTGAGCGCCTGAGCGCCTGAGCGCCTGAGCGCCTGAGCGCCTGAGCGCCTGAGCGCCTGAGCGCCTCACGCCTCAACGCCTCAACGCCTCAACGCCTCAACGATGAAGGGCGACGTCGGGCGCGGACTCTACGCTCGGTAGACGCTATGACCAACTCAGGATCGTGATCGCCCACGTCGAGCCCCTGACGCGGACGCGCGCCGTCCGCGGCCCATTCGATTACCGGCTACGCCCTGACCAAAGCGACGTCGACGTGGGCTCGCTGCTGCGCGTCCCGTTCGGGGGGCGGCGGACGGTCGGCATTGTCGTCGCGATGGGCGAGCATTCCGAGCTGGAGTTCGACCGCCTCGCCGAGCCCGAGGCCGTGCTCCCCGCCAGGCTGCCAGCGGACCTGGTCGCGCTGGCGACGTGGATGGCGCGCGAGTACTGCTCGACGCCGGCACGGGCGCTCGGGCTGGTGCTCGCGCCCGGGGTACTCGACGGGGTGCGCCCTGCGCAGGTGCTGGTGGCGGAGCTGACCCACGCCGGCCGCGTGGCTTTGCGCCCGGCCATGCCCACCAAAGAGCCTCGTCCCTCCGCGACCGTGATCGAGCCTCGTCCCTCCGCGACCGTGATCGAGCCCCGCCCCTCGACGGACGCCGAGGCCACCAGCGAGCCCCGTCCCACGAGGCCAACCACGGAGTCCCGTGGCGCCACGCCCGGTAACGAGTTCCGGCCCGGCAAGCCGCTTACCGCCCGCCAACGGGAGCTGCTCGCTCGCCTGGAGCTCCTCGGCCCCAGCGTGGCGGCTGAGCTCGGGACCGCGGGTCTGCGGCGGCTGCAGGCGCGTGGGCTGCTGACGCTGTCGCGGCAGGTGCGCCGGCGCCGTCCGGCCCGCCACCACGTGGGAGCAGCGAGTGCCACCCCCCCACCCTTAACTCCAGATCAGCAGTCCGTCCTCGATCAGGTGCTGGCCGCGTTGTCGGCGCGCCGGGGACCCGAAGAGGAGGGGCATTTCCTGCTCCACGGCGTCACCGGCTCGGGCAAGACGGAGGTCTACCTGCGGTCGGTGGCGGCCACGCTGGCCGCCGGACGGAGTGCGATCGTCCTGGTCCCGGAGATTGCCCTCACGCCCCAGGTGCTCGAGCGCTTCGAGGCGCGATTCGGCGATGTCGTGGCTGTGGCGCACTCGGGCCTCGGCCAGGGAGAGCGCTACGACGAGTGGCTGGCACTGGCGAGCGGCGAGGCGCGGGTCTGCGTGGGCGCGCGCTCGGCGGTGTTCGCGCCGCTGGCCGACATCGGCCTGATCATCGTCGACGAAGAGCACGAAAGCTCCTACAAGCACGACGGCGACCCGAGGTACGACGCCCGTGCGGTCGCGCACCGTCGCGCGCAGCAGCACGGCGCGGTGCTGTTGCTCGGGAGCGCCACGCCGCGGCCCGAGAGCGTGCTGTCGATCAAGCGGTTGAGTCTTCCCCGCCGGATCGACGGCCGCCCACTGCCGCCCGTGGAGGTGCTCGACATGCGTGGCCACCATCATCCGTTGCACCCGACCTCCCGGAATGCATTGGCCGAAGTGCGTCGCACCGGTGGGAAGGCGATCGTGCTGCTCAACCGTCGCGGGTGGTCGAACTTCCTTTCCTGCCGCGCGTGCGGCCGGACATGGATGTGCCCCAACTGCGATGTGGCTCTGGTCCTGCACCGTGCGGCGGGGTTCCTCGCCTGCCACCACTGTGGCCACCGCGAGGCGATTCCGCACGGCTGCGGCGTCTGCGGGTCGGTGGCGGTCGCTCGCCACGGGGCCGGGACCGAGCGCGTCGAGCACGAGCTGCGCGAAGCGCTGGGTGAGCTTGATTTTCCGGTCTTCCGGCTGGACGCGGACTCGGCTTCACTGAGCGCTCGCGCACGGACCCTCGAGCAGTTTCTTCGCGCGCCGGCCGGCGTGCTCGTCGGGACGCAGATGGTGGCCAAGGGGCACGACTTTCCCGACGTCGCGCTGGGAATCGTGCTTGACGCCGACCAGACGCTGCGGTTTCCCGATTTCCGCGCCGAGGAGCGCACCTTCGCGCTCGTGACCCAGCTCGCCGGAAGGGCCGGGCGATCGGGGCCTGCCGGGCCATCAGCGTCGTCCGGGTCGTCTGGGTCGTCTGGGTCGTCTGCGCGATCAGGGCGGCCTGGGCCGCACCCGGGCGCTGGCACCCCAACGAACGGGAGGGTGCTCGTGCAGACCGTGGCTCCGGACGCGCGCCCGATCCGGTTTGCCGCCCGTCATGACGCCGAGGGGTTTCTCGCCAGCGAGCTCGAGCGTCGCAAAGCGCTGCACTACCCTCCATTCGGCTCGCTGATCCGGATTGTCTGCTCCTCGCCCGACGCCGCGCAGGCGCACGAGCTGGCGGCTTCGCTGCGGGCGAGGATCGCCCCGCCCGGCGCGACCGTGCTGGGGCCGGCGCCGATGTTCACGTTGCGTGGGCGGGCGCGAACCCAGCTGGTGATCAAGGCGAATGATCGAGCGGCCGCGATCCGGGCGGTGGGCGCGGCGGTCGACTCAGTCTCCCGGGGGCCGGGCCGAGGCGCAAAGAGGGTCGCACGGGCGGTGAACGTGAGCGTGGATGTCGATCCGCAGTAGGAACTGGTAGTCCGATGGGCGGGCCGGTCTCCGGGGCGCCGTATCCTTGAAATGGTGGCCGGCGATCCGCAGACTTCAGCGCCCCAGGGGCAGGAGCCGGTGCGGGGGGCGGCGGAGGACCCCGAGGAGGCGGACGTGCCGGAGGATCCCGAGGTGCGGGGCGTGCCCGGGGACCCCGAGGGGAGGGACGACCTGAAGAAGCCCGAAGGGGAGGACCCCGAGGAGCGCGACGAGCCCGAGCTTGATCCCGAGGCGCGTGTGCGCCGTGCCGCGGCCCTGGCGCGGGTGCGCCAGTTCGGCGATCCGGTGCTCCGCACACGCGCGCGGCCGGTCGAGCGCTTCGACGACACGCTTGTGGCCGAGGTCGAGCGGATGGGCGAGCTGATGAGCGACGCGCTCGGGGTCGGGCTGGCGGCGACGCAAGTGGGGGTTGTGCATCGCGTGTTGGTCTATCGCGTCGCGCAGCAGGCTTCGATCGCCGCGCTGGTGAACCCCGAGATCGAATGGAGCGGCCGGGAGCAGGAGACCATCGAGGAGGGCTGTCTCAGCCTGCCCACGGTGCTCGTCGACGTCGAGCGCCCGATCCATGTCCGCGTCCGGGCGTTCAACGAGCTCGGCGAGCGGATCCTGGTCGAGGCCTCAGGGCTCGAGGCGCGCGTAATCCAGCACGAGATCGATCATCTCGACGGGGTGCTGATCCTCGACCGCGCCCCGCGCGAGCAGCGCAAGGCCGCGATGCGCGCGCTTCGCGAGGCGCGAGAGGCTGCCTGACCGAGCGTGCTCCACGCTTCAGGCCCGTCGAGGAGCGCCTGATGAGGACGGTCTTCCTCGGCACGTCGGAGTTCGCCGCGGCGGTCCTGCGCCGGCTGTCGGACTCTCCTCACCGCCCATCGCTCGTCGTGACCCGTCCGGACCGTCCGAGCGGTCGGGGTCGGCGCCTGTCCTCGCCGCCGGTGGCGGCCGTCGCGGGGGAGCTGGGAATCGAGCTGGCGCAGCCCGAGTCGGTCAACGCCGAGCTCGTCCGGGCGCGCATCGCCGAGCACCGCCCGCACGCGCTCTGCGTATGCGCCTTCGGGGCGCTGATCAAGGAGCCGCTGCTGTCCGATCATCCGCTGTTCCTGAACGTCCACCCGTCGTTGCTGCCGCGCTGGCGGGGCGCGGCGCCGATTGAACGCGCGATCATGGGCGGCGACGAGCGCACGGGCGTCTCGATCATGCGGATCACCGCGGGTCTTGACAGCGGACCGGTCTGCCTCCAGGCGACCGAGACGATCGCGCCCGATGACACATACGGCACGCTCGCGGCGCGGCTACAGCCGCTGGGCGGGGAACTGCTCGTGCGCGCACTGGGGCAAGCCCCACCCTTCGCCGAGCAGGACGAGTCTCGCGTTACGTATGCGGAGAAGATCACGCCAGCAGACCGGAGGCTCGATCCGGGCCGTCCGGCGGACGAGGTCGAGCGGGTGGTGCGGGCGCTGGCGCCGCACGTCGGAGCCCACGTCGAGCTGGGCGACGGGTCGCTGCTCGGGGTGCTCGAAGCTACGGTGGTGTGGGAGGACGGACCGGCGCCGGGATCGATCTCGCTCGACGGGCCCCGCCCCGTGCTCCACTGCGCGCGCGGAGCGCTTGAGCTGACCGTGGTCAAGCCTCCGGGTCGCCGCCAGATGAGCGGTGCGGACTTCCTGCGCGGGCGCGCGCAAGCATGATGGGGCTACGCGGGCTGGCCGGGTCCCTACCACCCGGCGATGGGGTCCCTACCACCCGGCGATGGGCTACGCGGGCGCTCGCGAGCGTGAGTGGACGGCGGGGCGCTCCTGAGCACGGACGGATTACCCGCGGCTAGAGCTGTCAGCCGGGTTCAGGGGTATGTTGGCCACGTGCGGAGTCGTTCAAGCACCGCGATGTCCTCGAGGTGCTGGCGGCGTTTCGCTGCGGGGCCGGCGCGAAACTGAGCAGCGGCGGTCCTTCATTCGGATCAGGTCCTCTCGGTGCGCGATCAGCAGGGTGACATCGCGGACTTCTACCGCAATCGCGCGGGCGCGCAAATCGTCGTAGCGCGCTGGCGGCCCGGCAGTCTGGTCGGCGGCGAAGACATCGAGATCGCCGTGGCGGGTGTGGATCAGGAAGGTACCGCCGTTGTAGAGCGTTTGGGAGTCTCCGAGGTCGAGCCCCAGGCGGTCAGCGTCGACGCCGCGGAGCTTCGCACCGAGCTGTCGCAGCGCGTCCGCGAGGCGGCGCAGGTTCGCGGTCGTCCACGCCACGACGACATCGAGGTCGATGGTGGTGCGCACGTGACCGTGCGCTTGTAGGACAACTCCGCCAATCACGACGAAGTCGACGGCGAGGCCGGTGAGCGTGCTGACAAGCTGATAGGCGTCGAGGGGCTCGCTAGTACCGCTCACGCGCGCGTGCCCCCGCAGCCGCCAGCTCGCCGGCGAACCGGTTCCAGCTCATCGCTTGCTCAAGGCGCTCGGACATCGGCGTCGCGATCACGGCTGCGATCTGATCAGGATCGAACGAAACCTCCCGCGGCATCGAGTCCAGCACCAGGTCCTCGCCGCCAGGGCTGCTGGCGGGATATCAGACGCAGCCGCCGTCCGCCAAGCCCAGAATCGGCAGCGTCGCCTCCCCGAATGGCTGGCGCTCGACGAGGCCCAGGTTCAGTACCGCTCGATCGACCGCAGCGGCCTGGTCGAGCTCGGTCCGGCCCAGCTCGCCGGTCGGGTCGACTGGCCGTAGGCTGGACTCGCCACCTCGCCACCTCGCCACCTCGCCACCTCACGTCGGCATCGCGCCTCGCCGAATTGACGACCTAGAGACGGCGGGCGTCTTGTGCGGCCGGGCTTCATCTTGGTCCGGACCACTACTCTTCCGGTGAACCCGATGTCCGAACCATCGCCGATCAAGCTCGGGCCGGAGTGCCCTGGATGTGGCGAGCCGTGGCTGCGCCCGACGGCCGTACCCGGGCGCTACCGCTGCGTGTACTGCCTGCACCGGTACGAGCTCGTGTCGGTATGCCCGAACTGCGGCGAGCACTCTACGATCGTCCGCATGTCGAGCACCGCGATCGTCGCGTGCAACCACTGCCAGGGCAGCATGCTGAGGGCTGTGTGATGGGGTATAGGGCCGTCTGATGGGTTACCCCGAGGGCAAGCTCCCCGAGCTGATGCGCGATCGCCGCGTGCTGCCCTCGATCCTGTCGGCGGACTTCGCCCGCCTCGGCTCGCAGGTCGACGAGGTGATCGCGGCCGGTGCTCGCGTGATCCACGTTGACGTGATGGACGGCCACTTCGTCCCGCCGATCACGATCGGCCCGCTGATCGTCAGCGCGCTCGCCGACCGCGTCCACGACGCTGGGGGTGTGATCGACGTCCACCTGATGATCGAGCGCCCCGAGCGCCAGGTGCGCGAGTTCGCCCGCGCGGGTGCCGACAGCATCATCGTTCACGTCGAGGCCACGCCCCACCTTCACTACACGCTGGGCGCGATCCGCGAAGAGGGCGTCGCCGCCGGTGCCGTGGTCTGCCCCGCGACTCCCGCGGAGGCGCTCGCCGACGTGGCGCACGGTCCGCTCGATCTCGCGCTCTGCATGAGCGTAAACCCCGGCTGGGGCGGGCAGAAGTTCATCGCCGCCTCGCTCGACAAGCTCGGCCGGATGCGCGCGATGCTACCCGACGGCGTGGCGCTCGAGGTCGACGGAGGCATCAGCCCCGAGACCGCGCGCAACTGTGCGGCGGCCGGCGCGAACCTGTTCGTCGCCGGCTCGGCGGTGTTCGGATCTGACGATCCGGCCGCCGCGTACGCGGCGATCGCCGAGGCGGCCGGGGCGCGCTGATCGGTAGCGAGCCTCCCCGCACGACCGCGGCCGCGGCAGCGCCGGTCGCCTGGGAGATTTTCCACGCCAGAGCAGAGTTATCTACCGACCGGTGCCGGCCCGGCCGCTCCATGCACGAGAACTGGCACGATCTCAGGCCCCGGCCGGCGCCGGCGCCCCGACCGCCGCTGACGGGCCGCGCCGGTATACCGCCCACAGCAGCCCGCAGAGCACCAGCACGGCCGAGAAGTAGCCCACCTCTACGCGCGTGACCTCGCCGGTGATCGTCGGCGTGATGATGAACACGACGAACAGCGCCGCGGCGCTCAGCCACGCGAGCGAAGCCGCCCGCGCCCGGCCACGCGCGAGGGCGGCCTGGTTGAGCGTCCCCGAGACGAGGTGCAGGCCCATCCCGAGCCCCACGACGGCCAGCCCCACCCGACCGTAGTGAAAACCCTTGTTGCCCAGCAGCGCGGTCATCACCAACGGCCCGATCGCCAGCAGCCCGAGCGCGACCGCGCCCGCGAACGCGGAGATCGTCATGATCGTGACGCGGATCGCGCGGTGGAATTCGTCCGCGCTCTCCCGCGCTTCAAGGCCCGCGAGGTGGGGGAGGATCGAGGTCTGGATCGCCTGGAACAGCTGCAGCGGCGCGCGCACGATCAGCAGGACGTTGAATACGAAGCCCGCCAGCACGCGGCCAGAGCTGGCGTTGACGATCAGCACGGCGGCGTTCATCAGCGTCTGCTCGGCGAGCATGATTCCGACCACCGCGACGGCGAACCCGGTCCCATGCTTCAGCGAGAGGTCGAGCGAGGCTTCCTCGACGCCGGCGTGCGCGGGACCCTCCATGGCCGCGTCGGCCGCAGGGATGGCCGCATCGGCGGCGGGGAGCCCGGCCGGTCCCCGATGGCGGACGCGTGAGAAGGCGAACGGAATTACGCACAGCGACGCGAACGGGGCGACCGCCATCCCCAAGCCAACGGCTCCCTGCCCCGATCCGATTCCCACCGCGACCGCGAGCGCGAACGCAAATCGCGACGTCGACTCCAGGAACACGAGCGCGCCGTACAGGGCGAACCGCTCATGGCCAGCCAGCCAGCCGCGCGCGAAGTAGCTCGCCCCGTACGCGAGCACCCCGACCACGAGGATCCAGTACAGCGTCCCGGAGCCGTCGAACAGGCTGCGCTCGACCCGGTGGCGTAGCGCCAGCGCGCTGGCCAGGAACACGAGGGCGAAGCCCAGCTGGATCAGCGCCGGCACCCTCAGGGGGTGGCCGTGGAGGCCCCTGGCTCGGCGGTCGGCGATCGTGCGCGAGAGCAGCTGCTCGATCGGCCTGTAGATCACCGACAGGATCACGAACATTACCGCCCAGCAGAGCGACACCCGGCCGTACGCGCGCTGGTCCAGGACGTGGCTGGCGGTAGCCAGGTACGCGAAGGTGAAGATCCCGGTCGAGGCGATCCCGATCGACAGCACCCTCGCACCCGAAGCGAACGAGCTTCCGGCATCCGCTGAGCGCTGCAGCGGCTCTGGGGGAGCGCTCTCAGCCGGCGCGCTCTCCGACAGGCCGGTTAGGCCACCGGCTGGACCCGCCGGGTCGGGCGTCACGGGACGCGCACCAGCGCCATCGTCCACGGGAACGGCGAGCGCACGTCGATCACCTCGCCGTGACGCTCGAGCAGGCGGGTGAACGCTGTCCGGGAGAAGTGGTTGACGTGACCGGGTGTGTTGCCGAGCTCGCGCACGTAGGCGCCGCGGGCGAGATTCAGCGCCCGCCAAAGGGGCTCGCGCGGGACCGACACGATCAGGTGGCGCCTGGCGACGCGGGCCATCTCGGCGAGTGTGCGCTCGGGATCCGCGACGTGCTCGAGCACCTCGATCGCCGCCGCGAGGTCGAACTCGCGATCAGCGAACGCCAGGCGCTCGGCCACCATCGACCGGAACTCGAGGTTCTCTCTGCTGCGCGATGACCACTCGGACCGGAGCTTCGGATCCTCCAAGTCGATCCCCACGACCCGTCCTGAGCCCAGCCGCTGCGCCCATCTGTGGGTCAGAACCCCCTCGCCGCAGCCCACGTCGAGCACCGAACCCGGCTTGGCGCGCGCGAGCAGCCCGTCGAGCGCTACCTCGAAGCTCGACATCAGCCGCCGGACGACCGGGTTGGCGGACCCGTACTTGTCGAACGTGTTGCCGGTCGGGATGGCGGCGCCCAGCGCCGTCATGCCTCGAGCAGCCCCTCTTTCGGATCATCTCCGGACGCGCGGCGATTCCCCGGCCCCGCCGTCGCCCCGCGATCCCCCGACCCCGCCGCCGCCCCGCGATCCAAAGACCCAGCCGCGCCGCGATCCCCAGACCCCGCCGCCGCGCCGCGATCCAAAGACCCAGCCGCCCCGCGATCCCCAGACCCCGCCGCCGCGCCGCGATCCAAAGACCCAGCCGCCCCGCGAGCTCCAGACCCCGCCGCCGCCCCGCGATCCAAAGACCCAGCCGCCCCGCGATCCCCGGGCCCCGCCGCCGCCCCGCGACCCCCCGGCCCCGCCGGTCCGCCGTTCCCATCGCCCACGGCGCCGCGATCGTCCGGCCCGGGGGCGCCCGGCTCGTAGTGCGAGGGCTTGACCCCGAGCTGCAGCTCGATTCGCCGCACACGCTCGAACGTTCGCTGCGAGAGCGTTCGCTGCGCGTCGAGGAGGTCGCCGATCACCCCGAGGGACCCGAGCAGCATCGCGGCGTTGAACAGCACAGCGCCGGCGATCAGCGACTGGACGTGGCCTCGACCCTGGCCCTCGATGAAATAGACCAGGAAGCGGATGAACACCGCGAACGCCGCGAGGCCCATCACCAGGGCTCCCCCCCAAAACACCCTCAGCGGCTCGTACTGGGAGTAGATCCGGAACAGCGACACGGCGTTCCGGCGTATGTAGGCGGGCATCGACGGGAATAGGCGGGACTCCCGCGTCTTGCGGTTGGTCCGGATCGGGACGTGCTCGACGGCGACCAGCAGCTTGCCGGCCTGGATGATCGTCTCGAGCGTGTAGGTGAACTTGGAGACAGCCTGCACCTGCAGTGCAGCCTCGCGGTTGTAGGCGCGAAAGCCCGAGGTCGTGTCGGGAATCTCGGTCGAGGACGCCTGGCGCACGACCCATGACCCGAGGCGCTGGAGCAGCTTCTTGCCGGCCGAGAAGTGCTCGACCGTGTCGATCTGGCGGTCGCCGACCACCATGTCAGCCTCCCCGCGGAGGATCGGCTCGACGAGCTTGGGCAGATCGGCGCCCTCGTACTGATTGTCGGCGTCGGTGTTGACGATCACGTCGGCGCCGAGCTTCAGCCCTGCGTCCAGCCCAGCCTGGAAGGCCGCCGCCAGTCCCTTGTGGTTGGTCAGCCGCACGACGTGGTCCACGCCGTGCGCGCGAGCCACCTCGATCGTGCGGTCACTGGAGCCGTCGTCGATGATCAGCCACTGCACCACATCGAAGCCCGGCACCTCGCGCGGGAGGCAGCTCAGCGTCAGCGGAAGCTGACCCTCCTCATTGAAACAGGGAATCTGGATGATGAGCTTCATGACCTAGAGCGAGGGAAACCTCCATCCGTGCGCCAGGACTGGGGCATCCCGTGGGGCCGGTCGGCGTCAGCGCCGTCAACCACACGGTAGCGGGATACTCGGGGAGAACATGGATACGGCGACGCCCATCCGGCCTGGGCCGGCGCAGATCCTGACCGCTCGCCAGGCGCCCGCTGGGAGGGGGCGCCCGCGGCGCGAGCGCTCGGCTGCTCGCCAGCTTCACCTTCCCGCGCTCGTGGTGGTGCTCGTGGCGAGCTTCCTGCTGCGCCTGTGGGGCATCAGGCAGGGACTGCCCTACAGCTACAACGTCGATGAGGCGACCCACTTCGTTCCGCGGGCGATCGCGTTCTTCTCGCACGACCTGAACCCGAGGTACTTCCTCAATCCGCCCGCCTACTCCTACCTGTTGCACCTCGTGTTCGAGCTCTGGTTCGGTAGCGCGGACGCCGTCAGCCGGGCCTACGCCAGCGATCCCGCCAGCGTCTTCGTGGTGGCGCGGGTGCTCGCCGCGACACTCGGAACCGCGGCCGTGGGGCTCACCTACCTGGCCGGGTCGAGGCTCTTTGACCGCAGCATCGGCCTGCTCGCGGCCGCGATCTTCGGGCTCGCGTTCCTGCCGATCTTCTACAGCCACCTGGCCCTCAACGACGTTCCGACGCTCGTATTCGTGGCCCTGTCGCTGTACGGCATCGCCGGCGTCACACGCCGAGGAGCCACGCGTGACTACGCGATCGCCGGCGTGGGTGTCGGGCTCGCCGCGGCGACCAAGTACACGGGGGGGATCACTCTCCTCTGCCTGCTGATGGCCTTTGCCGGCTACGGCCGCGGCCGGGCATTGCTCCCCGCCCTCGGCCGACTCTCGCTGGCGCTGCTGCTCGCGCTGATCGCGTTCGTGCTCGCCAATCCCTACGCGGTGCTCGACTTCTCCTCGTTCCAGGCCGGCGTCTCGGCGCAGGCTTCGGCCGCCGCGGGACAGGAGCCCTTCAAGCTGGGACTGACACCCGGCAGCGGCATCACCTACTACCTGTGGACGCTCACCTGGGGTCTCGGCTGGGCGCCGGCGCTGGCCGGGCTCGGTGGCGCCGCGCTGCTGCTGGCGCGACGGCGCCTGGCGATGGCGCTCGTGCTGATCCCGGCACCGATCGCGTTCGTCGTCTTCATGGGCACCCAGCAGCGCTTCTTCGGGCGCTGGCTGATGCCGATCTTCCCGATCGTCGCCGTGCTGGGGGCCTACGCTGCGGTCGAGCTCGTGCGCTGGCTCGCTCGCACGCGACGGATCCCCGTGGCGCTCGCCGGCGCCGTGGTGGCGATCCTGCTGCTGAGCCAGAGCGTCGCCGCCGTGCTCCACAACGACGCTGTGCTGTCTCGGCCCGATACCCGCGATCTGGCGCGCGCATGGATGGTTGCGAACGTTCCCGCCGGCGCCAAGGTCGTGATCGAGCCGGTCGTCCCCAATGACTGGTCCCGCGACGTGGGCGTTTCGCTGCCGTGGACCGCCGCCGGTGAGCGCTGGTACCGATTCGCGACCTCGCTGACCGACGTCGACCCCCAGGGCAACCTGCTGCCCGCCGGGCAGCCGCGGCGCTTCGTGCTCGTCGACGAGTACGAGCGGACGCTGCGCCCAGAGTTGCTGGACGAGTACGTCAAGGGCGGCTTCTGCTGGCTGGTCGTCGGCTCGCTGCAGGCCGGTCGCGCCTTCGCTCAGCCGCTCGCCGCCCCCGGCGCCGTCGCCTATTACGCCGCCCTGGCGACGCGAGCGCGGCTCGTCTACCACGTGAGCCCGTTCGCGCCCGGAGCCCGCGCGGTACCGTTCAACTTCGACTGGTCGATCGACTATTTTCCGCGCCAGTACCGATATCCCGGGCCCGGGATGAGCGTCTACCGGCTCTCGGGTGGGAGGTGCACCTATCCTTGAGCGACCCTGATGACGAGTAAGACGGATACCGATCGCCGTCATCTCGCCCGCGCGATCGAGCTGGCCGAGCAGGGGCGCGGGAGGGTGAGCCCGAATCCGCTCGTCGGCGCCGTGATCGGGCGTGACGAGGAGATCATCGGCGAGGGGTTTCACCGGGCGCCGGGGGCCCCGCACGCCGAGATCGAGGCGATCCACGCCGCGGGCCACCACTCTCTGCAGGGCGCGACGCTGTACGTGTCGCTCGAGCCCTGCTGCCATCAGGGCCGGACGCCGCCGTGTACGGACGCGATCCGCGAGGCCGGAATCACCCGCGTCATGGTGGCCTCCGATGATCCGAGTGCCCACGCCTCCGGGCGGGGGCTCGGGATCCTCCGTGACGAGGGCATCGAGGTCGTGATCGCCGACGGCGAGCTTTCCTGCCGGGCGCGTTTGCTCAACCAGCCGTTTCGCAAGCGCGCTCGCACCGGGCGTCCGTGGGTGCTGTCCAAGTCGTCGATGACGCTCGACGGCAAGGCGGCCACGCGCCGCGGAGACTCGAAGTGGATCCCGGGGGAGGCGAGCCGCTACCGCGCCCACCATTGGCGCGCCGAGTCCGACGCGGTCGCGGTCGGGATCGGTACCGCGCTCGCCGACGACCCGCTGCTGAGCGCCCGCGTGGACGGCGTCGCGCGCCAGCCGCGCCGCGTCGTGTTCGACTCTGTCGCCCGGCTGCCGCTCACCGCGAGGCTCGTGCGAGACGTCGCTCACAAGGCCCACATCCCGCTTACGGTGGTCGTCTCGCGGGCCGCCCCGCGATCCGCGACTGATGCGCTCCGGACCCACGGCATCGACGTCGTCGTCGCGACCGGCGAGAACGAGCCCGCGCGGGTGGTCTCGGCGCTCGACCAGCTCGGCGCGGCGGGGATTGGCTCGATTCTGCTCGAAGGTGGTCCTCACCTGGCGGGAGCCTTCCTCGACGCCGGCGAGATCGACGAGATCCGGCTGTTCCTGGCGCCGCTGGTGCTGGGCGGGCGGACCGCGCGTGATCCGCTCGAGGGCGAGGGCGCCCAACTGATCGCCGACGCGGTCAGTGCCCTGACGCTCGACTGCGAGCGCGTCGGCGAGGATCTGCTCGTCTCGGCCCGGATGAAGGAGTGGTGAGGCCGTGCTCCTCACCGCAACGCCCTTGTCCCTCCGGGCAACGCCTGACCGGCCCCGCGGCGGGAAGCACTAGGTGTTCACCGGGCTGATATCCGCGGTCGGGCGAGTGGTGAGCTCTGAGCGCGCCGCGGAGGGGATGCGCGTGACGGTGGCCACCACGCTCGCCGGCGAGCTCAGCAGCGGTGATTCGATCGCGGTCAACGGCGTCTGCCTGACCGCGAGCGAGGTGGGGCCACGCTCGTTCGCGGCGGAGGTGATGAACGCGACGCTGTCGCGCACATCGCTCGGGAGCGTGCATCCCGATGGTCGGGTGAACCTCGAGCTGCCGCTGCGCGCCGGCGATCGCCTCGGCGGTCACGTCGTCCAGGGTCACGTCGACGCGCTCGGGACGGTGCTTGCCGTCACGGGCGACGGCTTTGCCCGCCGGGTCAAGATCGAGGCTCCGCACGATCTCCTGCGCTACGTCGTCCAGAGCGGATCGATCGCGCTCGACGGCGTCTCGCTGACGGTCGCCGAGGTCGACTCCGCATCGTTTACCGTGTCTCTGATACCCGAGACCCTGAAGCGCACAAACCTCGGCGACGCCGAGCCTGGAAGCAGCGTGAACCTGGAGGTCGATGTGCTGGCCAAGTACGTGGAGAAAGCCTACGGCCCTCGGGAGACCGACCGGAGGAAGCCAGCGTGAGCGCCACCAAGACACCGTTTGCGGCGATCGAGGCGGCGATCGAGGACATCCGCCAGGGCAAGATGGTCATCGTCTGCGATGACGAGAGCCGGGAGAACGAAGGCGACCTGACGCTGGCCGCCCAATTCGCCACTCCGGAGGCGGTGAACTTCATGCGTAAGGAGGGCGGCGGTCTGATCTGCCTGGCCCTGACTCCCGAGCGCTGCGAGGAGCTCGGGCTCGACCTGATGGCGGCCAAGAACGAGTCGGCCTTCGAGACCGCCTTCACCGTCTCGATCGAAGCCCGCTCTGGGGTCAGCACGGGAATCTCCGCCGCCGATCGCGCGCGCACGATTCAGGTCGCGATCGACCCGAGCACGAGCCCACGAGAGCTGGTCCAGCCCGGCCACGTGTTCCCCCTGAAGGCCC
Organism: Solirubrobacteraceae bacterium; assembly: GCA_050996975.1. Lineage (GTDB taxonomy): Bacteria > Actinomycetota > Thermoleophilia > Solirubrobacterales > Solirubrobacteraceae > Palsa-465. The sequence goes on along the minus strand of JBPCRJ010000022.1, from coordinate 3,236 downwards.
GGGCCGGAGGGGTGCTCGAGCGCGTCGGTCAGACCGAGGCCGCCGTCGACCTCTCGCGGCTCGCCGGGCTGATCCCGGCCGGGGTGATCTGAGAGATCATGAACGACGACGGGACGATGGCCCGTGTCCCCGACCTGGCGCCCTACTGCGCCCGGCACGGGCTGAAGATGGTCACCGTGGCCGACGTCGTCGCGTACCGCCGCCGCACCGAGAAGCTCGTCGAGCGCGTCGTCGCGACGAAGCTGCCGACGGCGTTCGGCGACTTTGAGGCCGTCGGCTATCGCTCGCTGGTGGACAACAAGCACCACGTCGCGCTCGTCAAGGGCGAGGTCGGCGCGGGCGCCGACGTGCTCGTGCGGGTGCACTCCGAATGCCTCACCGGCGACGTGTTCCACTCGCTGCGCTGCGACTGCGGCGAGCAGCTCGAGTCCGCGCTCGGGATGATCGAGCGCGAGGGCCGGGGGGTGCTCCTGTACCTGAGCCAGGAGGGCCGAGGCATTGGCCTGCTCAACAAGCTGCGCGCCTACAAGCTTCAGGAGGACGGCCTCGACACCGTCGACGCCAACCTTCGTCTGGGCCTGCCGGCGGATCTGCGCGACTACGGGATCGGGGCCCAGATCCTCGTCGATCTCGGCCTGCGGAGCATCCGGCTCCTGACCAACAACCCCAAGAAGATCTCCGGGCTGTCGGGCTACGGCCTGTCGGTGACCGAAGAGATTCCGATCGAGCACCTGCCCAACCCGCACAACGAGGCCTACCTGCGCGCCAAACGCGACCGCCTCGGCCACACCCTCCACCACCAGGGACTGGCGCTCGACGAGGAGATGCTCCGCGAGGAGCAGCGGGATGACTCACGCGGCCGGCGGCGTGAGCACGACCGCTCGCGAGAGCGATGAGCATTCGCGTCGCGCTGTGCGTGGCGCGCTTCTACGCCGAGCTCGCCGACCGGCTGGAGGCCGGTGCCCGCGCGTCGCTCGCGGAGGCCGGAATCGAATCCGCCGCGGTGGATCGGTTCGATCTCCCGGGCGCGTTCGAGCTCCCGCTGGCCGCCAAGTACGCCGCCCAGTCCGGGCGCTACGCGGCGGTGGTCTGCCTGGGCGCGGTGATCCGCGGCGAGACCGACCACTACGACTACGTCTGCGGCGAGGCCGCGCGCGGGATCCAGGACGTGCAGCTGAGGACCGGCGTTCCCTGCGGGTTCGGCGTGCTCACCGTCGACACGATCGCCCAGGCGCTCGAGCGGGTGCAGGGCGGCTCACGGCGCGACACCGGCCGCCACGCCGTGGAGGCGGTGCTGGCCTCGCTGGCGGTCAAGGATCGGCTGCTGCGGTCCGGCACTCACTCGTCGCCCGTGGTGTGAGTCCGACGAGCGGGCCCACGCGCGATCATCGGACGAGCGCAGCGCCCGACACGAGCGGAGCGCGCGACTGGAAACAGGGCTCCGCCCTTCGGGCTGCGCCGGGTTGGGTTGGACCGGACCCCAGAGCTTGGGTTAGACCGGATCTCCGGGGCTTCGTCCCCATTCCCCGAGGTTCGCCAGGGGCGTGACGGCGGTGATCACGTTGCGTCCCGCGCCGTCGATCGCTGGACAGAGGTGATATCGTAGTGCGCGCGCCGTCTTCCCTCGGCTCAAGCGAGCGGTCCGGCGAGGCGTCGGGTGGTGAGGAACGAGAGGAGAGCGGGAGATGATCACGGGTCTGCGCAGGGTGGCGGTGGCTACGGTTATTGCCGTCGGCATGTCGGGCGGCGTGTTCGTGTCTGATGTCGGCGCGGCGGTGCCGAAGGTTTCGGTCGTGGCGAGCGGGCTGAATAATCCTCGCGGGGTCACGTTCGCGCATGGTCGTCTGTACGTGGCCGAGGCGGGCACGGGCGGGAGTGATTGTCCGGCGGGAGCCAAGGGCCCGACGGGCGGCCCGTTGTGCGTTGGGCGCACGGGCGCGCTGGCTGTCCTGTCAGACGGCGTCGCTGATCCTGTCCTGACCGGGCTTCTGTCGCTGTCAGACCTTCCCGGCGGGGTCGCTGCCGAGGGCATCGCTGATGTCACCGGCGCCGCGCGCGGTGTGCGGGTGATCTATGGCGAGTCGGTCGTCGGGCTGCTCAGCTCGCTGCCGCACGGAGCGGCGTTGACCCGGGCGGACAATGCGGCCGCCCGTCACCAGCTTGGCCAGCTCGTTTCGCTGATCGGCGGGCGCCAGGCGGTGCTGGCCGATGTCGGTGGCTCGGACTTCGCTTGGGCGGCGGTGCATCAGAACCTCGTTCCCGACCAGTTTCCCGATGCCAATCCCAACGCGCTGGTCCGGGTCGGGCGGATGACCTACGTCGTGGACGCGGCCAGCAACACGCTCGACGGCGTCGATCAGCACGGTGGGGTCCGCCAGCTTGCCTTCTTCCCCAATCCGCGCGCTTCGGATTCGGTTCCCACCTGCGTCGCCGCGGGCCCCGGCGGCAACCTCTACATCGGAGAGCTGGCACCTGGTGCGGCGCTGAACGCGGGCGTGATCTATCGCTATAAGATCGCGACGCACCGCTTGTCGGTGTGGAAGAGGGGCTTCAACGTCGTTGATGGCTGCGGCTTTGACCGGGCGGGCAACTTCTACGCCGTCGAGTTTCAGGCCCACGGGTTCGACCCCGGGCCGACCGGCAACCCCGCCGGCGACATCATCGAGATCGCCAGGAACGGTAAGCGGACCGTGCTTGGGGCCGGACGCCTTTTCTTTCCCCAAGGGTTCGCGACCGATAGCCACGGCAACGTCTACGTGTCGAACTGGTCGATCCTCACCGGTACCCCAGCCAAGCCAGGAGCCCCCACCGGCCAGGTCGTGCGTCTCAGTCATTAGCTCGGATTCCCAAACTCGGATGGTTGCGCCCTGATCGGCGCGGATGTGCCCGGGGTTGTTGCGCGTTGATCGCTGTGTTTTCTTGCTCGGGTTTGGCGGTGTTGTGCGGTTCTCGCCCGGAGTGGAGAGGCGCAGCAGGTGGGGTTTCGCTGCACGGATCGCCAGTCGTCTTGAAGTTATGACGTCAGGTGGGGCTGGCGTGGAGTGACTGAGATCGGCTGTGTGTGCCCATGGAACGGCGGTTTGCGGCTGGTTGACTGGCGGTCCTGGCCGTTCCTGTCCGGGCGGGACTTTATGGTTCTTGGCTGTGAGTTCAGCGAAGCGCACCAGTCCAGGCGGGCGAGCGGACCGGCGGCGGGCTCGCGCCGAGTTCTTCCTTGAGCCGGCTGGGGTCGCGCA
>JBPCRJ010000083.1:0-4857 GCA_050996975.1 Solirubrobacteraceae bacterium | reverse complement strand
CGCACCTCCTGCTCGAGCTCTTTCACGCGAGCGGCCTCCTCGCTCGTGACCCCCGGCACGGCGCCCTCATCGATGTCGGCCTGCTTGACCCAGCTGCGCACCGACTCGACCCCGTAGCCGAGCTGATCGGCGACCCGGCGGACCGTCCCAGTCATCGCTCCCGTCTCTGCTCGCAACGAACGAACCATCCGCACCGCAGCCTGCTTCTCCTCAACCGAATAGCGCCTACTCGTCGACCTTCCAGCTCCATGATCGGCATAACTCCGTCCTTGTTTCCAAGGCCAGAAGTCTCCAACAACCCCAGGACGGTTCAGCAGGCGTGGTCGAGCCATTCGAGGAGGTCTTGGTCTGCCGTCCAGTCGGCCAGGGATAGCTCGGGGGTGAGCGACTGGTAGGCGCTCTCGATGGCTTTGCGTTTCGCTTCCGCGTCAGCGCGGGCGTAGATCTCGGTTGTGGACACGTCGGCGTGGCCGAGCAGGTCGCGTATGTAGATCAGGTTGACTTTGGCTTGGAGCAGGTGCATCGCCCGGGTCCTTCTGATCACGTGCGGGGTGATGTTCAGGCCGGGTGCGTAGTCTGGGTCGTGGCGGCGTAGGGATTGGACGTGTCTGGCGAGGATTTTGGTGACGCCCCAGCGGGTCAATCTGGTCTGGTGGGGACCTTGGAACAGCGGGTCAGCGTCTGCGCCGACGCCGGGATGGCGGGTGCGCCGGTCGAGGTAGTCGTGCAGCAGTCGGGCTGTGGGGTCCATCAGTGCGACGCGCCTGGTTTTGGAGCCTTTGCCGTGCAGTGTGACCAGCATCGGGCGGGCCGCGCGGACGTCTGCGGTGTTCAGGTCGCAGATCTCTTGGACGCGGGCGGCTGTGTCGTAGAGCGTGCAGAGCAGGACGGTGTCGCGCAGCCCGCGCCGGCTGGTCGGGTCCGGTTCGGCGAGGAGGGCTTTGACCTCGTCGCCGGTGAGGTAGCCCATGTCGGTGGCCGGGGTCTTCTTCTGTCTGACGGCGATGATCTGGGTGGCTTGGTCGAGGAACTCTGGCCGCTCGATCGCGGTGTACCGGGCGAACGACTTGATCACGGCGAGGCGCTGGTTGCGGGTCGCCGGCGAGTTGCCGCGCTCGGTTTGCAGCCAGTCCAGGAAGGCGAGCACCCTGGTCCGGTCGAGGTCTGCGAGGCGCAGCTTCTCAGGTGGGGTTGCCTGCACGTCGCGGAACCAGGTGAGCAGCAGTTTGATCGCGTCTCGGTAGGACGCGATCGTCTGGGGGGACAGGTCCCGTTCGCCGGCGAGGTGGTCGATGAGGAACTTCGACAGCCACCTGCCGGCCAGATCCCCGCCGGTGGGGGTGACGCGGCTCACTGTTCAGCTCCTTCCAGCACGGCCGGGTGCGGGATGACGTACCCGAACCTGGCTTGGGTCATCGCGGCGACCTCTGGGTACGCGTCCGCGGTCAACTGCAGGTAGTACTGGGTTCCTCGCAGGTCGGCGTGGCCCATGTACGCGGACAGGTAGGGCAGCATCACCGCCAGGTCGCTGCCCTCAGCGGCCCAGCGGCGCAGGTTCTGGACGGCGAAGCCGTGACGCAGCGAATGGATGTGCGGGCCGCCCGGGGCGAAATGGGGAATGTCCGCATCGGCGAGGTAGCGGCGCAACCGGTTGTAGATCGTGGACTTGTCGGGCGGTTTGGCGGGGTCGCCGGTGTGGAACAGATGATGGGCGGGCTCCGGGTCGGGGTGCGCGGCCGCGATGTAGCCCTCCAGCGTGTCGGCGAGGCGCCGGGTGACGGGCACGATCCGGTTCTCACGGTTCTTGCTGTCGCGCACCTCGAGCGTGGCGCGCGCCGGATCGAGATCGCGCAGTTGCAGGTTGAGCGCTTCTGAGATCCGCATCCCGGTGGCGTAGAGCACCCGGAACAGCACCGGGTCGATGAGCGCCCGGTTTGACATCTCCGACAGCGACTGGGTGTCGATCGCGTCAAACAGACGACGGATCTCGTCGTCGCTGAACACGTATGGCGGCGGCCGATGACGAGTTTTGAGGCGCGTCAGCGTCGGCGGCGCCCACGCCGGCCAGCCGAACTGGCGGGCGTGTTCTGCCAGGTCGCGCAGGATGATCTCCTCGCGGCGGATCGTGGACGCTTTGAGGTGGCGGCCGTAGAGGAATCCCTCGACAGCTTCTTGGATGATCGACCCGTCCGCGTACCCGTCTCGCCGGGAGTGCTCAGCGAACTGCGCCAGCACCCGTGCTTGACTGTCGTACCGGAATCCGCCGGCGCGGCGGGCCGCGAGCAGCGTGTCGATCAATTCGGGCAGCTTCAGCGCGTTCATGGCCGCGTCCCTTCCCCCGCGAGAAGGACATCTTCGACATCGAGGGCGCAGCGACGCAGGTGCTCGGTGTCGAGCCTGAGATAGTGCGCGGCGGTGGTGGTGCCCGCGGCGTGACCCAGGACCGCCGTCACCACCGGCGGCGGCGTGTCGCTTCCAAGCATCGCGACCGCCAGCGCGCCGCGCAGCGAATGCAGGCCGTGCGACCGCCCGGCCGCGAACACGATCCCGGCACGCCGCGCGTAGTAGCTCAGCCGGCAGCCCACCGACGTCGACGAGCCGAACGCCGTGAACGGATAGCGGTGTTTCACGAACACCTGCCGGCAGGCCGCCTCGGGCCGGCCGTGGCGGATGTAGTCGATCACCGCCCATCCGACATCGCCCGGCAGCGGCAGCGTCAACGGCACGCCGGTCTTGTGCTGCGTGAACACCAGCGTCTTGGCCCGCCAGTCGAACCACCCGAGCTCCAACCGGCGCAGATCTCCGACCCTCACACCGAGCCTCACGGTCAGCAACACCATCGCGTAGTCGCGTTTTCCGATCGCGGACTGCCGATCGATCCGGCCCAACACCAAGCGGACATCCTCAGCCGTCCACGGGTGCGGAGCCGACAAGCCGCGCCGGGGATAACGCTGCGGCGGGAGCCGCCCCGCCAGGTCTTCCCGGATCTGCCCACCCTGGTGCAGATGGCGCAGAAAGTCAGCCAACGACGAACGCAACAACCCGGTCGTCTTCGGGGCGTAGCCCCACCGCTGACGCCGAGCCCAAAACCCGGCCAAGTCCCGGGCCTGCACCTCCTCGAGGGTCTCCCGACCAACCTCCTCCAGGTAAGCGAGGAACTGGTCCGCAGCGCGCCTCTTGGTCACGACGCTCGCTTCGGCGTTACCCCGCCGCCGGCAAACCGCGAGGTACTCGTCCCGGACAACACGGAAACGCGCTGGACAGCGCTCAACTGGCGGCGTTGTCGCCTGCCCTGGAGCGCTCCCCGTGGGTGTTGACGGTTCAGGCCGCGTGTTTTTGTAGTGCTCCTGACGTGTCGTCCCAAGTGTGGCGGACTTCGCGGGGGGTGTGGTAGTTCAGTCGGCTGTGGGGCCGGTCGTGGTAGTGCTCGATGTAGGCGTTGATCACCTCCCGGGCCTGGTCGAGGGTCTCGAACTCGTGGCGCCACACGCAACGTTCCTTGAGATATCGAAACCACGATTCGATGAACGCCTGGCTTTCGGGGTCGCGGTAGCCGCCGCGGCGATGGCGGACGCCGAGCCCGGAGAGCACGAGCCCGGTGGCGCGGGCGGTGAACGCCGAGCCGTTGTCGGTCCCGAGCGTCAGCGTCCCTGGCCCGATGCCTTGCTCGGCGACCGCGGTCTGGATCACCGCGATCGCTTCCTTGGCCCGGCAGCGCAGGGTGAGATCCCAGCCGACGATTTCGCGGGTGCAGCAGTCGATGATCGCGTTGAGATACACCCAGCCGTGCTCGGCGACCCAGATCGAGGTCATGTCCAGATGCCATAGCTCGGCAGGCCGGGTGACCTTGAAGAACCCCGGCCGTCGGCGGTGTGGTTCGTGCGTGCGCCGCCCGATCAGCTTGCGCTCGCGCATCACCCTGAGCACCCGCTTGCGGTTCACCGCCCGCCCCAGCTTGCGATTGACCCAGGCGGTGATGATCCGGTAGCCGTCGGTCGGGTTCTGCTCAGCGACCTGCACGATCGCCCGCTCGACCTCGTCGACCGGCGGGCGGGAGCGCCTGGCGACCGCCGGTGGCTTGGTCGGGATGCGGTAGATCGCCTGTCGGCTGATCTGCAGGATGCGCGCCAGCGCCGAGGGGCTGTGCCCCTCGGCGACGAGCTGACGGGCGTAGGCGACGCGCTGTCTCACTCCCACGTCCGGAATCCTTTTCCCAGGATCTCCAACTCGTAGGTCTTGCGCCCAAGCGTCCGCTCGAGCTCACGGACGTGCTTGCGCAGCTCAGCGAGCTCGGTGCGCTCCTCCTTGCCCGACAGGCGCTCGGAGCCGCCCTCGAGCAGCTTCTCGCGCCACGTGTAGAACAGGTTCTCGGAGATCTGATGCTCGCGGCAGACCTCAGCGACCGACCGGTCACCGCGCAGGCCAGCCAACACGATCTCGAGCTTCTGCGGAACCGTCCAGGTGCGGTACTTCTTCTTCTCGCTCAACGTGATTCTCCTTCGATTGAGCGGCCCATCCTGAGAGGCGCCCCGGACACGATCCTCGCCTCGGCGCTACGCGCCTTCGGCTCCGATCGAGTCCGGGCAACCCTCAGTCAACGAACTGTCAACGCCCTACCGGGGAGCGGACCACGTTGTCGCCTGCCCCACCTCCGGGATACCTCCGGCCAAGGTTTCCATCAGCATGATCAACGGCCGGCGTGCGAGCTGAGCCCGTCTGGAACTCGTCGCCTCGCGCAAACCCGTGAGCCTGCACCCGGACCGCTCGAAGATGAAATCCAGGCAGTCCACCTCGGTCGGGAGCGACCGGCCGCGAGCCTCGAGGAACCCAGCCAACGCGTTGAACTCCGCCTCGTGG
>JBPCRJ010000072.1:0-12905 GCA_050996975.1 Solirubrobacteraceae bacterium | reverse complement strand
CGAACAACCTCTTGAAGATCTGGCCCGCGCTCTGGACGTTCATCACCACCACCGGCGTGACCCCGACAAATAACGCCGCCGAGCGCGCGCTCCGCGGACCCGTGATCCAGCGACGACTCTCCTACGGCAACCAACCCGACGACGGCGAACGGTTCACCGAACGATCCCTCTCAGCGTCGATCACCTGCCGCCTGCAACACAGATCGCTCTTCGCCTACCTCCCCGAACTGCTCACCGCCCACCAAACCGGCGGCGCACTCCCCGCCCTGCTCTGATCCTGAGCCCGTCCCCCGCCAGGACCAGGGGACTGAACGGCTACATATTCTGATATTCTGGCGCTCGGAGAGTCAAGTTGAGAGGCGTCTGAGAGGCGAAGTCGCGCACGAGATCCTTTGATGCCCGCCGACCAAGTCCTCACAACGCTCGTCACCACCGCGGAGCGCAGCCTGTGCCGATAACGCGCCCCAGCCAAGGATCGTAGGCCGAGGGCTAATTGGCTACGAAAGCGGCGCGGCGGTATAGGTCTTGGCGGTCGAGTGAGTCCAGCAATGCGGTGGCCAGGTCGGGGTAGGTGATGCTTCGGGCTTTGGGCAGCGGAGTGGCGTGCAGGCGGTAGGTGCCGGTGGCTGGCTTGTCGACCAGACGAGGTGGTCGCAGCGAGACCCAGTCGATCTTGCTGGTGGCCAGGAGCGTCTCCATGCGGCGCATGTCGTCGTAGGTAGCGCCGAACACGCGCTCCAGTATCGGCATCGCCATGCGGCGCTCGAGGAAAGGTTGGTCGGCCCGAGGGCCCACCGGAGCGGCCGAGATGACCGCGAGCTTGTTGACGGCGTTGGCCTTCATGGCCGTCACTGCATTGGCGATGCCCTGGGAGTAGATGACGGTTGGCGCCCTGGAGCTCCCGCTCCCCAGGGCCGAGATGACGGCCTCGCAACCGGCCATCGCTTCGCTGAGTTGCTCGCCGTCAAGCGCATCGGCCCGGGCGACGGTGAGGTTCTCGTCGCGCCGGGCGACGGCCTCGGGCCGGCGCGCCAGGGCTGTCATGTAATGGCCTCGCTCCAGGCCCTGCTCGATCACGTGCGTGCCGGTATGACCTGTAGCTCCGATAACCGCGATTCTCATAATCCCTCCCATGTCGACTGTCCGTCAGTATAGCGACTGTCACTATACGCGACAGTCTTCCGAGTGGCGTAGACTCGAGCGTCGATGAGCCCATCCCAGCCGACGCCCTACGCCGAGTCGCTGCCGTTCTTGTTGTCTCAGGTCGGGGCCCGATCGGCTCAGATGTTCGCTGCGCGCCTGGCGCCCCTCGGAGTCTCGCCGCGCGCCTATGGGGTGTTGAGCAATTCGGATCGGGCAGCGAGTCAGACCCAGCAGCAGCTGGCCGACGCCCTGGGGATGCATCGCAACAACATGGTCGGGCTGATCGATGAAATGGAGGCCGCCGGCTGGGTGCGCCGGCACCCAAGCGCGCAGGACCGGCGAGCCTTCGAGATACGCCTGACCAGGTCCGGCTCCGCCCTGGTCTCCCGGATCAACAAGCTGATCCCCGCCCTCGAGGATGAGCTAGGGCAAGGGCTCAGCGACAGCCAACGACAGACGATGGTCGCACTGCTAAAGCAGCTCGCCAAGACGCTCGACCTGAGCCCCGGGGTACACCCGCACCTCGGCGCTCGCTCCCGCTGAGGCAGGTTGCCACCATCATCGTCGAGAGCATGCCGCAACCCGGACAGGCGACTCTTTTCCCACCCACCCCCCGACCGGCAGCCGCCCCCGCCGAGCTCGACGAGCTGCGACTCAGCAGCGGCTACCTGCTGGCCGGCCTGGGCGCCGAATCCCGGAGCCTGTGGGCCAGGATGCTCGCCGAACCGGCCTTTACGAGAACTGGGCGCGAGCGCTGTAACCTACGCTCGGGTGAGCCCGCTGTTCCGCCGCAGCAGGGCCGAAGCGGACCCCGAGGCCGAGCGGCGCGCCGAGGAGTCAATCAGCCGTCTGCAGGCCGGCGGACTGCCGCTCGCCGCGGAGGAGCGCCTGCGCCAGCTCGCGAGCGCAGAAGGCAAGCCCGGACTGTTCAGCAGCGATCTGTCCGTACAGGAGTTCGCGCTGCTGGCCGGGCTCGGGGTTCAGCCGTTGACGCAAGTGATGGGATCGTCGATCTACCAGGTTGGCTGGCAACCGATCTACTTCAACGTGCCGACCGAGGTGACCGTGCTCTCGGAGGCGTACAACGAGAGCCGCAGGCTCGCGCTCGGGCGCCTGCTCGAGGAGGCGAGCCTCGCCGCCGCCGACGCGGTGGTGGGCGTGCGGATCGTAAGCGGCGCGCACGACTGGGCGGCGCGCGCGATCGAGTTCATCGCCGTCGGAACTGCCGTGCGGCTCGCGCCGCCGATGCGCCACCCGGACGGGGCGGCAGTGCTCACCGACCTCACCGGCCAGGAGTTTGTGCAGCTCTGTCGCGCCGGCGTCCGGCCCGTGGGCATCGCTGCCCACACCAGCGTTCACTACGTCCCCGCCTCATGGCAGACGCAGCGCGCGACGAGCGGCGGCTGGGGCGGCGCAGCGTGGATCAACCAGGAGCTCGGTGACTTCACGCAAGGCGTCTACGCCGCTCGGGAGAAGGCAATCGGCGCAACCACTGCCCAGGCCGAGCAGCTCGGTGCCGACGGCATCGTGGGGGTGCAGATCAGCGAGCGCGCGCGCACCCACCGTGTCACTCGCGGCGCATACGAGTGCGAGGACCTCGAGGTCACCTTCCACGTGATGGGCACCGCGATCCGCGAGGACCCCGCGCTCGCCACGAGCCATACGCAGGCCGAGCCGCTCACCGTGCTCCCGCTGCGCTGAGCCCGCCCGCCGGCGAAACGACGAACCAAATAACGAAGGGTGTGACGAAATGACCGACCAGCCCGTCCCCTATGACCCCACCAGCACCGAAGGGGTGCCGGCGGCGGGCCGCGAGCGCCTGCAACAGAACAAGCGCGGCCTGTACACGAGCGACCTGTCGGTCAACGAGTTCCTGCTCGTCCGCCACGCGGGGTTCCAGCCGCTCGGGCTCGTGGTCGGCTCGAGCATCTATCACATCGGGTATCAGCAGGCGCAGTGGAAACGTAACCAGGAGATGCAGGTGCTCTCCCAGGCGATGTACGAGGCGCGCAACCTGGCGATGACCCGCATGGAGGAAGAGGCTGATCAGCTCGGCGCCGACGGAGTCGTAGGTGTGCGGCTGGACATCGGCCGCTACGAATGGGGCGAGAACATGGCGGAGTTCATCGCGATCGGCACCGCCGTCAAGCACCGCGAGGGGGAGCTGCATCGCGCGCCGTCGGGGCGGCCGTTTACGAGCGATCTCTCGGGTCAGGAGTTCTGGGCGCTGCTGCAGACAGGCCACCGTCCCGTTGGGATGGTGATGGGTTCGTGCGTGTACCACGTCGCCCACCAGAGCTGGCGCCAGTCGCTGAGCAACACGGGGCGAAACGTCGAACTGCCCAACTTCACGCAGGCGCTCTACGACGCGCGCGAGCTCGCGATGGAGCGGATGCAAACCGAAGCGGTCGACGCCCAGGCCGAGGGCATCGTCGGCGTGGACATCCACGAGCGTAGCCATGGATGGGGCAGCCACGTGATCGAGTTCTTCGCGATCGGGACGGCGATAATTCCTGGGGAAGGGGCAGCGGATCGCACGATTCCGGACCCGACGATGGTGCTTCCGCTCTCGTAGGTCGCGGGTCGGGAACGTGCCGATGTCCAGGGGCTCGCCGCGGAGCGGCGCTGGTGCTATCCCATCGCTGTCTGATCCTGGCGGACGCGGAGGCGCTCGGAGACCAGGCACGCGAGCAGCACCGTGAGCAGGCCACCGAGCTGGGTGAACGCCGAGACCTGGGTGCCGAGCGGGATCGTCGTCAGAGACAGCGCCGCCGCGGCGATCCGCCAGCGGCTGACGCCGAGACCGAGGACCGAGCGATACAGCGTGCCGCCGACCAGGAACAGCGCCACGCCGCCGCCGAGCGAGAGCGATCGACCCAGCGAGAGCGGATCGCCGGGGGCGCCGATCGCGCGCTGCAGCGCGGAGGCCGCGGCGACGATGCCCAGCAGGATCGCGAGATGCCAGTGGTAGTAGGCGTTCAGCGCCAGCCAGGGCCGTCGCTCAGCGGGCGCAGCGCTCATCGCCTCGAGCGCGCGCTCGTCCTCGCCCTGACCGAAGTACGACCACCACAGGCAGGCGCTGAGGCTGAGTCCGATCACCGCACTGGCCAGCAGCCCGGCGCTCAGCGGGTGCGTCGAGGCGCCGGTGCCGACCGCGACGACGGACTCGCCGATCGCGACGATCACGACCAGGCCATGACGCTCGACAAAGTGCCTGGGTGCGAGCTCGAAGCGGGCGTCGGGAGCGCGCAGCGACGGCAGCAGGATCACGGCTACCGCCAGGCCCCACAGCAGCGCGGTTCCCCAGCCACCGTCGACGATCCCGGCCGCGACGATCATCGATGCCGCGGCCAGGTTCAGCGGTGCCACCTTCAGGATCGCGACCGACGACTCACCGACCGCGCTGCGGGTGAACAGTCCCGCGTGTACGAGCACCACGATCAGGTACCCGACGCCGAAGGCCACCCCTCCGGCACCGAACGCACTCGGGACGGCGAGCGAGATCACGAAGAATCCCGCCATACCGCCGAGCAGCAAGAGCTGCTGGGCGATCCGGTCGGGCGCCACGACGTTGGTCAACCACGCGTACCCGCCGTACATCCACCAGATCACCACCAGCAGGACCGTCGCACGCAACAGGCCCGGACCGTCCGGATCGCGGGCCAGGACGCGTGTGAGCTGGGTGATCGTAAAGACGAAGACGAGGTCAAAGAAGAGCTCCAGCGTCGAGACCTTCGACGCGTGCCCGTCGCGTGCGGGCTGGTCGCCCAAAGCTCAGGCGACCGCGCGGACGCGGGAATGCCCGCATGGGCGCCGGCACAGGGTTGACGGTCCTCGGGTGCTCGGCCTGGCCAGCGCCACCGTCCGGTAAGAGCGCTGGCCACTCAAGGCCCAGCCGGCCGGTCTCCGATCCAGTAGCGCGGACCAGGACCGAGGCTCGCCGCGCGGTCGTCGGGATTGGAGAGCCGGCAGCGCTCGAGCGACAGGCAGCCGCAGCCGATGCATTCGGTGAGGCCGAGCCGAAGGCGCTCGAGCTCGGCGATCCGCTCGTCGATCCGAGCCCCCCACTCGCGCGATAGACGCGACCAATCGCGCCGGGTGGGCACGCGGTGGGGAGGCAGCTTGCCAAGCTCGGCGCCGATCTGCTCGAGCGTCAGCCCGACATGCTGAGCGAACACGATGAACGCGATCCGCCGCAGCACGGGGCGTGGGTAGCGGCGATGCCCCGAGCCGGCGCGGTCGGAGGTGATCAGACCTCGCTCCTCGTAGAAGCGCAGCGCCGAGCTGGCGACACCACTGCGCCGCGAAACCTCCCCGATGGTCATCAGCTCCGCCACGCGCACAAGCAAAGCAGATGCTTCGATGTTCAAGTTGACTTGAACTTATGGTGCAGATTCGTGTCTCTCCGGGCACGAGTCCCATCCACGACGGCGGCGCGGGGCGACGAGCGGCGGCCGGGTGCCGCGGCGGGGTGCGGCGGCGGCTGCCATGATGGGCGGCGATGCAGGCGCCCGGAGAACTGTCGCAGGAGGAGCGTGTCCGCTTGCGCCGGGCGCATGAGCGGCTGCGCACCGCATCCAAGGAACTGCAGTCGCTCGTGGCGACCGAGCCGATCAAGGGACGCTGGGCACCGGACTGGGCATCGCCAGAAATCTTGGGCGCCGCCCGCGAGGAGCTGCGGCAGGCCCACGCGGGACTCGGCGCCTGCGAGACGCAGATCCTCGGCTGGGCGGAATTGGTGGACCCCGAGAGCGAGCCAAGCACGATCGTCGTGCTCGATTCAGACCAGCGGCTGTCATTCTCCTTCGATGACATGATGCGCTACCACGGGCCAGGCTCTCCCGGCGGCGTGGCACACGCCTTCAAGGTGATGGAGCGCGCGTTTGCGCTGCTGGACGACGGGGCTCCGCTGCAACGGCGGGAGATCGCGGTCACGACCGCCTTCGGAGGGCCCGGAGCGCGCGATGGCTTCGAGCTGGTCACTCGCGCGGTGACCGGCGATCGATATAGCCTGGATCCCGAGCTTGCCCTCCAACAGCGCGGCACCACGCTCGAGCGCTTCGTGTTCCGGGTTGCCTATCGGGGGCGCACCGTCACCCTGCTGGTCCGCGCGGGAGTCGTGAGCGACGAGTTCATTGCGCTGGCTCGCAAGGAGCGCACCGCTGAGGAGGAGGCCCGGTTGGACGTGCTCAAGCGGGAGATGGCCCAGCGGGTGATGGCCAGCCCGGCCGCCGAGATCTACGACGCGATGCCCGAGGACTGACCCGACCCTCGGCCACGCGGGCTGACCCGACGCCCTCAGCCGCGAGGTGACCAGGGGTCCCGAGCAGCGACCCGAACACGTCGTCGACCTGTTGCCACCCGACCCGCAGCAGGAAGGTAGGGTTGCGCCCGTAGGACTTGGCACCCAGGATGAAGAAGCCCGGCTCGGGATTCCGGAGCGTCTCGGGTCCGTGTGAGACCGGCGCCAGACAGTCGCCGCCGTCCTCGCCGAGCAGCGCCGCGGCGAGCTTCATCGGAGCGGCGGTCGCATAGCACTCGTGGACCTGCAGCTGACGGTAGATCGAGGCGTCAGGCGAGCCGCCGTTGAGGGCCAGCACGTGGTCGACGAGCACCTCGCGCTCGTCCTCGCCTTCGCGCAGCGTGACCGCGATCCGTCCGTCTCGCTCGACGAGGGCGAGGACGGTGCAGCCCGTGTGGAGCTGGACCGCCTTGCAGGCGCCGCCGGCCAGATCGCGGGCGGCCCGGGTCAGCGCCGCTCGCGCGGGCAGCGGATCATCAGCGACTGCGCCCCAGGTAGGCGAATGCGATCGAACCGCCCAGATGATGTGCGTTTCGGGGGCCTGCGAGGCGACCGCCGTGAGGTCGCGGGCAGCGGTCTGGGCGCTGTGCCCCGCACCGGTGAGCAGCACGTCGCGGCCGGCCAGCGTCGCCGCCTCGGGCATAGCGCGCGCGATGCGCGCATCCAGAGCGCGCTCGCCGAGCGCGTCGATCCCCCCGTCACCGAGGCGATTTGGCGAGCCGTAAGTCCCGGTCGCGTCGATTACGACGTCGGCAGCGGCGAAGCGCTCGCGCCCGGTGCCGTCGAGCAGGTGTAGCCGGAACGGCCGCGCCGCACGCTCGGCTGAGCCAACCTTTTCGTGCTTGAGCAGCCCTTCCCGAGCGATTCCGAGGACCTGGACGCCGGTGCGGACGTCGAGGCCGCGCGCCACGGGCTCGAGCAGCTCGTCCGCGAGCTCGCGGCCGGTGGGCAGCGCGGCTCCGCTTGGGGCACTCGCTCCGAGCGCGAATCGCATGCGCGGCGAGACGTTCCAATCCCACGGGGTGAAGAGGCGCACGTGACCCCACGCGCGGACGTTGCCCGCCACGGTCGGCGACTGCTCATAGAGCACCGCGGTCCAGCCGTGCTCACGCGCGGCCAGCGCGGCCTCGAGACCGACCGGGCCCCCACCGAGGATCGCGACGCGCCTCACCGCGAAACTCGACCGACTCGACCGATTTGCGTCGTGATCAGCATCGGCACATTTTGACAGCAACGTGCGCGGCCTGGCCGCGAACGGCCAAGTAGCCTGGAGCGGGTTCAACCACGATGGAGGTGCGGCGATGCAGCTCAGTGCTCGAAATCAACTCAAGGGTCGCGTTGTGAGTGTCGCGCCCGGGGCGTCGATCGCGAATGTCGAGATCGAGGTGGGGGACCAGCGGCTGATGGCGTCGATCACGGTCGAGGCGGCCGACGAGCTGGCTCTGAACGAAGGGATGGACGTCATCGCTGTGATCAAGGCCTCAGACGTGATCGTCGCGGTCGGCGACTGAATCGGCGTGATCGTTCGCGGTCGGCGGCTCAGCCGGGCTGGCCGGCCAGAGCGTGATCGCATCGGTCGGCAGGTCGATCCGGCACTCCGAGACGGGGGCAGCGAATGGCGGCCGCGGCGTGCGAATCGTGAGCTCGAGCGCTTGCAGCCGGACCGTGGTCTCATGGCGGGCGCCGAGGGTTACGTCGTCGATCACGATCACCCGGTAGGCACCCTGCGGGTCGACGGAGATGTCCTCGGCGCGCACCGTCCATATGATTTCGCTGCCCACCGGCAGCCCGCCGGTGGGGGCGGCGAGCTCGAGTCCGCCGGTGAGAATCCGCCCCGGGGACAGGACCGTGCCGGCGTGCGTGTTCGGGAGTCCGAGCAGCGCGGCGACCTGCGGCGAGGCCGGGCGGGCGAACACGTCAGCGAGTGGACCCTGCTGGAGCGACTCGCCATGGTCGAGGATCACGACGTCGTCGGCGAGCAGCGCGGCCTCCTCGGGGTCGTGGGTGACGAGCACCGTCGAGAGTCCCGTCTCACGCTGCAGGCGGCGCAGATCACGTCGCAGACGGTCGCGAACCGGGGCGTCAAGCGCGCTGAACGGTTCGTCGAGCAAAATCAACGACGGATTGCGGGCGAGCGCGCGGGCGAGCGCGACGCGACGCTGCTGACCACCTGAGAGTTCATGAGGGAAGCGCTCCTGCAGACCCTCGAGTCCGAGCCGACCGAGCCACCACGCGGCGAGGGCAGGATCGGCGTCGACGGCGAAGTTTATCTGCTGCCAGACCGTGCGCCCAGGAAGCAGAGCGGACTGCTGCGGTAGGTAGCCGAGCCTGCGATCCTCGGCGGCCAGCCGGCTGAGCGGCACCTCACCGGCGCGGACATCCGCGACCTCCGCTTCGAGGATTCCGGCGATCAGCCGTACGGTCAGCGTCTTGCCCGCCCCTGAGGGTCCGAGCAGCGCGAGGCGCGGCGTGAGCGCTTGGTGGGCCACGTTGAGCTGAAAACTGCCCAGTCGCTTGCGCAATGAGAATTGCAGCGCAGCCGCCGGTCGCGGATGCGGGGCGGCGGGCTCAGGCATCCGTGCGCGCGCGCGTCGCTGTCCTGCGCGGATCCCGACCGCCGACAGAACGATCAGCGCGGCGCCCAGGGCCGTGGCGATCGGGAGCAGTGTGGTCGGCAAGCCGGTGCTGTCGAACTGCACGAACGTGAACACCGGGAACGAGTAAGGGTGGTAGGCGAGGATCACGGTGGCGCCAAACTCCCCGAACGCGCGCAGGAACGCGAGCAGTAGCCCGGCCTGCACCCCGCGCCAGGCGACCGGCAGCGCGACCTTGTAGAAGCGCGCCAGGCGACGATGACCGAGCGTCCGCGCGACGTCGTCGAGCGCCGGATCGACGGCGGCGAACGCGGCGCGGGCCGTGAGCACGAGGAACGGAGCGGCGACGAACGTCTGCGCGATCACGATCCCCACGCGGGTATCGGTGAGGTTCCCGCCGAACACGCCGCCGAGGAACGTGAAGGGCCCGACGAGGTAGAGCAGCAGGATCCCGCTCATCAGCGGCGGCAGCGCGAGCGGCAGCGCCACGAGCGCCAAGAGCACCGCGGCGGCCCGGCTGCGAGCACGCGCGAGCAGGTACGCGAGCGGGATCCCCAGCGCCGCGATGATCGCGGTCGAGATCGTCGACGTGAGCAGCGACGTGAGCAGCGCTGCGCCCAGCCCCGGGGTGGACGGGGCGCCATGGCTCGCCAGACGGATGGCGAACGCTGCGATAGGGGCGATCAGGTAGATCGCCAGCAGCGCGCCCAGCCACGCCAACGGGCTGGGCGCTCCGGCGATCAACCGCCGAGGAGCGAGCGCAATCCCTGGGGGACCGCCGCCGCAGAGCCGGTCAGCTTGGCGGGGAGCACGGTCAGCCCGGACGTCGCCAGCATCGCCTTTCCCGACGCACCGAGCAGATACCTGACGAACACGACGCCACCGGGCTGATCGGGGGCGCCCTTCAGCACGCTCACCGTGTAGCTCGCGCTCGCGGATACCGGCGAGAGCGACACGGTCTGGAGGTGTTGCTGGTGGGCCTCGTTGGCGTAGAAGAAGCCGGCGTCGAGCTGCCCCGACTGCAGGCGCCCCACGAGCGTCTCCTCAGGGAACACGGCAAACTTGGACAGCGCCTTGGTCAGCCCGGGCATCTTCAGCATCAACGTTGCCTTGGTGACCGCCTCGACGGTCAGCTTCCCCTTCGGGTCGAGCTTGGGATCGGTGCTGCCGACGCGAATCCCGGCCTGGGTAATCACCTTGTACCACGGCTCCGAGCGGAACTTGGCCGCGAACTTGCTGTGCGGGTTGTAGGCGATCAGCAGTGGCGCCTTCGCGAAGCTCGCATACCAGCTCACGTAGTCGTGGTTAGCCGCGCCTTGCAGCTTCTCGTCGGCCTTCGGGCTCGCGCTGATGAACACATCGCCCTGCCTGACCTTTCCTTTGATCTGGGAGACCAGCTCGTCCGAGCCGGCGCCTATGCCCTCGAACTGATAGCCCTCGGCCTTCGAGAACGCCGCCCCGAGACCATGCTCCATCAGGTTCGTCAGCGAGCCTGCGTAGAGCACCGACACCTTCCCGTGAGCGGATGCGCCGGCCGACGCCGTGGTGCTCGATGCCTGCGATCTCGTGCTCGACGCGGCGGTTGACGTCTTACTGGAGCTTGAGCTGCTCGACCCGCATGCCGCCAGCGCACAGGTCATCACGGCGACGGCCGCGAAGCTGATCGTGCCTGCTCTAACCACCCTCATCCCGCGATCCTCGCTCCACCCTCATCCCGCGGTCCTCTCTCGACCATCACGGACGTGGCCTTGACAGTGGCCGTCACCGGATCCCCCTCGCGCAGCTCCAGCTCCTGCACCGCATCGCGGGTGACTGCGGCGGTGAGCCGGAACGGACCGGCTTGGATCTCGACCAGCGCCATCACCCCGTCGACCTCGACGGAGCTCACTCGACCGGCAAAGCGATTGCGCGCCGAAAGCACGACTCCCGTCTGGTGGCGCTCCGGGCGAGCCCGCAGGCGCGCCAGCTCTGCTGCGGGCACAAGCCGCCGGTTGCGAGCGTCGCGATGCGTGTTCAGCTTGCCCGATCGATCCCAACGCCGCAGCGTGTCGACGCTGACGCCGATCGCCCGCGCAGCCTCACCCAACGACAGATCGTTCTCGTTTTCCATCTGCCTAAGCATCGCATATGCAATCCGCGCCCGGGCCGCGCCCGGATAGATGGCCCTCTACGATTGAGCGTTCAGCGCAAGCACTCGAATATCGGAGACATACATGAAGGAATTCAGTTGCGGAACAGTGGTGCCCGGATGCGATGCGCGCTTCAGCGCCGGCACTGAGGAGGAGATCCTTGGCCAGGTGCAAGCCCATGCCGCCGATGCTCACGGGCTCACCGAGGTCCCACCCGAGATCGCCGAGCAGGTTCGGGCCAACATCCACGACGCACCGTCTCCGGGCTCCGCCTGAGCAAGTTGCGGCTGCGGCTGCGGCCGCCAAGCAATCGGACTCGAGCCCGTGCGCGCCCTCGTCTCATCGTCTACGCCGCCCCACGCCGAGCTGGCGGAGGTGCCCGACCCGGCGCCCCAGCGCAACCAGGCGCTGGTCGCGGTCAGCGCCTTCAGCCTCAACCGCGGTGAGACCCGCCGGCTCGCGTCGATGGAGCCGGGATCGATCACGGGGTGGGATGTCGCCGGCACGGTGCGCCGGGAGGCGCCGGACGGGAGCGGACCGGCGCAGGGGGCCCGCGTCGTCGGGCTGACGCAGGCGGGAGCGTGGGCGCAGCTGGCTGCGGTGGACACCAACCTGCTGGCGCGGCTGCCCGAGGGGATCAGCTTCGAGCAGGCAGCCACGCTTCCCGTCGCCGGCCTGACGGCGCTGCGTGCGCTCGAGATCGGTGGCTTCGTGCTCGGCAAGCGCGTGCTCGTGACCGGCGCCAGCGGCGGCGTGGGGCGCTTCGCGATCCAGCTCGCCAAGCTCGCCGGCGCTCACGTGACAGCGCTCGCGCGCCGCACCGACGGTCTCGCTGAGCTGGGCGCGGAGGATGTCCTGTCCGAGCTCGAGCCCGAAGGCTCGACCTTCGACGTGATCATCGACGCGGTCGGCGGCCCGACGCTCGGCGCCGCGCTGGGCCGCGTGGCGCCATCGGGCACAGTGGTCAACTTCGCCGCCACGAGCGACGAGCCGGTGTCCTACCCGACCAGAACCCTGTTCGGGCGCGCTCCCGGCGCCCGGCTCTACGGCCTCTACCTGTTCTCGGAGCTCGCGCGCGCGGGTAGCGCCGGCTCAGACCTGCGACGGCTGGCCGAGCTCGTGGCGGCCGGTCGGCTGGATCCGCAGATCGATCTCACCGTCCCATGGACGCAAGCCAAGGACGCGATCGACGCCCTGCTCGACCGGCGGGTGAACGGCAAGGCGGTGCTGAGCGTCGAGTAGCGGCGGCGCGCCAAGGCGGTCGTCGAGTAACCGGGAGATATGACGTCCGCAGGTGCGCCGAGTTGCGCCGCTACGGCGCCGCGCTCCCGCGCCGACGATCGCCCGTCGCGGCGCGGTGAATCCGGCGTTGGCAAGGACATGCGCTGGGCGGACCGCTCGACCCGAACGTTCGTGGCGTTCCTCGCCCGCAGCCTGCGCCAGGAGCGCGTGATGCTCGTGCTCAGCTACCGAACCGACGAGCTGCATCGGCGCCACGCGCTTCGTCCGCTGCTCTCAGAGCTCGAACGACTGGGGCGAGCACGGCGCGTCGAACTGGCTCCATTTGATCTTGGGGAGCTCGTCGAGGCGCTGACCGACATCCTCGGGAACGCTCCCGGCGATGAACCCCTCGTTGGTGCTCGTCGGCGAGGCGGGGGGGGGGGGGGGGGGGGGGGGGGGGGGGGGGGGGGGGGGGGGGGGGGGGGGGGGGGGGGGGGGGGGGGGGGGGGGGGAGGG
>JBPCRJ010000186.1:0-5427 GCA_050996975.1 Solirubrobacteraceae bacterium | reverse complement strand
CATTCAGCCTGTCCTGACGACCGCGCGGAAATGCTCCCCGCGCGCTTTGAAGTCCGAATACTGGTCGTAGCTGGCGCAGGCGGGCGAGAGCAGCACGACATCGCCCTCGATCGCGCGGGCGCGGGCGCGTTCGACGGCATGCTCGAGGTCGTCCCGCACGAGCAGCGGCACCCCAGCGGGCTCCAGAGCACGAGCGAGCTCGTGCTCAGCCTCGCCGATCAGGTAGACGCCCTGGCAGCGCTCGGCCACCAGCGCCGCAAGCGGCGAGAAGTCCTGCCCTTTGCCGCGGCCGCCGGCAATCAGGTGAACCCCGTCGTGATAGGAGCGCAGCGCGACGATCGTGCTCGCGACGTTTGTGGCCTTGGAATCATTGACGTACGCCACCTGCTCGTTCACCGCCACGAGCTCCAGCCGGTGCGGGACGCCGGCGAAGCCCCGCAGGCCCACCCTCACGGCGTCGGGGTCGACGCCGCGGGCCAGGCACGCGGCGGCGGCGGCCATCGCGTTGCGCCGGTTGTGCTCGCCCGGCAGCGAGAGCTCATCGGTGCGCACCAGCGGCTCTTCCAGCCACCACAGGTGCTCGCCCCGCTCGGCGAGATCGGCCTCGGGGGCGCATCCGAACCGCACCCGCCGCGCGCATCCGCCGAGATCCTCGAGCCCGAGGTCGACCGGAGCCACGGCGACGTCGTGGTTGCCCTGGTTGGAGAACATGCGGAGCTTCGCGGCCACGTAGTCGGCGTACCCGCCGTGCCGGTCCAGGTGGTCGGGAGCGAGATTGAGGATCGCGCCGAGCTCCGGCGCGAACGCCTCGGTGTCCTCGAGCTGGAACGAAGAGGCTTCGCAGATCACGGTGGCGTCCGGCTCGAGCATCCCGACGAACGAGCACGCCGCCGTCCCGACGTTGCCCGCCACCGCCGCCGGTAGACCAGCGACCCGATGGATGTGCCCGATCCACTCGGTCGTCGTCGTCTTCCCGTTGGTTCCGGTCACGGCCAGGAACTGGTTCGGGATGAGCCTCCAAGCGAGCTCCAGCTCGCCGAGAACAGGCACGCCGCGCATCCGCGCCGCCACCACGGCGGGCGCATGTTGAGCCACGCCGGGACTCTTGATGAGGGTTCCGGCACGGGCGGCAAGGGCGTCGCCTGACGCATCGAGGTGAACTTCGACGCCGGCCTGGCAAAGCCTCCCCGCCGCGGCTCTCAGCCGGGGCTCCTTCTCCGCGCCCGCGTCGCATCCGATCACCTCCTCCCCGCGAGCGCGCAGCGCCAGCGCCGCGGCCGTGCCTGACCGCGCGAGACCGACGATCAGGTAGGGACCCGGCGGCAGGCTCGGCCGCGGCTTCACCTCCCGCTGATCCCTGGCTCCTCGCTCAGGCACGGATGCTCAACTGGTAGACCGTGAACCCGATCGCGCCGCACGCCGCCGCGACGATCCAGAACCGCAGGATGATCTTCGTCTCCGACCAGCCCAGCAGCTCGAAATGGTGGTGGATCGGCGCCATCAGGAACACCCGCCGGCGGAAGGTCTGAAAGGAGAAGACCTGGATCAGCACCGACAGGACCTCGATCACGAAGATACCGCCGAGCAGGATCAGCAGCACCTCAGTCTTGGTCATCACCGCCAGTCCGGCGATCGCTCCGCCGAGCCCGAGCGCGCCCGTGTCGCCCATGAAGATGCTGGCGGGGAAGCTGTTGAACCACAAGAAGCCGATGCACGCGCCCACCAGGCAGGCCGCCAGGTACGTCAGGTCGACCTGGCCGTTGGTGATGAACGTGATCCCGATGTACGCCAGCAGCACGATTGCGGCGCAGCCGGCCGCGAGGCCGTCGAGGCCGTCGGTGAAGTTCACGGCCGTGGTGGTGCCCGCCAGCACGAGGTAGATGAACACCGGGTACAGCGGACCGAGATCCACCTGGACGTCGACGAACCGCAGCCGCACGGTGGGGCCGAGATGCGCCTTCTGCGTCGCGACCCACCACAACCCCAGCGAGATCGCGATCGTGACCAGGAGCTTGGTCCGCGCCCGCAGTCCGAGCGAACGACGCTTCACGATCTTCGTGTAATCGTCGGCGAACCCCAGCAGCGCGCACGCCAGTGCGGCCCCGAGCACGCCGAGCGACTGCCAGTCACGCCCCGAGAGGATCAGGAACGGGACCGTGAACGCGACGAAGATGATGATCCCGCCCATCGTCGGCGTCCCGGCCTTGGCCTGGTGACCCTGGGGGCCCTCCTCACGGATGTTCTGGCCGAACTCCCGGCGGCGCAGGAACTCGATGAACTTGGGACTCAGGAACAGGCACATCAGCAGCGAGGCCGTGCCCGCGATCAGCACGCGGCCCGAGACCGAGCCCATCAGCAGCCGGCTCCGGCGCCCAGGGCGTTGCAGACGAGCTCGAGTCCGACTCCGCGTGAGGCCTTTACGAGCACCGCGTCCCCCGGCTCGAGCAGCTCGGGCAGCAGCGCCGCGGCCTCGCCGGCGTCGGCCACGCAGTGCACCTCGCCCCCGAAGCGCTCCGACATCTCGGCGGCCAGCGCTCCGACCGTCACCAGCACATCCACTCCGGCGGCGCGGGCGTGCTCGCCCACCTCGAGATGGAAGGAGCGCTCGTTCACTCCGAGCTCGAGCATGTCGCCCAGCACCGCGATCCGGCGGGGGTGCTCGTCGCGCACCGCGGTCGCGGCAAGATCCTCGAGGGCGGCGCGCATCGACACGGGGTTGGCGTTGTAGCAGTCGTCGATCAGCGTTATGGCCCCGGGAAGCGACACCCGCTGACCGCGTCCGGGGGAGAGCTTCAGCTCGATCCGTCCGGCGGCGAGCACGCCCACCGCCCGCGCGGCCGCCACCGCGGCCAGCAGGCTGGCGCGCAGGTGGGCTTGCCGGAAGGGAACCTCGAGCGTGATCGACCGCCCGGCGAGGTCGATCACGACCCGCTCGCCGACCGCGCGGAGCAATTGCACGTCCCCCCCATCGCCGAACCGGACGATCACCACATCAGTACGTAGATGGGGCTCCAGCAACGGTTCGGCAGCGGGGATGATCGCCGTACCTCCGGGGCGCAGCGCCGCGATCAGCTCCCCCTTGGCGGCGGCCACGGCCTCGATGCTGCCGAGCAGTTCGAGGTGCACGGGCCCGACGCTCACGATCACCCCGACGTCGGGATCGGCGATCGCCGCCAGCGCGGCGATCTGCCCCGCACCGCGCATGCCCATCTCGAGCACGAGCACCTCGGTGCCGGCGGGCGCGCTCAGGATCTCGAGCGGAAGTCCTACCTCGGTGTTGAAGTTCGCCTGCGAGGCGACCGTGCGGCGGTGGGGTGAGAGCACCGCGAGCAGCAGGTCCTTGGTCGACGTCTTGCCCGTCGACCCGGTCACCCCGATCACCTGGGCCCCAAGCTCACGCCGCCAGGCACCGGCCAGTCGCTGCAGCGCGGCGAGCGGATCCTCGGCGCTCAGCAGCGCTCCCGCGAACGCCCGACCGGCGGTCTGCGCCGGCCCGAGGGTCAGCGCTGACGCCGAAGGACCGCTGAGCGCAGCCTCGATGCGCTCGGGAGCCACCAGCGCAGCCTCGGCATGCTCGGGGGCCACCAGCGCACCCCACGCACCCGCGGCGAGCGCCGCGCGCGCGAACCTTCCACCGTCGACCCGTGTCCCGGGTAGGCCGACGAACAGCGCGCCCGGCCCGGCGCGACGAGAGTCGATGATCGCGCGCTCGGGTCCGGCCACGCTCGTCGGAGCGCAGAGCAAACGCGCGTGGGCGGCCTGTGCGACGCGCTCGGCGCTCCAGCCCCTCATCTCAAGCGGGTGGTGACCCGGAGGATCTCGCGCGCCACGATCACGTCGTCGAACGGGATCGTCAGGCCCCCCGCGAGCTCCTGCCCCTGCTCGTGACCCTTCCCGGCGATCAGGACCACGTCGCCGCGGCGCGCGTCCGAGATCGCTTCGCCAATCGCCGCCCGCCGATCGGCCAGCGAGATCGCCTCGCGGCCGCTCCCCGCCAGGATCTCGTCGATGATCGCCTCAGGATCCTCCGAGCGCGGGTTATCTGAGGTGACGATCACGCGGTCGGCGAGGCGGCTCGCGATCTCGCCCATCAGCGGACGCTTACCGCGATCGCGATCCCCGCCACAGCCGAACACGAGGTGGAGCCGCGAGCCGGTCAGTTCACGCGCCGCGTGCAGCACGTGCTCGAGCGAGTCGGGGGTGTGCGCGTAGTCCACCAGCACCGCGAACTCCTGACCCGCCTCGACGGGCTGCAGCCGGCCGGGCACCTGACCTGCGCCTTCAAGGGCGCTGGCGGCAGTCGGCAAGTCGACCCCGAGAGCGTACGCCGCGGCCAACGCGCCAAGCACGTTGTACACGTTGAAGCGCCCTCGCAGCGGCGAGCGCAGCTCGACCCGACCCTCGGGCGTGTCGGCCTCGAAGCGTGATCCCGCGATGTCCGTCTTGACGTTTCGCGCCCTGAAGGTGGCCGGGCGCTCGAGCGCGAAGGTGATGGGGTGCTCGAGCTCACCCGCGAGCCGGGCGCCGTACGGGTCGTCGGAGTTGATGATCGACGCGTGCGGGTGGCCGTCGGTGAACAGGCGGCGCTTGGCGTCGAAGTACGCCTCGATCGTCGGGTGGAAGTCGAGGTGATCCTGGGTCACGTTGGTGAAGATCGCCACGTCGAAGTGGATCGCGTCGACGCGATGAAGCTCGAGCGCGTGCGAGGAGACCTCCATCGCGCAAGCCAAGTCCCCACCCGAGCGCATCGCCCGGAGATCGCGCTGGAGCTCGATCGCCTCCGGGGTGGTGCGCACCACCGGGTGCTCGCTCCCACCGATCACCCGCATGACCGTGCCGAGCAGCCCACACGGCCTCCCCGCCGCTTGGAGCAGCGTTCGAACCACGAACGCGGTCGTCGTCTTCCCGTTCGTGCCGGTGATGCCCACGACCTGCAGCTCGGCGCTCGGATCGCTGTAGAAAGCCGCCGCCGCGATCGCCATCGCGTGGCGCACGGAGTCCACGACGATCTCCGGGATCCCGAGATTCAGCGGCCGCTGTACCACCAGCGCCACCGCGCCGGCGCTGATCGCCGCTGGGGCGTAGTCGTGACCGTCTCGCGTGAACCCGGGCACGCAGAAGTAGACCGCGCCGGGGGTGACGGCACGATTGTCGTACGCGAGGCCGGTGACCTCGATATCCCCAGTCCCGGCCGGGGCGCCGGAGATCACCTCGTCCAGCCGCATCGGCCGAGTCTAATCGCGGCCCCGGATTGGACACCGAGCCCGCCCTACGCTACCGTCGGACAATGCCGGTAGTCATCGTCTTCAGATGCACGATCTGCGGAGCTCGACCGGACCCAGAGACCCAGATCTCACTCGAGCACCAGATGCTCGACCTACGCCACGGCGAGTACCTGGACGCTGACCCCGGCCACTGGCTGACCTG
>JBPCRJ010000171.1:0-7741 GCA_050996975.1 Solirubrobacteraceae bacterium | reverse complement strand
TATCAGCTCAAGGCGAACGTGCCCAGCGCAGCCAACCTCGTGCGCGGCAACGACGTTCGCATCGGCGGCGATCGCGTCGGCGTGGTGGACCAGATCGAGCCGCGGCAGAACCCCGATGGAAGCGTCTCTGCGGTCCTGACGCTGAAGCTCGAGACGAAGGTCAAGCCCCTGCCGAGCTCCTCGACCGTTCTGATCCGCTCGAAGTCCGCGCTCGGCCTGAAGTACGTCGACATCGCCGAGGGGCCGCGCAGGCTCGCCGACGGCAAGCCGGCGCCGTCGTTCCAGGCGGGGGACGCGATCCCGCTCTCCAGCGCCACGCCCCAGCCCGTGGAGATCGATCAGGTGCTCAACACCTTCGACGCGCCCACGCGCGCCGCGGCGCAGACCAACGCGTACGAGTTCAGCAACGCCTTCGCCGGTCGCGGGCAGGACCTCAACCTCGCGATCTCAAAGCTCAACCCGCTGGTGGCGAAGCTCGCGCCGGTCGCCCGCAGCCTCGCCGATCCCGCCACTCGGCTGGACCGGCTGTTCCGGTCGCTGGCGGCGGCGGCGGCGCTGGTGGCGCCCGTGGCCGAGACGCAGGCGTCGCTGTTCGACAACCTCGACATCACCTTCACCGCCCTGGCCCAGGTGGCGCGTCCGTTCATAGGAGCCTCGATCAGCGGCGGACCCCCGGCGCTCGACGCCGGCATCCGCGACCTGCCGCTGCAACGACCGTTCCTGCGCAACAGCGAGCTCTTCTTCGCCGAGCTGCGCCCGGGTGTCAGCGCGTTGCGTCCGGCGGCCCCGGCGCTGGCGGGCGCGCTGAGGATCGGCACCCCGACGCTCGTGCGGCTCAACGCGCTCAATGGCCGCCTGATCCCCACCTTCCAGGCCCTGCAGCGCTTCGCCCAGGACCCGCAGGTCCCGCTCGGGGTCCGCGCGCTGACGGACACCGTCAAGCTCGCCGGGCCGACGGTCGCCGCGCTGACGCCCACGCAGACGGTCTGCAACTACCTGACGCTGTGGTTCCGCAACGTCTCGAGCCTGCTCAGCGAGGGCGACTCCGCCGGCACGTGGCAGCGCTTCATCGTCGTCACCGCCCCCCCGGGGCCCAACAACGAGGGGGGCCCGTCATCGGCGCCGGCCAACGGCCCGGACCCGGCCAACCACGTCCACGTCAATCCGTATCCGAACACGGCTGCGCCGGGAGAGCCGCGCGAATGCGAGGCCGCCAACGAGCCCTACCTCAAGGGCCAGACCGTCCTGGGCCACGTTCCCGGCAACCAGGGGACGGCCCACCAATGAGAGGCCGGCGGCCATGAGAGCGCGCCAGCGAGGCCATGGGCTGTCGCCGGTCGCGGCCGGGGCGCTGCTGATCCTCGCGATCGTCGTGGGGACCTACTTCGGCTTCTCCAAGCACATCCCGTTCACGCACGGCTTTCGCGTCAAGGGGGTCTTCAGCTCCGCCGTCTCGATCCGCAAGAACTCGCCGGTGCGGATCGCCGGCGTGAACGTCGGCAAGGTCAAGGGGATCTCGCGCTATCAGTCGACCGACGCATCGGTGGTCACGATGGAGCTGCAGGACAGCGCGCTCCCGCTGCACCGCGACACGACGATGAAGATCCGCCCGCGGATCTTCCTGGAGGGCAACTTCTTCGTCGACCTGCGTCCCGGCACGCCCAGCAGTCCGCGCCTGCACGACGGCGACACGATCGGGCTCACCCAGACCGCCGCGCCCGTGCAGCTGGACGAGGTCCTGACCTCGCTGCAGTCCGACGCCCGCACCGACCTGCAGGATCTGCTGAGCAACTACGGGGCGGCGCTCACGCGCCAGCCGACCGCCCGCGACGACGCCAGCCAGGATCCCGAGGTGCGCGGCAAGAGCGCGGCGCAGGCCTTCAATCGCCTCTACGACTACGCACCCGGCGCAGAGCGGGGCGCCAGCATCGTCAACCAGGCGCTGCTGGGCACGGGGTCCCACGACCTCTCCAAGCTGATCGCCTCGTTCGGGAAGGTCGCCGGAGCGCTGGACCGCAACGAGCAGGCGCTGAAGGACCTGATCACCAACTTCAGCGTCACCACCGGCGCGTTCGCCGCCCAGCAGGCCAACCTGCGGGCGAGCATCCGGCTGCTCGCGCCGACGCTGTCGACCGCCAACCGGACGCTCGGCGCCCTCAACGCCGCGTTCCCGCCCACGCGCGCCTTCGCGCGCGAGATCCTCCCCGGCGTACGCGAGACGCCGGCGACGATCGAGGCCTCCTTCCCCTGGATCGACCAGACCCGGCGCCTGCTGGCGCCCAGCGAGCTTGGCGGCCTCGCGCGCGCACTCAGGCCCACCTCCGCGGACCTCGCGCGGCTGACCGATCGCACGATCGCGCTGCTGCCGCAGGTGGACCTCGTCGACAAGTGCGTCACCAAGGTGGTGCTGCCGACCGGAGACGTCGTGATCGACGACGGTCCGAACAACTCCAATCCCAACATCCACACCGGCTCGGCCAACTACAAGGAGTTCTGGTACGGGCTGGTCGGGCTTGCCAGCGAGGGCCAGAACTTCGACGGCAACGGCATGTACGTGCGCTTCCAGCCCGGCGGCGGGCCGTTCACGCTCTCGACCGGCGCCTCTTCGCTCAGCGGGCAGCAGCTGTTCGGCAACGCGGCCGTGCAGCCGTTGGGCGTCAAGCCCAGGTACCCGGGGCGTCGTCCGCCCTACAACCCGAACTTCCCGTGCTACCGCAACAAGCTGCCCGAGCTCAACGGTCCGGCCGCCGCCATCGGCCCGCCCCCGACGCTCCGCACGCGCAGTGCTGCAGGAATTGGCAGCGATCCTCGCCTGCGGGCCGCCGCCGGCCTGCTTCGCCAGGGCCAGCGCCAGGCCGGTGCACTGAGCTCGAGCCTTGGAGCCCCGGCCGCCGGTAACGCGTCCCCGCCTGCCGGCGGCGCGAGCCCGGCGCGGCCCGGGGGCGGGGGCGCCGCGACGTCGCTGACACAGCAGCTGCTGGCGCGACTGAACCCATTCGGGTCGCGAGCCGGGAGCGCGCCATGAGCAACGCGATTCGCAAGTACCTGCGCGAGTTCGTCGCCGTGCTGGCCCTGATCGTGCTGTCGGTCGGGGTGGGCGGCTACATCCTCTCCCAGGAGCGCTTCCACCTGCCGGGCTGGGTCCCGGTGCTCGGGCAGAGCTTCCACACGCTCAAGGGCGAGTTCTCGACGGCGCAGGCTGTCACGCCGGGGCAAGGACAGACGGTCAACATCGCCGGCGTGAAGGTGGGTGAGATCTCCGCCGTGGCGCTCCAGCGCGGGCGGGCGATCGTGACGATGCGGATCGAGCCGAAGTACGCGGCTGTGTATCGCGACGCGCACATGCTGCTGCGGCCGAAGACCGGGCTCAAAGACATGATCGTCGAGCTCTCGCCGGGTACGCCCACCGCCGGCAAGCTGCCCAGCGGCGCCACGGTTCCGATCCAGAACACGCTCCCCGACGTCAACCCCGACGAGATCCTCGCCGCGCTGGACGGCGACACGCGCGACTACCTGCGCCTGCTGCTCAACGGGGCCGGCACGAGCCTGCGGGGCAACGCGATCGACCTCTCCGCCGACCTGCGGCGACTGGAGCCCACCGCGCGCGACGTTCGCCTGATCACCAAGCAGCTCTCCCAGCGCCAGGCCAACCTGCGCCGCGTGGTCCACAACTTCGGGCTGCTCTCGACCGAGCTGAGCAGCAAGGACGCGCAGATCTCCGGCTTCGTCGAGCACTCCAACGCCGTCTTCGGACACCTCGCCAACCAGGACTCCAACATCCAGGCGACCCTGCGCGAGCTGCCGTCCACGTTGCAGGCGACGAACACCGGCCTGGCGAAGGCCGGCCGGCTCGCGCGCGCCCTGGGCCCGACCCTGCAGGCGCTGCGTCCCGCCGCACGCGCGCTCGGCCCCGCGCTGGTCGAGGTGCGGCCGTTCCTGCGCGACACGACGCCGATCATCCGCGACAAGCTGCGTCCGTTTGGGCGCGCCAGCCTGCCGACGGTCAAGCTGCTGCGGCCCGCCGTCCACGACCTCGCCAACCTCACGCCCAACCTGCTGACGGCCTTCCGCGTCCTGAACTACGCGCTCAACGAGCTGACCTTCAACCCGCCCGGGAGCGAGGAGGGCTTCCTGTTCTGGGCCTCCTATGCGAACCACCTGCCGCCGTCCGTCTTCGCGACCCAGGACGCGCACGGCGCGATTCGCCACGGGCTCTTCATCACCTCGTGCGCGGCGCTGGGGATCCTGCCGCAGGTCGCCGCGACCAGTCCCGCCCTCAACCTGCTCGTGTCGCTGACGAATCTGCCCAACCAGTCGGCCGTGTGCCCCAGCCAGACGGGAGCCCCTTAGGCCATGCAGAAGCAGGCACCGACACTGGGCCGGGTATTCGTGATGGTGGCGTTCGCGCTGTCGTGCTTCGGCCTGCTGCTGTTCCTGTGGCTCGCGTTCGGCGGCTCGATCCCGCTGTCTCCCAAGGGCTGGCGCTTCAAGGTCCCGTTCACCGAGACCACGCAGCTGGCCAAGGAGGCCGACGTCCGCATTTCCGGCGTTCCGGTCGGCAAGGTCAAGGACATAGCGCTCGACCGCCAGGGACGCAGCATCGCCACGATCGAGCTGCGATCGCGGTTCGCTCCGCTGCCCTCCGACGCTCGGGCGATCCTGCGCCAGAAGACGCTGCTGGGCGAGACCTACGTCGAGCTGACCCCCGGCTCGCCGGGCGCGCGCAAGCTGCCGGAGGGGGGCACCCTGACCGCGGCCAACGTCTCGCCGACGGTCGAGCTCGACGAGATCTTCCGCGCTTTTGACCGCAGGACGCGCCAGTCCTTCCAGACCTGGATGCAGGACCTCGCCCAGGGCGTGCAGGGCCGCGGCCAGGACATCAACCAGGCGTTCGGGAACCTCGGCCCGCTGGCCGAGAACGGCAACACGCTGCTCTCGGTCCTGCTCTCCCAGCAGGGCGCGGTCCAGCGGCTGGTGCGCAACACCGGCGAGGTCTTCACCGCGCTCAGCGAGCGCGACGGCCAGCTCACGAGCCTGATCCGCAACGCAAACTCGGTCTTCCAGACGACGGCCAACCGCAACGCCGAGCTTCAGCAGACGTTCATTGCCCTGCCGACCTTCGAGCGGGAGGGCCAGCTGACGCTCGATCGCGTGACCCGCTTCGCGCTGAACACCAACCCGCTGATCACGCAGCTGCGCCCGGCGGCGCGGGAGCTGAGCCCGACGCTCGTGGACCTCGCGGCGCTGGCCCCGGACCTGCGGGGCTTCTTCAAGGACCTCAACCCGCTGATCACGGCCTCCCGCAGGGGGCTGCCGGCGCTGACGCAGATCCTCGACGACGCGCGACCGCTGCTCGGCCAGTTCGATCCGTTCCTGCGCCAGGTGCGCCCGATCCTGCAGGGATTGACCCTCTACGAGAAGGAGCTGACGGCGTTCTTCGCCAATACGGTGGCCGCCACGCAGGCCACCGAGCCGCGCCCCGACGGCAGCGGCGTGATCCATTACCTGCGCACCAGCAACCCGGTCAACCCCGAGAACCTCGCCGTCTACAACAAGCGCCTGCCGAGCAACCGCCCCAACCCCTACATCCTCCCCGGGGCCTTCAACAACCTTCCGCGCGGGATGGCCGTGTACGAGAACCGGCAGTGCAGCGCGGCCAACGTCGCGCCCACGCCGGTGGCCGGGGCGCCGCTGATCTCGCCCCAGCTGCTCGGGCTCGTGGACCAGTTCGCGCTCGGCAACAACGGCTCGGGTGCCGTTCCCGCCCCGCCCTGCGTCAAGCAGCCACCGTTCCCCTCGATCGGTCGCATCAGCGAGACAACCCAGTACCCGCACGTGTGGTCGGCGGGGCCGCCGCCCTAGATCGCGACGGTCGGCGCGCGCGGCCGCCGGCGCAGGTAGCCTGAGTGACGGTGCAGCTCTCGCGGATCTTCGAGCGCATCGTGGGAGCCGCCATCGCGCGGCCGCTCGCGATCGGGACGGCGGTCGCCGCGCTGGCGCTCGCGGGCGGTCTGCTCGCCCTCGGCCTGCGGCCCAACGCCGGCACCGACACGCTGGTCAGCCGCGGCTCGCAGACCTTTCGGGCAACCAGCGACTACCACCGCCACTTCGGCGACGACGCGGTGCTGGTGCTGGTGCGCGGCGATCTGCCAAACCTCGTCCTGACCTCGGACATCGAGCGTCTGCTCGGGTTGGAGGGCTGCATCGCGGGCAACCTGCCGCCGGGGCAGCAGCCGCTCGGCGGCCCGGACAGCCCGTGCGCGATGTTCGCGCGCGCGAAGCCCAAGCTCGTACGCGTCGTCTACGGGCCTGGCACCTTCCTCAACGAGGCCGTGCGCCAGATCCAGGAGCAGTTCGGGGCCCAGCAGCGCGACGAGGCGGCCCGCGAGCAGCGCGCGACGATCGCCGCACGCACCCTGGCGGCCGCCCAGGGCCGTTCCCGCGCCGAGCAGGACCGGGTCGCCAACGAGGCTCGCCAGCTCGTGCGCGCCCAGTTCCTGCGCAGCGCGCTGCAGCTCGCGCTGGCCTACGGGATCCAGTCGCTTCCGCGGCTCAACGACCCCGAGTTCGTCACGACGATCGTCTTTGACCCCTCGCGCGGCGCCAACGTGCCGAAGGCGCGCTTCGCATACCTGTTCCCCAACAAGCGCAGCGCGCTGGTGCAGGTTCGCCTGAGGCCCGGTCTCTCGACCGCGCGGCGCCGCGCCGCGATCGACCTGATCGAACAGGCGACGCGCATGCCGCGCTTCCACCTGCTTCACGGCGAGCGCTACGTCGTGACCGGCGCGCCGGTGGTCCTGGACGCGCTGTCGACGAGCATCACGCACTCGATCCTGGTGCTGCTGGCCGTCGCTCTGGTCGTGATGGCGCTCACGTTGGCGCTCGTCTTTCGCACACGCCTGCGGCTGTTGCCGCTGGGGGTCGCACTCGCGGCCACCGGCCTGACATTCGGGGGAATGCGGCTCGTCGGAGCATCGCTGACAATGGCGTCGATCGCCGTGCTGCCGGTGATGATTGGCCTCGCGGTCGACTATGCGATCCAGTTCCAGTCGCGTTTCGACGAGCAGCGAAGAGCGGGCGGCCTGGCTCCGGCGGCGGCCGCGCGCCGCGCTGCGGCGCTCGGCGGTCCCACGATCGCCACCGCCGGCGCCGCGACGGCGGCCGGGTTTCTGGTGCTGCTGCTGTCTCCGGTGCCGATGGTGCGCGGCTTCGGCGTGCTGCTGGTGATCGGGATCGCGCTCGCCTTCGCCTGCGCGCTGACCGCCGGCTTCGCCGCGATGGTGCTCGGCGCCGAGCGCGGCCGGCAGTACGCGGTGCCGGTGCCGGCTCGCAGGGCCGCCACGACGCTGGGCGAGGCGTGGCGGGGAGCCGGCGAGCTGCTGCTGGCCGCCGGCCTCGGCGCACACGACATCCTGGTGGGGGACCCGCGCCAGGGCGTGGAGCCCGAGACAGGCCTGCTGCGGCGCCGGGGGTTCGCCTACGCGATCGACCTGCTGGTGCTGGCGGGTCTGGTCAGGCTGCTCGCCGGCCGGGGCCTGTCGACGGTCGAGGTGGTGGCCGGAAGCGTGCTGGTGGCGCTCGCATTGGTGGTCCTCCAGCGGCTCACGGGTCTGACGCCCGGCAAGCTGCTGCTCGGGGTCAGGGCCGTGGGCGACGACGGTGCGCCGCCGGGTCTGCGCGCCGGGCGCGCCGGCACGCGCATAGTGCGCGACGCGCGCGAGCTCGAGGAGCGCGTCAGCGC
>JBPCRJ010000087.1:0-26524 GCA_050996975.1 Solirubrobacteraceae bacterium | reverse complement strand
TCAGGTCGAACGCTGGCCGATTCACCGCGAGGCGCCCACGATGGAGGCATTGACGCCGACGACGGAGATGTTCGAGACCGGGATCAAGGTGATCGATCTGCTCGCGCCCTACGCCAAGGGCGGCAAGGTCGGGCTGTTCGGCGGCGCCGGCGTGGGAAAGACGGTGATCATCCAGGAGTTGATCCACAACCTCGCCCAGGAGCACGGCGGCCTGTCGGTGTTCTGCGGCGTGGGCGAGCGCTCGCGTGAGGGCAACGATCTGTGGCTCGAGATGAAGGAGTCCGACGTCCTCGACAAGACGACGCTGGTGTTCGGGCAGATGAACGAGCCGCCCGGCGCGCGGATGCGTGTCGCCTTGTCGGGCCTGACGATGGCGGAGTACTTCCGCGATCAGGAGGGCCAGGACGTGCTCCTGTTCATCGACAACATCTTCCGCTTCGTACAGGCCGGCTCCGAGGTGTCGGCGCTGCTCGGCCGGATGCCATCGCAAGTCGGCTACCAGCCCACGCTCGAGTCCGAGATGGGGCAGCTGCAGGAGCGGATCACCTCGACGCGAAAGGGATCGGTCACCTCCGTTCAGGCCATCTATGTCCCCGCCGACGACCTGACCGACCCGGCGCCGGCGTCGGCGTTCGCGCACCTGAACTCGACCACCACGCTGTCGCGGTCGATCTCCGAGAAGGGGATCTACCCGGCCGTCGACCCGCTCGACTCCACCTCGACGATCCTCAAGCCGGAGATCCTCGGCGAGGAGCACTTCAACGTCGCCAACCAGGTCAAGGAGGTGCTGCAGCGCTACACCGAGCTGCAGGACATCATCGCGATCCTCGGGATCGACGAGCTCTCCGACGAGGACAGGCAGACGGTTACGCGCGCGCGCAAGCTCGAGCGCTTCCTCTCACAGCCGTTCTTTGTCGCCGAGCAGTTCACCGGCACCCCCGGCGTATACGTCCCGGTGGCGGAGTCGATCCGAGGCTTCAAGGAGATCCTCGAGGGCGTGCACGACGACCTGCCCGAGCGTGCGTTCTTCATGAAGGGCACGATCGATCAGGTGGTCAAGGATGCCGGTGGCGACGGCGGTAAGGAGTCGGGTGGCGATGGCGGTAAGGAGTCGGGCAAGTCCTCGGGCGAGAGCTCCGAGGAGGACGCCGGCGAGGAGTAGCGGCTGATGGCGCACAGCAAATTCCGGGCCGAGGTCCTGACGCCGGAGGGAGAGGTCTGGGCGGGCGAGGTCCAGATGGTCTCGACCCGCACCTCGCTGGGGTTGATTGGCATCCTCGCCCATCACACCCCCCTGCTGGCGATGCTCGATCCGACCGAGCTGCGCCTGCACGAGTCCGACTCGGAAGTCGTGCGCTTCGCCCAGGCCGAGGGATACATCCAGATCGCCGACAACCGCGCGCTGCTGCTCGTGGAGGAGGCGCACGCCCCCGACGAGCTCAACGCGGCCGATCTGCGCGAGCGGCTGGAGCGCGCGGAAAGCGAGCTCCAGGAAGCCGGAGAGGACACCGAGAAGCGACGTGTGGCGCAGCGCGACAAGCGCCGGCTGGAGCAGTTCCTGGCCATTGCCGAGGGCTAACGGCGTCCCGACCGGCGCCTATCCTGTGGCGCATGATCGATGAGCGCGTTCTCGCCGAGAGGCTGATCTCCTATGACACCTCGCGGAGCGAGGAGTTGATCGCCGCCGCAGGATTCGTCAAGGGCTGGCTCGAATCACGCGACATCGAAGTGCGCGAGCACGACCACAACGGGTTGCCGGTGCTGGTGGCAGAAGCCGGACCTCGCGTCGCGGGGGCGCCGTGCGTCGTCTTCCACGGCCACCTCGACGTCGTGCCCGGTCGGCCCGAGCAGTTCGAGCCGCGGGTGGCGGGCGACCGGTTGATCGGCCGCGGCGCCTACGACATGAAGGGCGGCCTCGCCGCGATGATGTGCGCGCTGAAGGACGTCGAGCGCCAGGACAGCGTGCGCGTGCGGTTCGTGTGCGTACCCGACGAGGAGTCCGAGGAGCTCGATGAGCGCTCGACCGACGGCGTGGTGGCGCAAGGGCTCGGCGGCGAGTTCGCGATCACGGGCGAGCCGACCGATCTGCGCATCGGTGTCGAGGCCAAGGGGGTGCTCGTGATGCGGATCGACGTGCGGGGGCGTGCGGCGCACGGCTCGACGCCGTGGCTGGGGGATAACGCGGTGCTGAAGGCGATCGACGTGTTCCGCGCGATCGAGTCGCTTCCGTTCACGCGTGAGTCCTCCGCGCGCTTCGACCGTCCTTCGATCAACCTCGGCCGGATCCGCGGCGGTGACGCGCTCAACATGGTGCCCGACCAGTGCACGATGGCCGTGGACGTCCGCTATCTGCCCGGCCAGGATCCCGCCGAGATCCTCTCGCAGGTGCGCAAGATCGACGACATCGAAGTCACCCGGACGTTCATCCACCCGCCGGTAACCGTCTCGGGCGCAAACCCGTATGTGCGCGCTCTCGGGGAGGCCCTGGCGCGCGGCAATCCCGAGCTGGAGATCACGAGCGTGGGACGCGACGGTGCTTCCGATGCGGCCTCGTTCATCGAGGCGGGCATACCCGCGGTTGAGTTCGGCCCGGCGGGCGCCGGGCACCACGGCCCGGAGGAGTGGGTGTCCCTGTCCTCACTGGCGCGCTATCGCCAGGCGCTCGGAGACTTCATCGCGGCGGTGCCGAGCTGGCTCGAGCAGAGTCCGCGCCTTGAACGCGTGATCGGCGGCCTGAGGCGAGTCGAGGGAGGTCCGGGATGAGGCGGAAGCGATCGAAGCCGGACCGTCGCGCGCCCTACGACGATCGAGGCGAACCGTCGTGACGCTGATCCCGGACACGCGTCGCGGGGTGCTCGTGCGGTCTGCCATCGCCGCGGTGATCGTGATCGTGTTCACCGCCACGACGACCGCGGTCGCGGGCCTGCTCCAGTTCAAGCAGCTGGCCACCGACATCGGCGGGACGCCGGCGATCCCTGACGCGCAGGTCGCGATCCCGAACCCCGGTAACCCGCAGACGATCCTGATCATCGGCTCCGACCATCGCGCCGGCACTCCGTTCAGCAAGGCCAATACCGACACGATGATCCTCGTGCGGTTGGATGCGAGCTCCTCGACGATCAACGTGATCTCGATCCCGCGTGACCTGGAGGTCCAGATTCCGCACCTGGGGGGGAGCTATACGGCCAGGCTCAACAGCGCCTACTCGGTCGGGGGCCCGGGCCTGCTCATGCGGGTGCTCCAGCGGCAGGTATTTCATGGTCTCAAGGTCAACCACCTCGTGGATGTCAACTTCGGCAGCTTTCAGGCGCTGGTCAACGCCCTGGGGTGCGTCTACACCGACGTCGACCACCGCTACTACAACGACACCAGGCTGACGGACTACTCGAGCATCGACATCCAGCCCGGCTACCAGAGGCTGTGCGGCACCGACCCCATTCGCGGTGCGCTGGCCTTCGTGCGCTTCCGCCACACCGACTCCGACATCGTCCGCAGCGCGCGCCAGCAGGACTTCATCCGCTGGGCCAAGGACCAGTACGGGGTCTCGAATTTGATCTCCAACCGGGACAGCTTGCTGAAGATCTTCGGCCGCTACACCCAGACCGACTCCAACCTGCGCAGCGTCGATGGCCTGATCAACCTGTTCAACCTTGTCGCGTTCTC
This sequence comes from Solirubrobacteraceae bacterium, assembly GCA_050996975.1. GTDB lineage: Bacteria > Actinomycetota > Thermoleophilia > Solirubrobacterales > Solirubrobacteraceae > Palsa-465. The sequence goes on along the minus strand of JBPCRJ010000087.1, from coordinate 22,861 downwards.
AGCGGGCCACACGATCAAGCAGGTGCGATTCCCGGCGATCCTGCCGTCGCCGACGTTCACCCCCCCGGTGGCAAACCGCTTCACGCCGCAGAGTCCGAGCTACGTGACCGCCGATCCAGCGGCCGAGCAGCGGCGCTTCGACGAGTTCATGACCCCGACAACCGCGGCGCCGCGAGTCCCCAGCGCCGTGCCTGCCGGCGCGGCGCCCGCGGCGGGCGCAGGCTCGGCGCCGCGGCGATCCGTGCCTTCGGCGAGCGCGCCGGCGCTGACCGCTGACGCCGGCGAGGGGCGCAGCCAGGTGGTCTCGCTCGGCCAGATCGGGATGGCGGTGTATTTCCCGCGCCGGATCGCCACCGGTTCGAGTTACTGCTCCAGCCCGATGAGAAACTGTCCCGTGGAGATACCGAGTCCCGGCTCCTACCCGCGTGGCTACACGATCCACGATCAGGGCGGCAATCCGCACACCGCCTACCGGATGACGCTGGTCAAGAACGCGGCGCTCGGCCAGTACTACGCGGTCCAGGGCATGACCTGGCGCACTCCGCCGATCCTCGCCAACCCGAATCAGACCCGCACCGTGGGGGGCAAGCGACTGATGTTGTACCTGAACGGGCACCACCTGACGCTGGTCGCCTGGCGAGCTCCACCGGGCGTGTACTGGATCTCCAACACCCTGACCGACGATCTGACCAACCAGGAGATGCTGGGGATCGCCGCGTCGCTGACCCGCGGCCGCACGTAGCAGCGTCGTGGCGTCCGTCGTCGCCGACCCGCACGGGACCGCCCAGCCGGCAGCGATGCCGGGTGCGCGGCGCGGGATCCCCCTCGCCCGCTAGCCTCCCCGCCTGCGATGGGCACAGAGCGCGAACCGATCGCCGTGATCGGCACCGGATACGTCGGCCTGGTCACCGCGGCAGGCTTCGCTCAGCTGGGCACAGAGGTCTGGTGCGTCGATGTCGACGCGGACAAGATCACGGGACTGAAGCGGGGTGAGATCCCGATCTACACGCCCAGGCTCGCGGAGTGCGTGGCGCGAAACCGCGAGCGGATCCACTTCTCGACCGAGCTGGCGCCGGCGCTCGAGCACGCGCGGCTCCTGTTCGTGGCGGTGAGAACGCCGCCGACCTACTCGGGCGACGCCGACCTGTCCGCGGTCGACGCGGTGGTCGGGGCGATGCCTGCATCCGACCGGCACGCGCTGGTGATGAAGTCGACCGTGCCGGTGGGGACCGGCGCTTCGATCAAGCGAATCTTCGCCGAGCAGGGCAAAGCCGCGTTCGCGTACGTGTCGTGTCCGGAGTTCCTCAAGGAGGGCTCGGCGCTGCAGGATTTCCTCGCCCCCGACCGCGTGGTCGTCGGCGACCACCGCGATTGGGCCGGCGACGCGGTCGTGGACCTCTACAGCGTCCTCGATGCTCCGATCGTGCGGACCGACGTCCCGAGTGCGGAGATGATCAAGCTCGCGGCGAACGCGTTCCTGGCCACCAAGATCTCGTTCATCAACGAGATCGCCAACGTGTGCGAGGAGACAGGAGCGGACGTGCTCGAGGTGGCGCGAGGGATGGGGCTCGACCAGCGCATCGGCGGCCACTTTCTGCGGCCAGGGATTGGATTCGGCGGCTCGTGCTTTCCCAAGGACGTCTCGGCGCTGAAGCAGCTCGCGGGCAACTCCGGCTACCATTTCCAGCTCCTCACCGCCGTGATCGAGGTCAACGAGCTGCAGAAGCGGCGCGTGATCGGCAAGCTCCAGAAGCACCTGGGCTCGCTCGTGGGGACGACGGTCGCCCTGCTCGGGCTCGCGTTCAAGGCCAACACCGACGACATGCGGGAGGCGTCCTCGCTGGTCCTGGCCGCCCGCTTGCAGGCCGACGGCGCCGCGGTCCGCGCGTATGACCCGGTCGCCGAGCACGAGGCTCGGAGGCTGCTCGTCAACGTGGAGCTCGCCGGCTGCGCCCTCGACGCGCTGGCGGGCGCGGATGCCTGCATCGTCGTGACCGAATGGCCCGAGTTCGCGCAGCTCGATTGGCCGGCGGCCGCGCGGCGGATGTCCGGCCGGCTGGTGATCGACGGGCGCAACTGCCTCGACCGCGCGGCCGTGGAGGCGGCGGGCTTCGTGTACGAAGGCGTTGGCCGCGGTAGAGCAAGGGCAAGAGCAAGGGAACTTGGATGATGAGGTGCAGGCGCTGATCCTCGCCGGGGGCGAAGGCACCCGGCTGCGCCCGCTGACATCGACCCTTCCCAAGCCTGTGGTCCCGCTCGCGGGCCGGCCGTTCATTCTCTACATGCTCGAGTGGCTCCGCGGCCACGGCGTGCGGGACGTGATCCTCGCGTGTGGATTCATGGCGCGCGGGGTGCGCGGCGCGCTCGGCGATGGCTCGGCGCTGGGCATCCGGCTGAGATACGTCGAGGAGCCACGGCCGCTGGGCACCGGTGGCGCGCTCAGGTTCGCCGAGGACCTGCTCGACGAGCGCTTCCTGATGCTCAACGGCGACGTGCTGAGCGATATCGATCTTACGGAGCAGCTGGCTCAGCACGAGCGGACCCAGGCGCGAGCGACGCTGGCGCTGGTCGCGGTGCCGGACCCCGCCGGCTACGGACTGGTGGCACTCGACCCGGATGGCGCGGTGAGCGAGTTCGCCGAGAAGCCCGGACCGGAGCGGGTCGACACCAACCTGATCAATGCCGGCGCCTACATCCTCGAGCGCGAGGTGCTGGACGGCATGGCGCCCGCCGGGACGAGCATCTCGATCGAGCGCGAGCTCTTCCCGAGGCTCGTCGGGCGGGGCCTGTACGGATACGTCTCGAGCGCCTACTGGCTCGACATCGGCACCCCGGCGCGCTACCTGCAGGGCACGTTCGACATCCTCGATGGCAAGGTCAGCACCGAAGTCGGCCGGCGCGTACGCGACGCCGGGCATGCGCTGTGCGACGGAGCGACGGTCGCGGGCCGGCTGCTCGCGCCGGCGCTCGTGGGTCCCGGGTCCGTGGTGGCGGCGGGGGCGACCGCCGGCGCGCGGATCGTGCTGGGCCGCGCCGTGAGGATCGAGGAGGGTGCGCACGTCGAGGACTCGGTGCTGCTCGACGGGGTGAGCGTCGGGACGCACAGCACCGTCAGCGGCTCGATCCTCGGCCCGCGCGTTCGGGTCGGAGATCGCTGCCGGATCCGGGATGGCGTCGTGGTCGGCGAGGGCGCGAAGATCGGGTCGGGAAACGTACTCGGCGCCGGCGCGCGTATCTTCCCCGGGGTGGAGTTGCCCGACGCAGTGATCGAGCCTTGAGCACGACGCTTGACTTGACGCGCGAAGTGATCGCGGCCGTCGACACAGCCGGCCTGCTCGATGACATCCTGACGCTCCCGGCCCAGCTCCGCGACGCGATGTGGCGGGTGGGATCGGCCAACCTCGAGCCTGAGGACGCCCCCGGCGGCCTGATCGTCGCGGGGATGGGTGGCTCGGCGATCGGTGGCGCGCTGGCCCGTGCAGCGCTCGGAGATCGCGCCTCGCGCCCGATCGTGCTCGCCCGCGGCTACGCGCTCCCGGCGTGGACGACGCCGGACACGACTGTGCTCTGCGCCAGCTACTCGGGGAACACCGAAGAGACGCTCGCGTCCTTCGAGGCGGCCGGCGCGGTCGGGGCGAGGCGGATCGTCGCCACGACGGGCGGTCAGCTCGCGCTGAGCGCTCGCGCTGAGGGCGTGCCGGTAATCCCCTTGCCGGCAAGCTTTCAACCCCGGGCCGCGGTCGCGTACTCGCTCGTGATCGCGCTCGAGGTTGCCGCCCTGTGCGGTGCCGGGGAAGGGCTGCACTCTGAGATCGACGTCGCCGCCGCCCACGCCGAGGAGCTCGTGTCGCAGTGGGGGCCCGACGGAGCGGACCACTGCCTCGCCAAGGAGCTGGCGCGAGGCCTGCACCAGACGGTGCCGCAGGTCGCCGGCGCGGGACTGACCGCTCCCGTCGCCTACCGCTGGAAGACCCAGATCAACGAGAACGCCAAGCTGCCCTGCTTCGCGAGCGAGCTGCCCGAGCTTGACCACAACGAGCTCGCGGGCTGGCGGGGCGCACCCGAGCTGGGTCGCTTCAGCGCCGTGTTCCTCGACGACTCCGACCTGCATCCCCGCATCCGTCAGCGGATCGAGTTGACGCGCGGGCTGATCGCCGGCGACGCGGCGGCGACCTATCGCGTCGAGAGCGTCGGCGAGAGCCGTACCGAGCGGCTCGTATCGCTCGTCCTGCTCGGCGACCTGGTGTCGCTCTACATCGCGGTCCTGCGCGGCGTCGATCCCTCCGCGGTCACCGTGATCGAGCGCCTCAAGGGCGAGCTCGGGCGCAGCTGAAACCGGCCCGCCGGCGACCGCCACAAACCTTGACAGTGTCGTGGTAAGGTTGGGATCGATGGAGGCTTTGACGATCCACGAGGCGGCGCAGACGACCGGCTGGTCGCCGCGCATGCTCAGGTATGTCGAGCAAACAGGCCTGGTGATGCCGCCTCGCTCGAGCTCCGGATATCGCCTTTACGGGCCGGCCGAGCTGCAGCGCCTGTGCACGTTGAAGGAGCTGCAGGCGGGCTTCGGCGTCGGATTATCGGATGTCGCCTTCGCGGCCCGGATGACGCAGAGCGCTGAGCTGCGCGCCGCCGTCCAGGACTGGCTGGAAGCCAAGCCGAGCCGTCCGGACCACGTCGGGGCCGAGGACTGGCTCCGGTTCGAGCAGGACAAGCACCAGAGGCTGCTCGCCGCAGCCTGAGGCCGCGCCCGGAGCGCAGCTTCTCAGCCGTGGGACCACCCACTTTCTCAGCACCCCAACCGTGGAGAGACGCTTATGAGCACCACCGCCGCCCAGACAGATTTCAAGGTCGCCGACCTGGACCTTGCGGAGTTCGGACGGAACGAGATCAGGCTCGCCGAGCACGAAATGCCGGGACTGATGGCCACCCGGCGGGAGTACGCCGACCGTCAACCGCTGGCCGGAGCACGGATCACCGGCTCGCTGCACATGACGGTCCAGACCGCGGTCCTGATCGAGACGCTGACGGCGCTTGGAGCCGAGGTTCGCTGGGCGAGCTGCAACATCTTCTCGACGCAGGATCACGCGGCGGCGGCGGTGGTCGTCGGTGCCGACGGAACGCCTGAGGATCCCCGTGGCGTCGCGGTGTACGCCTGGAAGGGCGAGACGCTCGAGGAGTACTGGTGGTGCACGGAGCAGGCGCTGACCTGGCCCACCACTTCTCCTGGTGGTCCGAACATGATCCTCGACGATGGTGGCGACGCGACGCTGCTGGTGCACAAGGGCGTGGAGTACGAGCGCGCGGGCGCGGTGCCCGATCCCGCCAGCGCCGACTCCGAGGAGCTCCAGGTGATTCTCGAGGTGCTGCAGCGCTCGCTCGAGGAGGATTCCGAGCGCTTCACGAAGATCGCCGCCGCGGTCAAGGGCGTGTCGGAGGAGACGACCACCGGCGTGCACCGTCTGTACCAGTTCGCCGAACAGGGGAAGCTCCTGTTCCCGGCGATCAACGTCAACGACGCGGTCACGAAGTCGAAGTTCGACAACAAGTACGGCTGCCGGCACTCGCTGATCGACGGCATCAATCGCGCCACCGATGTGCTGATCGGCGGCAAGGTGGCGGTGGTCTGTGGCTACGGGGACGTCGGCAAGGGGTGCGCTGAGTCGCTGCGCGGCCAGGGTGCTCGCGTGGTGATCACGGAGATCGACCCGATCTGTGCGCTGCAGGCGGCGATGGACGGTTATCAGGTGGCGACGCTCGAGGACGTCCTGCACAGCGCGGACATCTTCATCACGGCGACCGGCAACTTCAACGTGATCACCGCCAGTCAGATGGAGCGGATGAAGCATCAGGCGATCGTCGGCAACATCGGTCATTTCGACAACGAGATCGACGTCGCCGGCCTGGCCAGGCTCGAGGGCAGCCGGAAGGTCAACATCAAGCCGCAGGCCGACGAGTGGGTGTTCGCCGACGGGCACACGATCATCCTGCTTTCGGAGGGCAGGCTCCTCAACCTCGGCAACGCGACCGGGCATCCGAGCTTCGTGATGTCCAACTCGTTCACCAATCAGGTGATGGCGCAGATCGAGCTGTTCGGCAATACCGGCAGCTACGAGAAGCGCGTCTACACGCTGTCGAAGCTCCTGGACGAAAAGGTCGCCCGGCTCCACCTGGACGCCCTCGGAGTGCACCTGACCGAGCTCACCCCCGCCCAAGCCGAGTACCTGGGGATCTCCGTCGAGGGCCCCTACAAGTCCGACCACTACCGCTACTGATCAGGCGGTCTTCTCGAATCGGACCGCTCGAATCGCTTCACTGTCCACGATGGCCCGTGGTTCGCTGCCCTCCAGCGACGTAGCGAACCTCGGGCTGGCGCCCGAAGGGGCCTCGCGGATCGCATGGGCGGGGTCGCAGATGCCGGCCCTGCGCGCGGTCCGGGAGCGGTTCGTGGCGCAGCGGCCGCTGGAGGGGATCCGGGTCGCGGCCTGCCTGCACGTCACGGCGGAGACGGCAAATCTGGTTGGCACCCTGCTCGCGGGCGGCGCTAGCGCTGCGCTGTGCTCGGCCAATCCGTTGTCGGCCCAGGACGACATCGCCGCCGCACTGGTAGTCGACCACGGCGTCGAAGTGAGAGCGCTGCGCGGCGAGGACCACGAGACCTATGCCGAGCACGTGCGGGCCCTGCTCGCCGGATCGCCACAGGTGACGATCGACGACGGAGCCGATCTGCTGATGACGGCGCACGCCGGGGGTGAACAGCTGCTCTACGGACTGATCGGCGGCACCGAGGAGACGACCACCGGCCTCGTGCGGCTGCGGCGGTGGGAGGAGCAAGGCGGGCTCGCATGTCCCGTGCTGGCGGTCAACGAGGCCCGCACGGAGCGCTCGCTCAACGACCGCCACGGCACCGGTCAGTCGGCCCTGGACGGGATCGTCCGGGCCAGCAACATGCTGCTGGCCGGGCACACGGTGGTGGTGATCGGCTACGGCTGGGCGGGGCAGGGGATCGCCGAGCGCGCGCGGGGCGCCGGGGCGGTCGTGATCGTGTGCGAAGTCGACCCGCTGCGCGGGCTCGAGGCGCGCATGGCGGGCTACCAGGTGATGCCGGCACTCGCGGCGGCGCCGCGCGGCGACGTGTTCGTGACGGTGACGGGCTCGCGTCGCGTGCTGCGGGGCGAGCACTTCGCGCGGATGAAGGATGGGGCACTGCTCGCCAACGCGGGCCACTTCGACGTCGAGCTGGACCTGGACGAGCTGCGCTCGCTCGCGAGCGGGGGCGTTCGCGACGTCCGTCCGCTGATCGAGCAGTACGACCTCGGCGACGGACGCAAGCTGAACCTGCTCGCGCACGGGCGGGTCGTCAACCTCGCCGCCGGCGAAGGGCATCCGGCGGCGGTGATGGATATTTCGTTTGCCCTCCAGGCCCTGTGCGTGGAGGAGCTCGTCCGCCGTTGCGGCGAGCTCTCGCCGGGCGTGCACCAAGTGCCGGCCGCGATTGACCGCGAGGTCGGACGGCTGAAGCTGGCCGCCCTGGGCGTGGAGATCGACGAGCCCACGCTCGAGCAGGAGCACTACCGGGAATCGTGGGGTCCGGGCGCCGCGGCCGTGGGGGCCGATCGCCGCGTCTCTGGTGGGTCGGGCGCCCCTCGAAGCGCCGCCTTCGGTCCGGTCTGAGCGGAAATCTTTTACGATCCAGCGCCGATGCCACGCGTCAGCAAAGCTCCAGCCGTCCGCGTGACCCCAGCCGTCCGGGGCGGCATCGATCTCGGTGGTACCAAGATCGAGGCGATCGTGGTCGGCGCCCGAAACAACGTGCTGGGCGCGGCGCGCCGGCCGACGCCCACCGAGGGTCGCCCTGCGGACGTGGCGGCAGAGCTGGTGAGAGCGCTTACCGAGGCGTGCCGCGCCGCCGAGCTGGAACCCTCCTCGCTGCGCGGCGTCGGCGTGGGCTCACCGGGGGACATCGATGCCATCACGGGGGCGGTGAGCAGCGCGCGCAACCTTCCCGGGTGGGAGGGCACGTTCGAGCTCGGAGCGTTCCTGTCGAGCGCGCTTCGCACGGCCGTGTTCGTCGGCAACGACGTTCAGGTCGCCACTGAGGCGGAGTTCATGCTGGGCGCGGGCAAGCCATACCAGTCGCTGCTGGGCGTGTTCTGGGGCACGGGGGTGGGCGGCGGTCTGATTCTCGCGGGCAAGCCCTGGTTGGGCCGCGGTGGGGCCGGGGAGATCGGCCACACCGTGGTCAAGCTCGACGGGGCTCGATGCCCGTGCGGGCGATGCGGATGTCTGGAGGCCTACGCCGGTCGAGCGGCGATGGAGCTGCGCGCGCGGCGGCGGGTCGAGCACGGCCGCAGCACCGTGCTGTTCAAGCTGATGCGCGAACATCGCCGCACCCGTCTGACCAGCGCGATCTGGGCGCACGCGCTCGACCAAAATGACAAGCTCGCCACGCAGATCGTCGACCGCGCGGTCGACGCGCTCGGCGCCGGGATCGCCTCAGCGGTCAATCTGCTGGATGTCGAGGCGGTGGTGATCGGCGGCGGGCTCGGGGTACGTTTCGGCCAGCCGTTCGTGGACAGGATCGCCGCGCAGATGCACCCACACTTGTTCAACGACTCCCGCCCGCCCGATGTCAAGGTGGCGGCGCTCGGCGATCTCGGCGGCGCAATGGGTGCGGCGCTGTCGGTTCCCGGCCCGCGCGGATGACTTGCGCGGGTCCTGCGGGGAACCGCCGAGGTCGCCCTGAGCCAGGATCATGAGTCGCGGCCGGGTCCGGGCACCTAGATCACCTCGAACCGCTCCGCTCGCTGTGCTTCGCGCTCGGATTCGCCCAGCATCTGGACGAACAGGATCACGAGCGCGATCCCCATCACGATCGACTGCTCGAGCGCCATCACCAGCCCGGCGAGTGACTGGTCCTCGGTCGGCGACAGGCCCCAGTAGTGCGGATGATGCTGATAGAAGGGATAGAAGGTGCGGGGGGCGAACGTGAGCGCGATCCCGAGGATGCCCACCAGCAGCCTGGTGCTGACCATGTAGGCGATCGGGCCGAGACCCCGCAGACGTACCCGGCTGCGGATCGGCGAGAGCAGGTGCCACCAGTAGAGGGTCCCGGCGGCGGCAAAGCACAGGTGCTCCAGCGCATGTACAGCCGAACCGCGAAGGGCGGCGTCGTACAGCGTGGGAATGTGCCAGAGCCACATCAAGCCGGCGTAGGCGAGCACCGCGAAAACCGGATGGCCGAGGAACCCAGCGTGCTCCTCGATTGACCTCAGCCGGGCAGTGGCCGGCCGCAGAAGCACCTTGGTCAGACCGACGATCATCAGGATTGGCGCGACGTCGAGCAGCAGGATGTGCTGGAGCATGTGAATCACGAGCAGTTGTGAGCCCAGCTGATCGATCGGTGAGACGAGCGCCAGGAGGACCACGAGCAGGCCGGTGGCGAACAGCACGAGCCGCCCGCTGGAGGGCGGATGGCGTTCGCGCGGTGTTCTGGCCCGACGCCAGGCCGTCACGTACAGCGTCGCCAGGATCAGCACCCCGAGCAGCACGCTGGGCTCGAACGACCACGAGAGCTCCGGGGAGACGGCCGACAACCTGGCGGACATCTTGACAGCGCCAACGCCCCGGGCGGACGCTCGCACAGCGTCGTCATCCGTCATCGACAAATGGGACACGCAGGAATAACCTCCTGGGTTCATCCACATCCATCCTTGCCGCAAGGAGGTCAACCGATGAGAATCGAGGTCAAGGGTCGGAACCTGCCCGTTTCCGAGGAGCTGAGGGACCACGTCGTCAAGCGCTTTCGCAAGGTTTCCCGTCAGGTGTCGGAGCTGGCTGAGCTCGAGGTCGAGGTGTTCGAAGAGCGCAACCCGGCGATCGCCGATTCTCAGGTGGCCGAGGCGACGCTGCACCTGAAGGGTGTGACGCTGCGCGCGCGCGACGCCTCCCCGGATATCGTCCACTCGATCAACTTGTGCGCCGACGAGTTGTCGGTGCAGGTCAAGCGCCACCGCGACAAGCGGCGGCGCCGGCGCGAGACGCGCGCGGCGGCGGCCGAGGCAAAAGCAAGCCGGACGGAGGACGTCTCGCCGAGCGTACCGCCGCCCCTCCCGGGAGACGTTTCGCCCGTCTCGCCCGCGGCATGACGGTGGGATTTGGCGACCCGGGACCGTTGCTAACCTAGCGCCATGTCGATCCTTGACCGTGCTCTTCGGATGGGCGAGGCGAAGAAGTTCAGGTCCTTCGAGCAACGCGTCGCGCGGATCAACGGCTTTGAGCCCGAGTTCGAGCATCATTCCGAAGAGGAGCTCGGCGAGACCGCCGCAGAGCTGCGTGAGCGAGCCCGGAACGGAGAGTCACTCGACGAGCTTCTGGCGGAATGCTTTGCGCTCGTGCGCGAGGCCGGCCGGCGCTCGATGGGAATGCGCCACTTCGATGTCCAGCTGATCGGCGGAATGGTGCTCCACCACGGCTCGATCGCGGAGATGAAGACCGGCGAAGGCAAGACGCTGACGGCGACGCTGGCGGTCGTCCTCAATTCGCTCGCTGGGCGTGGCGTGCACCTGGTGACCGTCAACGACTACCTGGCGCGGCGCGACGCGATGTGGATGAAGCCGATCTACGACCTGCTCGGCGTCAGCGTCGGCGTGCTGCAGAACATGCAGCCGTACGAGGAGAAGCGCGACGCCTACGCGGCGGACGTCACCTACGGGACCAACTCCGAGTTCGGTTTCGACTACCTGCGCGACAACATGGCCACCACGCTGGAGGAGAAGGTCCAGCACGGCGGCCGACCCAAGCCCGAGGAGGGCAAGTCGCCCTACCACACGTTCGCGGTCGTCGACGAGGTGGACAACATCCTGATCGACGAGGCGCGCACGCCATTGATCATCTCCGGTGCTCCCGAGCAGGCCGCCGACCTGTACGCCAAGTTCGCGCGCCTGGCGCCGAAGCTGGAGGCGGGCAAGACTCCCGACGGGATGGATTCGCGTGCCAAGAAGGGGTTCGTCGCCGACTTCGACTACGAGTTCGACGAGAAGCACAAGACCGTCGCGGTGACCGAGCAGGGGGTGGCCAAGGCGGAGCGTTTCCTGGGGATCGACCACCTGTACCGGGCGGAGAACGGGCACCTCGTAAACCACCTGCTTCAGTCGCTGAAGGCCGAGTCGCTCTACAGACGAGACGACGACTACGCCGTGTTTGACGGCGAGGTCAAGATCATCGACGAGTTCACCGGCCGCATCCTCGAGGGCCGGCGCTGGTCTGAGGGCCTGCACCAGGCGATCGAGGCCAAGGAGGGGGTGCGCGTTCAGGAGGAGAACCAAACGCTGGCGACGATCACGCTGCAGAACTACTTCCGTCTGTACGACAAGCTCGCTGGGATGACCGGTACCGCGCTCACGGAGGCGACCGAGTTCATGAAGATCTACAAGCTGGGGGTCGTGCAGGTGCCCACCAATCGCCCGATGGTCCGCGCCGATCGCAACGATCAGGTTTACAAGACCAAGGACGGCAAATGGGAGGCGGTCGCCAACGAGATCGAGGCGCGCCACGAGAACGGCCAGCCGGTCCTGGTCGGCACGATCTCGGTCGAGGTCTCCGAGTTGCTCTCCCACAGTCTGAACCAGAAGGGGATCAAGCACACGGTGCTGAACGCCAAGCCAGAGCACGCCGAGCGCGAGGGCGAGACGATCGCCGAGGCGGGCCAGCCGGGCGCGGTCACGATCGCCACCAACATGGCCGGCCGTGGTGTCGACATCAAGCTCGGGGGCAACGCCGAGCACCTGGCGGGGCTCGAGCTCGCCAAGCTCGGCGTGCCGTCCGACGCGCCCGACTACGGTGAGCACTACGGGAAGGTATTGCCCGAGATCGACCGCCGCGTCGAGAGCCAGCGCAACAAGGTGCTGGAGGCGGGCGGGCTGTTCATCATCGGAACCGAGCGCCACGAGTCGCGGCGGATCGACAACCAGCTGAGGGGTCGCTCGGGTCGTCAGGGGGATCCTGGGGAGTCGCGCTTCTTCCTATCCGCCCAGGACGATCTGGTGCGCCTGTTCGCCGGGGAGCGGATCTACAAGATCCTCGATCGCCTGGGCAGCACCGACGAGGAGGGCAAGGAGGAGCCGATCGAGGCGGGGATGCTCTCCAAGCAGATCGAGAAGGCGCAGAAGAAGGTGGAGGAGCAGCATTACCTGCAGCGCAAGCACACGCTCGAATATGACGATGTGCTCAACCAGCAGCGCGATGTGGTCTACAGCTACCGCGACGAGGTGCTCGAGGGGCGCGACATGAAGGAAGCCGCTCAGGCGGAGATCTCGGGCCTGATGGAGCGGTTGGTGGCGGAATACACCGCCGGTGACTACGTCGAGGACTGGGACGTGGACGGGCTGCTCCGCCGTCTGCAGGAGATCTTCACCCCGAGCGCCGCGATCGCGAGCATCGAACCTCATCGCGTCGATCGTGAGGAGCTGACGGCGAGCCTGCAGGAGGAGGCGACCGCGCAATACGACCGTCGCGAGCAGGAGCTGGGGACCGAGTTGATGCGTGCACTCGAGCGCTTCCTGCTGTTGCAGATCATCGACCAGCGCTGGCGGGAGCACCTCTACGACATGGACTACCTCCGCGAGGGGATCCATCTGCGCGGATTCGCCCAGGTCGAGCCGCTAGTCGCATACAAGAACGAGGCGTTCGAGCTGTTCCGCGATCTGATGAACAGCGTCTGGGATGACTTTGCGCGGATGATCTTCCACGTGGAGGTGACGATCGAAGGCGAGGACGGCAATGGCCCGGAGCCGGCCGCGATCCCACCCCGGCGTCCGGCACCGGCCTCGAGCTCATCGACGGCGGGTGGCCGGGTCAGCTACTCCGGCGGCGGGGCTCCGCAGGGCGCGCAGGCGATCGCCGCGGCTGCCGGTGTCGCGCGGGGGGCCTGGGGCGCGGAGGCGGTTGCGGAGGAGGAGCTCCCGCCCCCCGTAGAGCAGCGTCGCGTCGACGAGACCGAGCAGCTCGGCCGCAACGACCCGTGTTGGTGCGGGTCGGGCAAGAAGTTCAAGAAATGTCATGGTGCGTAGGTGACCGAGTCCCCTGGTCTGCGCGCCTCCGACGACCAGCGCGAGCGCATGGCGCAGGAGTTCCGGGAGCATTTCGCCGCCGGGAGATTGACCGAGGAGGAGCTCAGCGACCGCGTGCACGCGGTCTACCGATCGCAGACCGAGGACGAGCTGCGGGCGCTGCGCGCGGACCTGCCGATGCTCCCGATCACGCCGGCCCAGCACAGGGCGGAGCTCGTCGAGCGCCGAGGCCAGCTGCAGCGCTGGCTGCTCCAGCAGGCTGGAGGAGGACTGGCGATGTTAGTGATCTGCACGGTGATCTGGCTGGCCGCGGGTGCCCACGGGCAGTTCTGGCCGGCGTGGATCGCGCTGGTCTCGGTGATCCCGCTGCTACGCAACGGATGGCGGCTGTATGGCCCGGCGCCGGAGCTCGACCGGGTTGAGCAGGAGCTGGCTCGTCGCGAGCGCCATCTCGATCGGCGCGCGGCACGTCGGGTTGGGCGCGGGCGCAGCTGAGCCCTCCGCGGCGATGCTAGGGTAGCTGGCGATGTCGACCGCGCCCACCGAGCCGCTGCCCCAGCGCCTCGGCGCGATCCGCGACCAGCTGACGTTGCTCGCGGACTATCTTTGACCCGGCTGGGCTGAGCGAGCGGGTCAGCGCGTTCGAGGCTGAGATGAGTTCGCCGGGCTTCTGGGAGGACCAGGAGCGCGCGGCCCGGGTCAGCGCGGAGCACGCCCGGGTGACCCGCACACTCGGCGTGTTCGCCGAGCTCGAGCGTGACGTGGAGGATCTCGCGCCGCTGGCCGAGCTGGCGCAGGACGACCCCGAGATCGGGTCCGAGCTCGAGCAGCAGGTGGTCGCGGTGGCGCAGCGGCTGGAGATCCTCGAGGAGCAACGCCTGTTCTCCGGGCGCTATGACGCCGGGGACGCGCTCGTGACGGTCAACGCGGGGGCGGGGGGGACCGACGCCCAGGACTGGGCCGAGATGGTCTTGCGAATGGAGATGCGGTGGGCCGAGAAGCGGGGGTTCGACGCCGAGCTGCTCGAGGCCTCGCCGGGTGAGGAGGCGGGCATCAAGTCGGCCACGTTCCGGGTCAAGGGAGAGAACGCATACGGCCTCTACGGCAGCGAGAAGGGCGTCCATCGGCTGGTGCGCCTGTCGCCGTTTGACTCCGCCAACCGGCGTCAGACGAGCTTTGCCGGCGTCGAGGTCTCGCCCGTCGTCGAGGAGGCGGCGGAGCTGCAGATCGACGAGGACGACCTGCAGATCGATACTTACCGTGCGAGCGGCGCGGGCGGGCAGCATGTCAACAAGACCGACTCGGCCGTCCGGATCACGCACCGGCCGAGCTCGATCGTCGTCCAGTGCCAGAATGAACGCTCCCAGTCATCCAACAAAGCCGAGGCGATGGCGATGCTCCGCTCCAAGCTGCTCGAGCTCGAGGAGCGCAAGCGCCGCGAGGAGATCGCGCGCGAGAAGGGCGAGGCCCAGGATGTGAACTTCGGCTCCCAGATCCGATCCTACGTCCTGCACCCGTACACGCTGGTCAAGGACCACCGCACCGACTACGAGATGGGCGACGCCGGGCGAGTGCTGGCCGGCGATCTCGACGGCTTCGTGCGCGCCTACCTGCTCAAAGCGGCAAACTGAACTGCGGCGACGCGGAACTCTTGCGGCTAAGCCAGCGGCCGATCGTGCCGGGCGCGATCGGCGGCGGCCCGCCAATTCTCCTGCACCGTGCCCGGGAGCCAGTCGGGCAGGGCGAGGGCAAGCTGGCGTGAGATCGCGATCGCGTACGGCTCGTAGCTGGAGCGCAGCCGCTCGAGCCGCTGGGCGGATTCATCGCGGTCAGCGCCGTGGAGGCCGCTGGCGTCCAGCCGGCTGCGCAGCTCCGTAAGGCCCTCGGTGCTCAGACGCGCGCTCGCGAGCCCGGCGGCGGGCTCGGTGCGGTGCCATCCGAACGCGTAAGTGAGGTCGGCCAGCGCGTGGCGTCCCAGCGCGAAGGTCAGCTCGGCCGCTTCGATCGCTTCGTGGGGTCCGTAGGCGATCGCGTACGCACTCGCGTCGACGATCGTCGTCAGCGCCGCCAGCCAGTTCTGGTTCACGTGCTGGGAGCGAAAGTATCCGAGGATCGGGTAGCTCAGATGGGTCTCCATCAGCTCTGCGGTCCACGACTCCCACTCACGCAGGTACTCGTTGAGCGCGTGCCATCCGCCCCGGCGCCCGCAGCGCTCTAGCAGGGCCGCCGCGGAGGGCGGCGAGCCGGCGCGCGGGTCCAGCCGCGAGACCGCGGTCTCGCGGCGTGAGAACGCCTGGAAGAGCGCCGGTAGATAGCCGATCGCGATCGCCAGGAAGCCGAATCCGGTCGCCGCCTCGGCGACCTGCATCGCTTTGCCGAGGGCGCCACTGGGGAGGAAGGGGGTGGAGGCGCTGAAGAACACTCCGGCGCTGAAGTACAGATCCCCGCTGATGCTCGCCGGATGGCGAGCCCCCAGCTGGGTCGAGCTCGCCCATTGCAGTCCGCAGAATCCGCAGATCACCCCGATGCTGAGCAGCGCGAGGATCGCCAGCAGCCCGAACGGTCCAAACGCCCCCAGCGCCGTGTCGGCCGCGACGCGGGGCAGCCGGGCGGCGACCGCGCGCCACGGGACCCATAGGCCGAGCAGCAGCCCGCGCGCGATCCGGGGATCGCGCTTGACCCGCCGCGGGAGCAGGAAGACAAAGAAGAACTCCGCCAGCATGACGGCGAGCAGCAGGACCGAAATGACGCCCACCGCGATCCGCATGGCGTGGGAGGGTCGCAGGTTCGCCCGCCGATGAAACTTCGGCGACCGTGGCCGTGGCCGTGGCGGTGGGGCCTGCGGCGGCGAGCACGCCGATCACGCCGATCACACCCCGTATCCTGAGCACCCGTGACCGGGAACGGGATCGCCGAAATCGTCGTCCGGGCGCTGGACGAGGATCTCGGCCCCGGCGATGTGACCACGGCGGCTACGGTCCCCGAGGGTGCGTGCGCGCGGGCGACGATCACGCAGAAGGCGCCGGGGGTCCTGTTCGGTCTCGACGTCGCGCTTCAGACCTTCCGCGCGCTAGACCCTGAGATCTCGATCACGCGACTGACCGTGGAGGGGCAGTGGCGCGAGCGCGGTCCTGTGCTGCGGGTGCAGGGCTCGGCCCGCGCGATCCTGAGCGCCGAACGCACGGCGCTCAACTTCCTGGCTCGCCTGTCCGGTGTCGCGACGCTGACCGCGCGCTGCGTGCGCGCGGTCGGGGGCACCGGCGCGCGGATCCTCGATACGCGCAAGACGACACCCGGGCTGCGCTCGCTGGAGAAGGCCGCGGTGGCTGCCGGCGGCGGATGCAACCACCGCGCCGGGCTCTACGACGCGATTCTGATCAAGGAGAATCACGCCACGCTCGCCGGCGGCGTCGGGGAAGCGGTCAGGCGCGCCCGCGCTCACGCGCCCGAGCTCGAGCTCGGAGTCGAGTGCCGGACGCTCGCCGAGGTCGACGCGGCGCTCGCCGCCGGAGCGCGGCGGATCCTGCTCGACAACATGACCCCGGCGGGGCTGCGAGCCGCGGTCGGGCACGTGCACGGCCGGGCGGAGCTCGAGGCCAGCGGCGGCGTGACGCTCGAGACGCTCAGGGCGGTCGCCGAGACCGGCATACAATTCGTCTCGCTCGGCGCGCTCACCCACAGCGCCGCCGCCCTCGACCTCAGTCTGATCCTCGAACCGATCGCATGAGCACCGCAATCTCCGCTACCACAGCCGCCCCCCTCCTGCTCGAGAACATCCCCGCCCTGCAGGACGAGGTGCGCCAGCTCGCGCGCGACCGCGGGGCGACGATTCTCGCCCACAATTATCAGCTGCCCGAGATCCAGGACGTGGCGGACTACGCCGGCGACTCGCTGGGGCTCTCCCAGCGCGCGGCCCAGTCCGACGCCGAGACGATCGTCTTCTGTGGCGTGCACTTCATGGCCGAGACGGCATCGATCCTGTGTCCCCAGAAGCGGGTGCTGATCCCGGATCTCGATGCCGGATGCTCGCTGGCCGACTCGATCACCGCCGAGCAGCTGCGCGGTTGGAAGGCAGGTCACCCGGGTGCCGTGGTCGTGATGTACGTCAACACCACCGCCGAGGTCAAGGCTCAGACGGACTACTGCTGCACCTCGGCGAACGCGGTTCAGGTGGTCGAGCACATCTACCGAGAGCACGGCGATGACGCCGAGATCCTGTTCGGCCCCGACATGTTCCTCGGTGCCTACGTCGAGAAGACGCTGGGCCGCCCGATGCACGTATGGGACGGGGAATGCCACGTGCACGCCGGGATCAGGCCATCGGACATCAGCGCCGTGCGCGCCGCGCATCCCGGCTCGGACTTCCTGATCCATCCGGAGTGCGGCTGCTCAACGAGCGTGATGGAGTATGTCGCCGCTGGGGATCTCGACGCGCGCGGAGTCCACATGCTCTCGACCGGCGGGATGCTGGGCTACGCCGCCGCCGTGCAGGCCGCCGCCCCGGATGGCAGGGGCAGGATCGCGATCGTCGCTACCGAGACGGGGATGCTGCATCCGCTGCGCCGGGCGGCGCCGGGCGTCGAGTTCGTCGCGGCCAACGAGGCGGCCCACTGCCGTTACATGAAGATGATCACGCTGCCGAAGCTGCGCGACGCGCTCCGCGACGGCGTGCACGAGGTCAAGGTCCCCGCGGAGATCGCCGAGCGGGCTCGCATTCCGATCGAGCGGATGGTCGCGATCAGCTGACGGCACCACTCGGCTACTCGGCCAGGACGAGCAGATCGAGTCCGTCCTTCACCGCCCGGCTTACCGCGGGCAGGGTCACCCGCTTGCGCTCGAACTCGGCCGGGGTGTAGCAGTGAACCTCGGCGCCGGCACCCATTTCGAGCGCATCCCAGAGAGCGCCGGCATGGTAGACGCGCTCGAGCCACGGCATCCCCTGGAAGGCGCTCGAGACGAGGATCAGGATGAACTCCGGTCCCCGTTCGCGCTGGGGCAGCGCACCGCGTTCGTCGGCCACGCGGGCGCCTCCCAGCAACGCGGTCTCGATCGTGAAACGGTCGTCGACGCGCTGCAAGTAACGCCGCAGCTCCCCCCGGTTCAGCGCACTGATGCACTCCACAGAGCGATTGTCGTCTGCGCAACCGGCGAGCGCAACCGAGCCGACCGCGACCCAGTCAGTCAGCGCAGCCAATCTCGCCCTCCGCGCCGGCGGACTCCTTCAGGAGCCGGCGATCGTCGCGATCATCCTGCCCTCCAGCGCCAGCGAGCGCCGCTCGGACAGCCCGTCGTCGAACAGCGCGAAGGCGACCGTGTGGTGCCCGCGGCCGGTGCAGTAGCCGGCGAGGTTGGTAACGCCGTTGAGCGTTCCCGTCTTGGCGCTGCAGCGGCCCTCGGCCGGCGTCCCGCGGGCGATTCGCCTGACCGTCCCGGTGATGCCGACGATCGGCAGCGACGCCGAGAGCACGTGGCCGACCGGGGTGCGCCACACGGAGCGCAACAGGTCAAGCACCTCGCGCGGAGAGGAGCCGTCGGTTCGAGACAGACCGGAGCCGTCACGGATCCTCGGGTAAAGGCCGTAGCCTTCGCGGATCGCATCCGCGATCACTCCCGCCCCCGCCTCGGTGCTGCCCGCGTCGGCGAACCTCGCGCCGAGCTGCTTGGTCAAGAGCTCCGCGAACAGATCGTCGGACGGGACGTTCATCAGCTTCAACAGCACCGACAGCGGGGGCGAGCTGACCACCGCCAGCCGGCGGGCACCCGGCGGTGTGATCCCGCTCAGCGCCGAGGCGACGGTCCTGATGCCCGCCCGGCGCATCGTCAGCGCCAGCTGGTTGGCGGCGAACGCGGGCGGGGCGAGCCGGCCGCTCGCCCCGTGATCGGAGCTGAGCGCACTGAGCTCTCCCCCGAAGTCTGGGATGTCAGGGGCGTACGCGCTCGCGGGGCCTCCTCGACGCGCGTCGAACAGTGACTCGTCGCCGACCACCGCGCCGCTGACCCGCCGGATCCCGGCGCCGGCGAGCTGCTCGGTCAGCTGCGCTTGGGTCGCTCCGTATCCGAGCTCGAAGATGCGGTTGAACCCCGCGTCGCCGAACGTCGGGTCGCCGCCGCCGCGCAGGTACAGGTCGCCGTGCCAGACGCCATCCCGACCCAGATGCCCGGCTCCGAGGACGGTCGTGCGCAAGCGCGCATTCGCGCCCAGCCGGCGCAGTAGCGCCACCGAGGTGTAGAGCTTCTCGATCGAAGCCGGCGCTCGCTTGTCCGCATCGCGCAGCCCGAACAGCGGCGTGTGCGTGGTGAGGTCGTAGACCGCCGCTCCACTGGCGGGTCCCGCGAGTCTCCACACTCGCTCCAGCTTGGCCCGCAGCCGCAAGACGGCGGATGGCACCGGCATCGCGCGCACCGGGACCGCCGCCACCGGAGCGGGGGGGAGCGGCCTGCGCCGGTGCGCGCGGGCGCTCGCGCCACAGCCCGTGATCGCGATGCAGGTCAGCACCGCAAAGGCGATCCTGCTCCTCAGGCCGACTTCAGCTCCTCCACCGTGTGCGGACCGACGCACGCGATCGACAGCTCATCGGCGACCTTCGCCGCCACCTCTCGCACCTCATCGAGCGTGACCCGGTCGAGCAACTCGATCGTCGTATCGGGATCGACGTCCTCACCGCGCAGGATCGTCTGCTGAGCGGCGTGGCGCGCGACCGCGCCGGTGTTCTCGAACATGATCGTCCGCGCCCCGGCCGCGTAGGCGCGGGCGCGCTGCACCTCGGACTCGGTCGGCCCGTGCTCGCGCAGCTCCGTGACGATTTCCCGCATCCTGCGGTAGGCCTCGAGGCACTTGCTCGAGTCAAGCCCGGCGGACAGCTGTAGCACCGGCACGTCGGCGTAGGCGTGGGCGATCGAGCTGACCGAGTACGCGAGCCCGCGCTGCTCGCGAATCTCGTCGAACAGGCGCGAGCCCATCGAGCCGCCGAGCAGCGTCGAGTAGATCGTCAGCGCGGCCCTCGCCCGCGCGTCGGAGACCTCGACCGCGGGCCGGTAGGACATCCGGAGGTGGGATTGGCTCGAGTCCCGCTCGCGCACCAGCACCCGGGGCTCCAGGCCGGGGGCGCGCTCGTAGGGCTCAGGGACGGTCCGCGACGGAAAACGGCCGAACAGCTCATCCAGCGCCGGTTCATCGCCCAGTCCGCTTAGATTGCCGGCCACGAACGCGCCACCTCGGTCCGGGGACCAGCGACGCGCCTGGAACTCGAGGATCCCCTCGCGCGTGAAGGTGTGACGCAGGTGCTCGGCCGGGCCGAGCACCGGACGCCCGAGCGGGTGATCTCCGAACGCCGCTTCGTCGATCAGGTGCTCGGCGAGCATCGAGGGCTGGTCCTGCGCGCGGGCGATCTCCTGGATCACGACGCCGCGCTCGCGATCGAGCTCGTCGGGGTCGATCCGCGGTCGGCCGACGAAGTCGCTCAGCAGGTCGGCGGCCTCGAGCGCCCGCTCGGCCCGGGCGGTGATGTGGAAAGCCACGAGGTCGTGGCTCGTGTAGGCGTTCAGCACCGCGCCGATCCGCTCGGCGGCCTCGTTCACGTCACGATAGGTGGGGTACTTCTCGCCGCCCTTGAACACGAGGTGCTCGAGGAAGTGCGCCATCCCATTCTCGGGCGCGCGCTCGGTGCGGGCACCCGCGTCGAACGCGACCAGGATCGTCGTCGAACGCGCTCCGTCGATCGCGATCCGGTAGAGCGGCAGGCCACTTGACAGCATCGAGCACGCAATCGAGGTCATCCGCCCCACAAGGTAGCGACCGGCGCGGCGGGGCAGGCCCGGCAGCAAATCGGCGGGGAACGCCGGGCCACCTACCTAGGGCGGCGAGAGCCGCCCCATTTATGGTGTCGTTATGAAACCTCCTGCATATCGCGTTGCAAGCACCCGGTTTAGGCGGCGAATTGGGCGCTGGGCCGCTAGGCTGCGCTCACGCTATGGCGAGCTCAGAGTCTCCTCAGCAACGCACCCGCTCTCCGCGCGCGAGCGCTCGAAGGGCCCCCAGCACGCCCGCGGCGCGCCCCGAGCAGCGCTCGTCTGCCACCCCCAGCGCCAGCCCGATCGTCGAGTTTCGCGGTGTCTCCAAGCACTACGCCCGGGACATTGGTCTGGACCAGGCGACGTTCTCGATCGACCGCGAGGAGTTCGTGTTCATCGTGGGATCGACGGGCTCGGGCAAGTCGACGGTGATGCGGCTGCTGATCAAGGAGCTCGAGCCGAGCGACGGCGTGATCCGGGTCGCGGGGCGCGAGCTGGCGAAGATCGAGCGCAAGCGCGTGCCCTTCTACCGCCGCAACATCGGCGTGGTGTTCCAGGACTTCAAGCTGCTCCCGAGCCGGACCGTCCACGACAACGTCGCCTACGCGTTGCAGGTCACCGGCGGCACGCGAAAGGAGATCCGGGACAAGGTCCCCGACATCCTGCGGCTGACGGGCCTGTCGACCAAGCTCCACAACTATCCGGATCAGCTCTCGGGAGGTGAGCAGCAGCGCGTCTCGATCGCGCGCGCGTTCGTGAACCATCCGCCGCTGCTGCTGGCCGACGAGCCGACCGGCAACCTCGACCCCGAGACGAGCATCGACATCATGCGGCTGCTCTACCGGATCAACCGGACAGGAACGACGATCCTCGTGGCCACGCACGACCAGGCCATGGTCGACAAGATGCGCCGTCGCGTGCTCGAGCTCGCCCGCGGGCGGATCGTCCGCGACGAGGCCACCGGGCTGTACGCCCGGGAGGAGAGCACCCGCGAGTTCGCCCAGCGGATGCGCTCGCCCGGCGAGCCCCCACCGGGGCTCTAGCCGGATGCGCCGCCCACGGGGCCTTTAGCAGATGCGGATCGGGTTCTTCCTGCGCGAGTCGCTGCGCACGATGCGTCGCAACGCCGCGCCGAGCTTCGCCGCGCTCGCGACCGTGCTCGTGACGATGCTCGTGCTCGGCGTGTTCATCCCGATCGTCCAGGCGACCAACGGGGCGGCCAACAGCGTTCGCAGCCGGGTGCTGGTCGACGTGTACCTGAAGAGTTCGGCGACGAGCGCGGACGAGGCGCGGGTCCGGCGCGCGCTGCTCGGGGTGGCGCACGTCAAGTCGCTCGAGTTCGTCTCCAAGCAGACCGCCTACGCGCAGCAGTCCAAGCAGAACCCGCAGGCGTACGCGCTGCTGGCCGCCAATCCACTGCCCGACACCTTCCACGTCGTCCCCGACAATCCCGCCAACGTGCTGGCAATCCGCAGCTCGCTCGCTCCCACAACCGTCGGCGGCGGGACCCAGGCGATCGATGCGGCAATTCAAAGCGTCTCAAACCACAAGGACGACACCCGCAAGATCCTCCAAGTCACCAATTTGGTGACGATCACGGCAGCGGCGCTGACGGTGCTGTTGACGCTGGCGTCGATCCTGCTGATCGCCAACACGATCCGCCTGTCGCTGTACTCGCGCCGGCGCGAGGTGGAGGTGGTGGAGCTCGTCGGCGCCACCGACTGGTTCCTCCGCTGGCCGTTCGTGATCGAGGGCGTGATCGTCGGTGCGCTGGGCGGCATGCTCGCGATTCTGCTGCTCGGCGTGGGGAAGATCGCGTTGATCGACCCGCTCGCCCACGACTTCGCCCTGATCGCGGCGCCGAGCACGATCGGCTTCGGCATGCTGGTCGCGGTTCTGATGGTCGCCAGCGTGGCCGTCTCGGCCGCGGGCTCGGGGCTTTCGCTGCGCCGCTTCCTGCGCGTCTGAGCACGCGACAGGGCGGGTAGGCTGCCCGTTCG
>JBPCRJ010000037.1:0-4841 GCA_050996975.1 Solirubrobacteraceae bacterium | reverse complement strand
AAGAGGGACTGCGCGAGGGGATCGCCCGGCGGCAGGGATGCCGGCGGAACCCAGCACGGATGATGCCTCCGAGCTCGCTTCTAACACCAACCAACCAGCCCCGACACCACGCTCAGCGTTGGGTTGAAAAAGTCGGCCGCTCTATCACGAACTCAGAAACACCGCACCTCCCCAGCAACGATCCGCCGATGGCTGCGCGAAGGACTCCTCCCCGGCGCACAGGTCACCACCAACGCACCTTGGCGGATCCGCTTGACCGACGCGATCCGCCGCCAGTTCGTGCCGACCGTGCCCGGCGGCTATCTCCCGCTCAACGAGGCCGCCAAACACCTTGGAGTGGCCCGCCAGACCGTGTTGCATCAGGTCCAACGCGGACAACGACACGCGGTGCACATCACCACCGGCCGTCGCAAAGGCCTGAGAATCCAGGTACTTCAGTCCGAAGCTGGACTGTTTGCACAATGACGAACGCGAAGGGGGCAGTGTGAAACAGGATCGGAAGGTCCGATCAGCAGGCAGTTGGCCTTTTCCTCGATGAACCGGAGCGTGGCGAGATCCTCGACGAGCCGGCGGTCCAGGGTGGGTTGCGCGTCGAAGTCGAACTGCTCGAGCGTTTTGTGGGCGGGGAGCTTCGAGAACCGCATTCGCCCGTCGAGGCGGCGTTGCTCGCTCGCCGCTACCTCCGTCTGGAGGAGGTCGTGCAGGAACCGGGTATAGCCCGGCTTCTCCCGCTCAGCGACCTCCAGCGCCGGCGCGAGCGCGTCGGCGGCAGCCGCGAGCTTCAGGTAGGCGAGATGACCGCGGAGCTGCTGGTAGATCGTGTCTGAGCTCAACAGCACGCCACCGTCGCGAGCTTGGCGTAGTCGTTCAGCGAAACGACCGGCGCGAGGCCGCTGTCGTGGAGGCCGTGGAGCTTCGCGAGCTCGGCGAGCTCGGCGAGCTCGGCGAGCGCTCCGGTCCCGGGCGGTCGGTTCGTCTTTGACCGACACGCGGTCTGGGTCGTGAACGCGTCCAGCACAGCCTTCTCGAGCTGAGTGGCGTGCTCGCTGGTGCGAACCGTCTGCTCAGCGCCGGCCGGGGCGCGCCGGTGCGTGGCGACCTTGATCCCGGACGTCGTCTGGATCCGTAGGTGTGGCTCACCGACCCTCGCTCGGACGGTCAGCGGCTGGCTGGCGTAGCCCGGCGGGACGCTGTACTTGTTGGTCTCGAACACGACCAGCGCGCTGCGCGACGCGATCCGCTCAACGACGATCTCGGCCGGGAACGCGAGCGCGGGTAGCGGCTCTGAGCGGCCGAGCTCACCGACCGTGCTCCCACGCCGCCCACGCCGATCAGACACCTCGACAGCGAACGCGTCGAGCGACTGCTGCGCCTTGAGCATCGAGCTGGCCTTCGCGGTCCGCCACCACCGCCCGCCGATGAACTTGATCGCTGCCTCGACGACCCCCTTGCGCTGCGGGCGATGCGCAGGGCAGACCGCGACGTCGACGCCGTAGTGCTTGGCCATCTGCGCGAACTGCGGGTTCAGCCGGTCAGTGCCCGGGATCACCGCGCTCGCCATCCGGTCAACCCGCCACACGAGACTGGTGCCACCCAGCCCGGCGAGGATCTCGTGGGCCGCGCCGGCCAAGTGCCCGAACGTCATCTGCTCGCAGAACGCCGCACGGAACCGGCCCGAATGCGACAACGCCCCGACCAGCAGATACGCCGGCTGCTCCCACGGCGTGACCGGCAGCTCAAGCCAGTCCCACTGGATCTCCTCACCCGACGGGTGGTCGATCTCCGTCGTCGGAGCGTTCCCGCGGCGCTGCTGGCAGACCAGGCACACCGGCCGCAGCGCGGTCCGGCGCAACTCCCGCACCAACGTCGGATAGGACCGATCGAACCCTGCCGCGGCGAGCTCGTCCAACAGGCTCACCGCCGGCAGGTGCGGATCATCGACGAACCGCGCGACGATATAGCCGCGGAACGGCTCAAGACAGCTCGGCGCGCGGTCACGGCCTGGCTCCTCGCCGGCGAGATAGCGCCGGATCGTCTTACGGTCCCGTCCGGTATGACGGCTGATCGCTGACTGCGACCAACCCCGCGCGTGCAATGCGTGAATCTCCACGTCGTCCTCCTCCGTGAGCATCCCCAAG
The DNA here is from genome assembly GCA_050996975.1 of Solirubrobacteraceae bacterium. Lineage (GTDB taxonomy): Bacteria > Actinomycetota > Thermoleophilia > Solirubrobacterales > Solirubrobacteraceae > Palsa-465. The sequence goes on along the minus strand of JBPCRJ010000037.1, from coordinate 2,703 downwards.
GGGGCTCCCTTCCTGATCGTCGATGGCGTCAAGCACCACCGAGACTGGAGGGGAGCCCCGACAGACCAACGCCCGCGAGCGGAAGGACTCCGGCTCGGCCCTCAGGCCTCACCTCCGTCCATCCCCGCTCGCGGCTCTACGCGCTAGCCACCTGGGGAATGCGAGTGATCAGGACTGGGGAGGAAACCGTGATCGCGCCCAAAGCTACCGGGCGGACCTCTCCGACCTGGCCGAAGTACGTCAGCTCAGCGACGAGATCATCGCGGGTGAGAAACGCCTCGACGTCCTCGTCAACAACGCCGGTATCGGGACCACCGCGCCGGGCGGCGGCGAGCGAATGCAGAGCGCGGACGGCTACGAGTTGCGCTTCGCGGTCAACTACCTCGCCGGATTCTTGCTAACGCGGACGCTACTGCCAGACCTGATCAAGGCTGCACCCGCGCGGATCGTGAACGTCAGCTCCGCCGGCCAGGCGCCGATCGACTTCGACGACGTCATGCTCAGCCGCCACTACAGCGGTGTGCAGGCCTACTGCCAGAGCAAGCTGGCGCAGATCATGTTCACCTTCGACCTCGCCGACGAGCTATCCGACGCGGGCGTGACCGCCACTGCTCTTCACCCTGCCACCTACATGCCGACGAAGATCGTCGCCAGTCCCGTGAGCACGCTGGGGGAGGGAGTGAACGCCACGATGCGACTGATTGCCGACCCTGCTCTGGACGAGACCACTGGGCGCTACTACAACCGCCAAACCGAAGCGCAGGCGCATCCGCAGGCCTACGACCGGCACTCCCGCAATCAACTACGCGAACTCTCCGAGCAACTCACCAAGCAAAGCCCGCGGAGTGATGCGTAGCCTGGCCGGCTAAGCGCGGGCGTCAACGCCGTGGTCCCACACTCGTTCGTGTCAGTAGATCGATGACCCTAATGCTGATTGGCTACGCCCGCGCATCGACCGACGAGCAGGACCTGACCGCGCAGCGCGACGCCCTCGCGGCCCTGGGTGTGATGGCCGAACGCACATATGTTGACCATGGACTGACCGGAACGAACCGTGAGCGGCCCGGTCTGCGCGAAGCGCTCCGATCCGACTGATCCCGTCGGGCGACTGCTCTCCAACGTTCTCGCCATGGTCGCCGAATTCGAGTCTGACCTGATCCGCCTGCGCACTCGAGAGGGAATGAAAGTCGCCAAAGCCAAGGGGCGACTACAGGGCAAGCAGCCCAAGCTCAACCCACGCCAGGAAGCGCACCTGGTTGCGCTCCACCACTCAGGCGAGCACTGCACCGCCGAGCTCGGCGACCTGTTCGGCGTCGCCCGCTCAACCATCTACCGCGCGCTTGAGCGTGACGCCACGCGAGCACCGGAGCAAGCTCGCAAACAAAGCTTGCCAACGAGCAGCCACGAATAGTCAAGTGCGCCCTCGAGGTGCCCAAACTACCCCGTAGCGGTTGCCTGGCTGGGACGCCGCGACCGCCGGTTGGGACCGGACATCTAGTCCCCTGACGCTGCTCGCCGATTTGAGAGCGGCCGCCCGCGGCTCTCGCTGTCAGCTGCTGCTGGCGTTCCGAAGCAGTCGCCTCGCGGGGTGCGCCGAGGCGCGTCCGGACTTCCGCAACTCCGCGATGGAGGAATGCGTTGGGCGCCGCGCCCGAGTGCCGCAGCTTGTCCCCTGTGAGAGAACCCGAGCTCGCTTCCGACTGCACTTCGACCCGACGCTTGTCAGGACTCTGCAAGCACCGGGGCCGGCACGCTCTCGAGTTCCGCGCGAAATGGGAAGATCCCTGGGCACCGCGACATGCAGGCCGGGCGGTCGAAGCAGGTCTTGGCCAGCGCCCTTCGGGCGTGCGGTTTGGATCAGCGGGCGCGGCGCGCGTTGTAGAGGTGCTTGGCCCACAGGCAGGAGGCCACGGCGATGCCGACGCTCCACGCGATCGCCCCGACGGCGTTTCCGCCGATGTGCGTGCCGGTGAACAGCCCGCGGACGGTTTCGGTGACCGGCGTGAAGGGCTGGTAGGTGGCGAACTGGCGTAGCCCGGCCGGCATCGTGGCGGCGGGCACGAAGCCGCTGCCGAGGAAGGGCAGCAGGGTCAGAAACATCGGCGTGTTGCTGGCGGTCTCCACGCTCTTGGCGGCCAGACCCAGCGCAGTCGCCAGCCAGATCAGCGCGAAGGTGAACAGTGCCAGCACCCCGACGGCCGCCAGCCAGTGAGCCGCGTCGGCGCTCGGGCGAAAGCCGAGGGCGATGGCGACGCCGAGAACGACCATGATGCTGACCAGGGTCTGAATCAGGCTGGCCAGAACATGACCGGTGAGCACGCAAGCGCGGGCGATCGCCATGGTGCGAAAGCGGTCGATGATGCCTCCGGTCATGTCCATGGCGACCACGATCGCGGTGCCCTGGACGGCGGCCGCGACGGTCATCAGCAGGATGCCCGGGGTGAGGTAGTTCAGGTAACCGGCGCGGCCGGCGTGGCCACCGTTCAGCCCGTGCCCGAGCCCGGCGCCGAGTTGACCGCCGAAGACGTACACAAACAGCAGCAGAAACACGATCGGCATTCCGACCAACATCAGCGTCAGCGACGGGTAGCGGCGCAGGCGCCGCAGGTTGCGGCGCAGCATCGTCACCGAATCGGTCATCGTGTACGCGAGAGCACTCATTGAACGGCGGCCTCCTCCGCGGCCGGATGGCCGGTGACGGCG
>JBPCRJ010000031.1:0-26635 GCA_050996975.1 Solirubrobacteraceae bacterium | reverse complement strand
CGCTCCCGCCAACACCTCCGCCGACCACGCCTCCAAGCGCTCCAACACGACCCACGGCATAAACACGCCGTCCCCGGCATCCACACCCGCAGCTTCCACAACAGCCATCATGACCTCCTCGCGTCAGAACCAAACGCGAGAAGGATTCGCCGCAACTAGCGAGAATTCCTACTGCACAGCTAACAAAGCACTACTAGGCGGTTGCGCGCGGCGGCAACGCGCGCCAGATCGCTACGAATGGCGACACCGGTTGCCGTGTCGGGGCCTGGTGCGAGCAGTTGAATACCGGACACTGTGAGTCCCGCGGCCAGCCCCAGGCATGACTTGAGGATTCCCGGTGAGGACCCGGGTGCAGCACAGGCAAGCGCAAGATCGGACGAGGCAGTCGGAACTACCAACACCGAAAGCTGCCGGCCGTCGGCGGAGCGCCAGTAATAATTCTGTGTCTTTTTTCCAGCGACGACGGCCAAGTGTGCGCTCGCCGGCTGGCCGAAGCTGGCCACCAGCTGCGGCGGAGGACCCCCCGGGATCGACCCCGATTCTGCCAGCGGACCAGCCGCGAGGCTCACTTGACTTGACCGGAGCAGAATCGGGGAACGGAAAGCGGTCGCCGCGAGGACCGACGTCGACGCTGATGCCAATCTCCAGGAACTCGGATAGCTGAGCGTCACGGAGCCGGTGCGCGCCGACCGAACCCCGCCCGAGGAGGCGTCCACCCCAAAAAGAAGACCGCACACCACAAGCACCGCAGCGATGAGTGCCGCGGCCGCCCGAGCTGTTCGTACGCGCGATCGAGGCCGTATCCTGTCGGCCCAAGCGATTCCTGTGCTCGAATCAGGCCGAGTGAGGCCGTTGCCCTCGCTCGCCCGCGAGGGGACTGACCGGGCAGCATCATCATGAGCCGACGGACGTGGATCTGGAGATCTGACAGTCGCCGTCGAGTCCGGATGCGTTGCCCCGGGGGATGCCCGTCCATGCGAGGGCTTGAAAGCGGGCACGCTCCGTCGCTGCTCGGCCGTGAAGTGGCCAATCGCAGCGGCTGCCTCGTCAACAAGCTGCGCCGCTAGGCCGTAACGCTCGTCTGGACGCTTAGCCATTCCACGGGCTATCACGCGGTCGAGGTCAGCGTCTTGTCCGGCGAGCGCCAAAAGGACCGGGGGCGGGTCGTAGACATGCGCGTACACAACGGCCGCATCCGTGTCCCTGGGATAGGGGACTTGACCCGTGAGGCATTGGTAGAGGACAGCCGTCAGGGCGTAGATGTCGCTCGCAGCCGTCGTCGGCCGGCCCAAAATCTGCTCGGGAGACGCGTAGTTGACGGTACCGACAAATCCCCCCGTAGCAGTCAGGCCGAGGGTTGCCGCCGCATTCTTAGCGACTCCGAAATCGGCGAGGTAGGGATGGCCGTCAGCGCGGATGAGAATGTTCTGCGGCTTGACATCACGATGCACGAGCCCCATCGCGTGAGCAGCGTCCAGCGCATCAGCGATCGGCGAAAGTATCGACACCGTCTCGTCTGCCGACAAGCCGTGTGGACGCATGCGCTCGTGCAGCGTGCCTCCTTCGACCAAACGCATCGCCAGATACAGCCAGCCGTCGCTCTCACCGGAGTCGTGCACGGCGACAACATGGGGATGGTCGAGCAGAGCGGCGTCATGGCCTTCGCGGCGAAAGCGCTTGCGGAACGCTTCATCGGCGCTGAGCTCCGGAGCGAGCACCTTGAGCGCTACTTTTCGTCCCAGCGAGACCTGCTCTGCCCGGTAGACGACGGCCATGCCGCCGGAACCGATGACCTCATCGATCCGGTAGCCGCCGAGCGTCTCTCCCGCCCGAAAAATCGTCGTCGTCATCACCGCCATCGCGCCCCCACTCCTCCCGATGCGACTCGGTCGAGGTACCGGAATTCGCGCGAATGGTACTCGCTTTCCAAATGCACGGCACCTATTGGCCGCGCGATATCGCCCGTCGTCCACCCAGCTTCGACCGTACCGAGACTCTGCACGACCAAGGGCGTCCTCGAGCCGATCGGGCCGGGTCGGCGATGCGTTGACAACGCCCGGGTCGAGAGCTGCATCGACGAGTAAGATCAGGTCGATGAGCGACAAGCTCGACTTCATCGCGATTCCGTCCCGGGACCCGGAGCGCTCACGCGCCTTCTACGTCGAGACGCTGGGCGTGCGGCCCGACGAGCAGGCGCGTTTCGAGTTCTGGATCGGCGATACGTGCTTTGTGATCTGGGCACCCGAGCGGATCGGCTGGGAGTTTCAGCCCCAGAAGAACGGTCATCCGGCAATCCACGTCGAGGACGTCGGCGCAGCGCGCGCGGAGCTGGAGGCCAAGGGCGTCGCGTTCGCCGGCGAGACGCTGGACACTGGGGTCTGCCAGATGGCCTTCTTCACCGATCCCGACGGCAATGACCTGATGCTCCACCACCGGTACGCGCCTCGCGGCTGAGGCGGCACCCTGCCTCGGCGGGGGCCCTGGCCCGCGCGGCCGTTACGGCGGCCCCGGCAGCGGTCTCGATTGCCTGCGCCCCGGCGCCGGCCCCGGCGCGGCGCCCCTATGGCGTGAGCACCAGCTTTCCGCGCACCTCGCCGGACGCGAGCTTCGCGAACGCGCTCCGCGCCTGATCCAATTCAAGCACCGTGTCGATCACCGGGCGCAGTCCCGTCTTGACCACGAACGCGATCAGCCGCGCAAGCTCCTCGCGGGTGCCCATCGAGGAGCCGAGGATCCGCAGCTGCAGCGCGAAGATCCGGGCCACGTCCGCCTCGGCCGAGTAGCCGCCGGTCCCGCCCGAGACCACCATCACCCCACCCTTGCGCAGGCTCCGCAGCGAGTGCTTCCAGCTCGCGCCGCCGACCGAGTCCATCACCGCGTCGACGCGCTCGGGCAGCCGCGCGCCAGGCTCGAAGCTCTGATCTGCGCCCTGCCCGATGGCGAATACCCGCTTCTCTTCGCTTCGACCGGTCACCCAGACCCGCAGGCCCGCGGCGTTCCCGAGCGCGACCAGCGCGGTCGAGAGGCCGCCGCTTGAGCCCTGGACGAGGACCGTGTCACCAGGGCGCAGCGCGGCCTGGGTGAACAGCATCCGGTAGGCGGTGAGCCAGGCCGTTGGCAGGCAGGCCGCATGCTCGAACGAAAGCTCCGGCGGCTTGGGCACGAGGTTGGCCAGCGGTACGGCGACGCGCTGCGCGAGCGTGCCCTGGTGGCGCTCGGAGAGCAGGCTCAGCGACGGATCGAGCAGCTCAGAGCCGCGCCACCGCGGGTCGGTAATCACGCTGTAGACGATCACGTCGTTGCCCTCAGCGTCGACTCCGGCGGCGTCACTGCCGAGGATCATCGGCAGGCGATCCTGCTTGAGCGCCACCCCCCGGGCGGACCAGACATCGTGGTGATTGAGCGAGGCGGCGCGCATCTCGATCGCCGTCCAGTCCTCGCCGGGCTCGGGATCGGGCCGCTCGCCCACCTCGATCGCCGCCGCTGGATCCTCAGCGTCAAACCGGGCTATGTAGACCGCTCTCATTGGCTGATTATCGCAGCCGTCATGCGATCCCGGGTCTGTCTCGCGGTCCGCGCTGGGAGCACAGCATTGGCCTTCTGTCGCCACCGGCGTACCATCGTCTCATGACCGCACTCGGTCTATCGCTGCTGGTGGTCGGCGCGATCATAATCGTCGTCGAAGCCCACATCCCCACCCTGGGGATGCTGGGGGGCGCTGGGGTGATCGCGTTGGGGGCCGGCGCCGTGCTCACCGTGGGCGGACTCGGCGGCGGGCTGGTGCTCGGACTGATCAGCGCCCTGCTGCTCGTACTCGTCGGAATCGGGGTGGTGGCGATTTCGCTGCACAAGGGGGTAGCGGTCCGCCGGCGACGGATCAGCACTGGGGCCGAGGGACTCGTGGGCCACCTCGGGGTGGTGCGCAGCTGGGGCGAGCCGGCGGGAAGCGTGCTCCTCGAGGGCACGCTGTGGCGCGCCCGCCTGGCGTGGTCCGACGAGGAGTCCACCGAGCTGCGCGAGGGCGACCCGGTAGTCGTGGAGCGGCTGAACGGGCTGACGCTGGCGGTGCGCCGGGCCGAGGCGTGGGAGCTCGCACCGTGATCGTCGCGATCGCCGTCGTCCTCGCCGTCGTGCTCGTGCTCGCGCTCACCGCGGCGGCCGCGTCCGTGCGCGTGCTGCGGGAATACGAGCGTGGCGTCGTCTTCCGCCTCGGTCGATTGATGGATCAGCGTGGCCCGGGGCTGATCCTGCTGACGCCGACGATCGACCGGATGGTGCGGGTGAGCCTGCGCACGGTCACGCTGACGGTCCCGCCTCAGGAGCTGATCACCCGCGACAACATCCCGGCGCGCGTCACCGCCGTCGCCTACTACCGCGTGATCGACGCCAACAACGCCGTCACCCAGGTCGAGAACTACCACAGCGCGACCCTGCAGATCGCCCAGACGACGCTTCGCTCGGTGCTCGGCGGCGCCGACCTCGATACCCTGCTCTCCGACCGGGAGCGCCTCAACGAGAGCCTTCAGCACGTGATCGACGCTCAGACCGAGCCGTGGGGGATCAAGGTCACGACCGTCGAGATCAAGGACGTCGAGATCCCCGAGCGCATGCAGCACGCGATCGCGAGGCAGGCCGAGGCCGAGCGAGAGCGGCGCGCCAAGATCATCAACGCCGAGGGCGAGTACCAGGCCGCGGCGAAGCTGGCCCAAGCCGCCGACGTGATCGGCGCCAACCCGGTGACGATCCAGCTCCGCTACCTGCAGACGCTACGCGAGATCGGGGGCTCACAGAACTCGACGATCGTCTTCCCGATGCCGATCGACCTGATCAAGCCGGCCCTGGCGGCGCTCCGGGCCAGCGGCGAGCCAGATACCGCGGCCGAACCGGAGCTCGGGACGGGCGTGAAGGAAGCCGAGCTTGGGATGGGCGTGAAGGAAGCCGAGCTTGGGACGGGCGTGAAGGAAGCCGAGCTCGGGACGGGCGTGCAGGAAGCCGAGCTTGAGACGGGCTCGAGGGAAGCCGAGCTTGAGCTCGGACTGTAGCCATCGTCCACAGGCTCAGGGATGGGGCCTCAAGCTTACGGATGGGTTCGGCAGCGCCGCACCCGCCCCTTCGGGCGGAGGTGCCCCCCTCACACCCACCGCCTGAGGTTGTGAGAATCGTGTGTATCTAACGGACGTAACCGTGCCCGCGCAGGAACTTCTGCAGCGCGGGCACGAACCTGCTTCCGCCGACGCCGCAACACGCTCTTCGCCGCCGGAAGGTTATCGTGGCTCGGGCATGGCCCCACGTTCGGACATTCGCAACATCGCGATCGTCGCTCACGTCGACCACGGCAAGACCACCCTCGTCGACGCGCTGCTGTGGCAGTCGGGCGCGTTTCGCACCGGGCAGGCGGTCGCGGATCGAGTGCTCGACTCGATGGACCTCGAGCGCGAGAAGGGGATCACGATCCTGGCCAAGAACACCGCCGTGCGCTATGGCGGCGTCAAGCTGAACATCGTCGACACGCCGGGGCACGCCGACTTCGGCGGCGAGGTCGAACGCGGTTTGACGATGGCCGACGGGGTGATGCTGCTCGTCGACGCGAGCGAGGGCCCGCTGCCGCAGACGCGCTTCGTGCTGCGAAAGACGCTCGAGGCGCGTCTGCCGGTGATCCTCGTGATCAACAAGGTGGATCGTCCCGACGCCCGGATCGACGCCGTGATCGACGAGGTCTACGAGCTGTTCCTCGACCTCGACGCCGATGAGTCGCAGATCGAGTTCCCGATCGTCTACACGAACGCCAGGGCGGGCTGGGCCTCGCTCGAGCCCGGGCGCCCGGGCAAGGACCTCGGGCCGCTGCTCGACCTGCTCGTAGAGCGCGTTCCCGCCCCCGAGCACGACCCGTCGCACCCGCTGCAGGCGCACGTGACGAACCTCGATGCGTCGCCGTACGTGGGCCGGCTGGCGATCTGCCGCGTGCGCAACGGCACCATCCGCCGCGGAGAGACGATCGCCTGGTGCCGTGCCGACGGCGGGATCGAGCGGGTCAAGGTGACCGAGCTGTACGTGACCGAGGCGCTGCGCCGGGTCGACGCCGAGGAAGCCTCGGCCGGCGAGATCATCTCGGTGGCCGGGATCCCGGAGATCACGATCGGGGAGACGCTCGCCGACGCGCAGGACCCCCGGCCGCTGCCGGTGATCACGGTCGACGAACCCTCGCTGGCGGTCACGATCGGGATCAACAGCTCGCCGCTCGCCGGGCTGGACGGCAGCCGCCTGACGGCGAGCCAGCTCAGCGCCCGGCTGGAGCGTGAGTTGGTGGGCAATGTCTCCCTGCGCGTTCAGGAGACAGAACGACCCGATGTCTGGGAGGTGCAAGGCCGCGGCGAGCTCGCGCTGGCGGTGCTCGTCGAGTTGATGCGCCGCGAGGGATTCGAGCTCACCGTCGGCAAGCCCCAGGTGGTGACCCGCGAGATCGACGGCAAGCGGCACGAGCCCGTCGAGCGGATGAGCGTCGATGCGCCGGAGGAGTACGTCGGCGTGATCACGCAGCTGCTCGCGCTGCGCAAGGGACGCATCGAGCAGATGGTCAATCACGGCACCGGCTGGGTCCGGATCGAGTATCTCGTCCCGGCGCGCGGCCTGATCGGCTTTCGCACCGAGTTCCTCACCGAGACGCGCGGCACCGGCATCGTCCATCACGTGTTCGACCGCTGGGAGCCCTGGCACGGCGAGCTGCGCACCCGGCCCACCGGCTCGCTGGTCTCAGACCGAAAGGGCACGGTGGCGGCATTCGCGTTGTTCAACCTGCAGGAGCGCGGGACGCTGTTCGTCGAGCCTGGCGATGAGGTCTACGAGGGTATGATCGTCGGTGAGAACTCGCGCTCGGAGGACATGGACGTCAACGCGTGCAAGGAGAAGCACCTCACGAATATCCGCTCCTCGACCGCGGATGAGCTCGTTCGCCTCGTTCCCCGGCGCGAGCTATCGCTCGACCAGGCGCTCGAGTTCCTGCGTGAGGACGAGTCCGTAGAGGTCACCCCCCACGCGATCCGGCTACGCAAGGTCATGCTCGACCGGACCGCCCGCCAGAAGCTGGCGCGGACAAGGAGCCGCTGAGTCGCCGACTCCGCCGCTCGGTTCTGGCGGGTCTTGGGTCTTGGGGGTTTGCAGGATCTATTGCACGACGAGGAGTAGCCGCCGTCGCCGCGACGGGTCCTGTTAGGGTCGCCGGCGGGTCCAGTGGCAAGGGTCAGGACCCGTTTCGCGCCGCTGTCGGTAGGCCCGCTTCACCTCGCCGCCCCCCACTCCGCATGTCACTCTCGATCCGATTCCCCGCGCTCTGGCGCGCCTTCGCGGTAAGCGCCGCCGTCGCCGCGGCGCTGCTGGCCAGCGATCTGACCGCGCGTAGCGCGGGCGATCTCCAGAGCCAGATCGCCGCGGGGCAGTCCACCGCCACCACGCTGCAGTCGCAGATCACCGCTGACACCGCGCGAATTCAAGCCACCACTCACGGCCTGCAGGACGCACGGAGCCGGCTGGCCACGATCCAGGCCAAGCTCAGCTCCAGCGAAACGCAGCTCTCCTCCGCGCAGACCGAGCTCCTGCATTCGCGCAACCATCTGGTCGAGCTCGAGAACCGGCTTCAGCGGACGTCACACGCACTCGCGGCCAACCTTCGCGCCAACTACGAGGGCAGCGCGCCCGACGTGATGAGCGTGATCCTCAACGCCCGCGGTTTCAGCGACCTGCTCGAGCAGATGAGCTTCCTGCAGCGAATCGGACATCAGGACGCCAGGGTGCTCGGCAATACGCGCACGGCCCGGAGGGCCGTCGCCCGCCAGGCCACCGAACTGGCCGCGCTCGAGCAGCGCGACCGGACCCTGACCGATCAGGTGCTGGCTCGGCGCAACCAGGCTGCCGCGCTTGAGGCGGCGCTGCTCACCCGGCAGATCGCACAGACGGGCGCCCGCGCGGGCAAGACGGCGCGGCTGGACGGACTGCAGAGCCGCCTGAAGGCGCTCGAAGCGAAGGCCGCAGCGCAAGCCGCGGCAGCCGCACGGGCGGCGAGCGTGACGACGGCGCCAAGCGTCTCGCTCGGGCCGGTGGGTGCCAGTACCGGCGGCCCGGTGGCGGTCAACAGCGGCGGCATCGTTCAACCTCCGGCCGGTGCGCCGGCGGCGATCGGACAGGTGATGGCCGCCGGCAATGCGATCGCGACGCTGCCGTACGTCTGGGGCGGGGGTCACGGCTCCTTCCAGGCCAACGGGTACGACTGCTCGGGCTCGGTCAGCTACGCGCTGGCGGCCGCCGGGCTGCTGAGCTCACCGCTGGATTCGACGGGCTTCGAGAGCTGGGGGGACCCGGGTCCGGGCCGCTGGATCACGGTATACGCCAACGCTGGGCATGCGTTCATGATTGTCGCGGGCTGGCGCTTTGACACCGTCGCGCTCGCCGAAGGCGGCACCCGCTGGTCCTCGAACCTCTCGGGCGAGGACACCTCCGGCTTCGTGGCCCGGCACCCGCCGGGGCTCTAGCGTTAGACGCCCCGGGAGGAGGCCGAGCCTACACAGCCGACACAGCCGGGCCCACGGCGCGTGGAACCAGCGTCGCAGCCGGTCCGTACCTGGGCCGCGCCCCGCCTCGGTCGGCGTTGCGCCTACAGTAGTGCTCTCCCGTATCCAGGAGAGTCCGTTGTCCATCAACAGCTTCGACGCCCGAGGGACGCTCACCGTCGGCAAGCGCGCGTACGAGATCTTCCGCCTCGACGCGCTGCAGGCGCGCTTCGACGTCGCGCGTCTGCCGTTCTCGCTGAAGATCCTGCTCGAGAACCTGCTCCGCAACGAGAACGGCGAGTCGATCCGAGCGCGTGACATCGAAGCGCTCGCGACCTGGAGCGCCGCCGATGAGCCGAGCCGGGAGATCGCCTTCACCCCCGCGCGCGTGGTGATGCAGGATTTCACCGGCGTGCCCGCGGTGGTCGATCTCGCCGCGATGCGCGACGCGATCAGCGAGATGGGCGGTGACGCGAGCCAGATCAATCCGCTGGTGCCCTCAGAGCTCGTGATCGACCACTCGGTCCAGGTCGACGTGGCCGGAACCCCGCTGGCGTTTGCCCGCAACGCCGAGCTCGAGTTCGAGCGCAACCAGGAGCGCTACGCGTTCCTGCGCTGGGGACAGGGCGCGTTTCACAACTTCGCCGTCGTCCCGCCGGACACCGGCATCGTGCACCAGGTCAACCTCGAGTATCTGGCTCGTGTGGTGTTCGTCGATAACCGAGACGATCGGGAGGCCGACGGGCACGAAGGTGGACCTCCAGCGCTGGCGTACCCCGACACGGTCGTCGGCACCGACTCGCACACGACGATGATCAACGGCCTCGGAGTGCTAGGCTGGGGTGTCGGCGGGATCGAGGCGGAGGCCGCGATGCTCGGACAGCCGATGTCGATGCTGATCCCGCAGGTGATCGGCTTCAAGCTTACGGGCGAGCTCCCGGAGGGCGCGACCGCTACCGATCTCGTGCTGACCGTCACCGAGATGCTCCGCCGGCACGGCGTGGTGGGCAAGTTCGTCGAGTTCCACGGGGAGGGCCTGGCCAACCTCCCGCTGGCGGACCGCGCGACGATCGGCAACATGTCGCCGGAGTTCGGGTCAACGTGCGCCATCTTCCCGATCGACGCAGAGACGCTGCGCTACCTCGAGTTCTCGGGGCGGAGCCGGGAGCTGATCGACCTCGTCGAAGGCTACGCCAAGGAGCAGGGCCTGTGGCACGACAAGGACTCCGAGGCACCCGTCTTCTCCGACGGCCTCGCGCTGGACCTCGAGACCGTCGTACCGAGCATCGCGGGACCCAAGCGCCCGCAGGACCGCGTTTCGCTGACGGAGGCAAAGCCCGCGTTCCGGATGGCGCTCGAAGGGTTCCTCCCTGATGACGAGGAAGACGCCGACGTTGAAGACGGCCGGGAGAGCGGCGACGAGGAAGACGCCGCGGTGGCGGCCAGCTTTCCCGCCAGCGATCCGGTCTCGACGCATGTTCCAAACGGGGCGGGCCATGAACCTTCAGGCGGCACCGGGGGCATCAAGGTGGATCATCGTCGCCGATCCCCCACGCCGGTCACGCTGGCGGACGGAACCGAGACCGAGCTCGACCACGGCCACGTGGTGATCGCGGCGATCACCAGCTGCACGAACACTTCGAACCCCTCGGTGATGCTGAGCGCGGGAATCCTCGCCCGCAACGCCGTCCAGCGGGGTCTGAGAGTCAAGCCCTGGGTCAAGACCTCGCTCGCGCCGGGCTCCAAGGTGGTGACCGAGTACCTCGACCGCGCCGGGCTGACCGAGTACCTGGAGGCGCTCGGATTTCACCTCGTCGGCTACGGCTGCACCACCTGCATCGGCAACAGCGGCCCGCTCCCCGAGGAGGTCTCTCAGGTGGTGGGCGCGGAGGACCTCGCCGTCGTCTCGGTGCTGTCGGGCAACCGGAACTTCGAGGGCCGGATCAACCCGGACGTGAAGATGAACTACCTCGCGTCGCCGCCGCTGTGCGTCGCCTACGCGCTCGCCGGGACAATGGACGTCGACTTCTACGACGACCCGCTGGGCGAGGACGATCACGGCGATCCCGTGTTCCTCAATGAGCTCTGGCCAGGCGCCGCCGAAGTCGCGCGGACGGTCGAGTACGCCGTTCAGTCGGACATGTTCCGCAAGAGCTACGCCGAGGTGTTCGACGGCGACGAGCGCTGGAGCTCGCTGCAGGTCCCGACGGGCGAGCGCTTTGCGTGGGCGGCGCAGTCAACCTACGTTCGCCGTCCCCCGTTCTTCGAGAAGCTTCCGCCAGAGCCCGAGCAGATCACCGATATCGAGAGCGCCCGCGTGCTCGCGGTGCTCGGCGACAGCATCACCACCGACCACATCTCCCCGGCGGGTTCGATCAAGCGCGACGGGCCCGCGGGCCGGTACCTGAGCGAGCACGGCGTCTCCCCGCAGGACTTCAACTCCTACGGCTCGCGGCGCGGCAACCACGAGGTGATGATGCGCGGCACGTTCGCCAACATCCGCCTGAAGAATCAGCTCGCCCCGGGCACCGAGGGCGGCGTGACGCTGTATCTCGGGGGGGACTCGCGTTCACTCGAGCCGATCTCGATCTACGACGCCGCGATGCGCTACATGGAGCAGGGGACCCCGCTCGTGGTGCTCGCGGGGAAGGAGTACGGCTCGGGCTCCTCGCGCGACTGGGCCGCCAAGGGCGCGCGCCTGCTCGGCGTACGGGCGGTGATCGCCGAGAGCTTCGAGCGGATCCACCGCTCGAATCTGATCGGGATGGGCGTGCTGGCGCTCCAGTTCGCTGACGGCGACTCGGTGCACTCGCTGGGCCTGACCGGGCACGAGATGTTCACGATCCGTGGACTCGCCGGAGCCCAGACGATCCCGCGCGAGGTAACGGTCAACGCCGGCCGGCGTGAGTTCGCGGTCACCGTCCGGATCGACACTCCGCAGGAGCAGCGCTACTTCCACCACGGTGGGATCCTGCAGTGCGTGCTCCGAGGGCTACTCGGACGGGCGAGCTGACCGGCAGATCAGGCCTCCGGCGCGTGGGAGCGCCAATTCTCTGGCGTACCGTGGGACGGATCCTCCGGCGGATCGCTGGACCGATTCTCCGGGGTACCGCTGGACCGATCGCTGTGACGGTGGCGATCGCGATCGTGTTCCTGCCGCTGTCGCCCAGCTATGACCTCGACGTGTTCCTGCGGGCCGGCCAGGCGGTGCTGCACAGCCTCCAGGTCTATCCGAGCCCAGGCTCGCCCGCGGTGTACTCGGGGTCGTCGTTTGTATACCCGTACTTCACCGTGTTCCCGTTCGTGGCGCTGGCGGCGATCGGCCCGAGCCTCGCCCCGATGCTGTTCTTCGCCCTCTGCGTCGGCGCGGTGCTGTACGCCACGTGCACGGGGTCGCACGCCGACCCATGGCGCGCCTCGCTGATCCTGGGCACCACCTTCATGATCACCGGGCTCCAGCTCGGAGCCCTCAGCCCGCTGCTGTTCGCCGGCTCGATCCTGCTGTGGCGGCTGCGTGAGCGCCCGCTGGCGCTGGCGTTGATCGCGGGGCCGCTCGTGGCCTCGAAGCTGTTCCTGGCGCCGCTGCTGATCTGGCTCCCGCTGGCGTGCCGCTACCGCGCGTTGGCCTGGGCGGGCGCGGCGACGCTCCTGCTGCTGGTGGCCTCCTTCGCGCTCGGCCCGATCGGCCCGACGCCCTATGCCCACCTTCTCTCGCAGCTCGGCCGCCATGAGGCGCGAGCCGGCTTCGGTCCGATCGGCGCGCTGATGAACCTCGGGGTCTCTCCGGCGGCCGCGCAGGCGTCTGCCGTGCTGCTCGCGCTGGCCGTGCTCGGCGCGGCATATCTCTACCACCGGCGCACCCCAGCCGAGGGGGTCCTGTTCGGCGCGGCGATCACCGCCTCGCTGGTGATGACCCCCGTGCTGTGGAGCCACTACCTGGTCCTCCTACCCGCGGTACTGCTCGCGCTCGATGCCCGCCGGCGATGGTTCGTGGTGCTGGCGGCCGCGAGCTGGGCAATCGCCCTGCCACACAACGTCCGGCTCGACACCGACCTGATCGAGGGGGTCAGCTCGTCGGGAACGTGGGTCGTGGTGGTGATCTCGCTGGCGGGGCTCGGTTACGGCGCCCGGCTTACCCGAGGACTCCGCCCGCCTCGGGGCACGCCGCCGTGAGCGCAACCCGGGCCTCGTCGGCTAACGGCTAGCCTTGCGATGGTGCCGACTCCCGAGCTCCTGCGAGAGCTGATCACCGCGGCGGGGCCCTCCGGACACGAGTCCGATCCGGCTCGCGTGTGGCGCGAGGGCTGCGCCGCGTTCGCCGCCGAGGTCGGCGCGGATCACCTCGGCTCCTCCTTTGCCCGCGTCGCCGGGACGGGCGGCGGCCCGGCGCTCGCGATCGTGGGCCACATCGACGAGATCGGCCTGCACATCTCCCACATCGACGACGACGGCTACCTGCACTTCGGGCAGGTGGGAGGCTGGGACCCCGTCGTGCTGATCGGCCAGCGGGTGCGTCTGGACACCCGCACCGGCAGGCTCCCGGGGGTGATCGGCCGCAAGCCGGTCCACCTGATCGAGGAGGAGGACCGCAAGAAGGTTCCACAGGTCAAGGCCCTGTACATCGACATCGGGGCCAAGGACGCCGAGGAGGCACGCTCGCGCGTGCGGATCGGGGACGTGGCGGTGGTCGACGTCTCACCTGTCGAGCTGCCCAATGGCCGGCTCGTCTCGCGCGCGCTCGACAACCGGGTCGGGTGCTACGTCGCCGCCCACGCCGCCGCGCTCGTCGCCGACGCCGGCGGGTCCCCCGGGGATGTGCTCGCGCTCGCCGTCGTCCAGGAGGAGACGACGTTCGCGGGCTCGCGGACGAGCGCTTTCGCCCGCAAGCCAGACCTCGCGATCGCCGTCGATTTGACCTTCGCCACCGACCAGCCCGGGATCGAGCTCGGGCCGATCACCAAGCACGCGCTCGGATCGGGCCCGGTGATCGCCCGCGGCACGACGCTTCACCCGCGCATCTTCGAGCTGCTCCACGAGACGGCCGAGGAGGAGCAGATCCCGTTCACCGTCGAGTCGCTCGGGAAGGGGACCGGCACCGATGCGGACGCGATCCACGTCAGCCGCTCCGGTGTTCCGACCGGGCTCGTATCGGTCCCGTGCCGCTACATGCACTCGCCCGTCGAGATGGTCTGCCTCGACGACATCGACGCTGCGGCCAGACTGATCGCGGCGTTCGCCCAGCGCCTGTCCACCGGCGTCTCGTTCGAGCGCTGAGCCCTCGGGGCCGTGCTGTTCCTGTTCGACATCGACGGCACCCTGCTTGGGGGTGCGACGAGGGTCCACCGGGAGGCGCTGCACGGCGCTCTGCTGGAGATCCACGGCGTCGACGCCCAGACGGTGCGTGGGCCGCTGTCCCCCGCCGGGCGCACGGACGGCGAGATCGCCCGCGCGATCCTGGTCGGAGCGGGGGTCGACATCCAGCGGATCGACGAGCGCGCCGACGCGGTCACGCAAACGTGTTGCCAGATCTACGCGCAGCTGAGCACGGCCGACCTCTCGCACACGGTGCTTCCCGGAATGCGCGAGCTGCTGAACTGGCTCTCAGCCCGCGAGCAGGCGGCGCTGGGGCTGGTGACGGGCAACTTCGAGCCGGTCGCACGGCTGAAGCTCGGCCGAGCTGGGATCGGCGGCCATTTCCCACCCGGCCAGGGAGCGTTCGGGTCTGACTCCGAGGCGCGCGCGGCGCTGCCGGCGATCGCCCGCGCTCGCGCCGGGACCCCGGGCGTTCCCCACCCCCGCGAGCGGACGCTCGTGATCGGCGACACGCCGCGCGACATCGCCTGCGCCCGCGCGGATCAGCTGCGGTGCGTGGCGATCGCGACCGGGCCCCACCCCCCGGAGGAGCTGGGCGATGCCGACGCCGTGGTGCGCGACGGCTGGGAGCTGCGGGTGACGCTCGAGCGCCTGCTCGCGGGCGACGCGTGAAGCTGCCCGGCGTACTAACCGCCGGAACGCAAGCCTCACCGCCGACGCGCGGCGGGTCCCGGAGCCTACAATTCAGCGGCGTGGCCGTCGAGGTCTCCCTTCCACCAATTCCGATCCACCGCTTCTCGCTGCAGGAGTACCACCAGCTGATCGAGTCCGGCGGTTTCGATGAGGACTCGCGCGTTGAGCTGATCGAGGGGGTGATCGCGGACATGAGCCCGAAGACACCAGAGCACGAGCGCGTCATCGCCTGGCTTGCCCGCTGGTTGATGCTGGCTGTGGACGCGAAGGAATTCGAAGTACGCATTTGCGCACCACTGACGCTTGAGATCTCCGAGCCCGAGCCGGACCTGATGGTCTTCCAGCTTGATGCCCCACAGCCGTATCACCCCGCAACCGCGGCGCTCGTGATCGAAGTCGCCGTGTCCTCGCAGGTCCGCGACCTGCGCCTCAAGCCGCCGCTGTACGCGCGCGCTGAGGTCACCGAGTACTGGGTCGTCGACGTCGACGGCAATCGCGCGGTCGTTCACCGCCAGCCGGTCGCCGGGCGCTACACCGACGTCTCCGAGGTCCCCGCCGAGGGGCAGATCATCGCGCAGGCGCTGAGCCTCCCGGTGCTCAGCGTGGCCGAGCTGCTCGCCGGCGCCCGCGGCTGAACCGAGCCGCTGATGCGCGCACCAGTCCGAGCCGGTTACGCGCGCGCGATAGGACCCGCTTATCCCCGCACGAGCTTTTTATAGGTAATGCGCTTCGGCCTGTCGGCCTCCGCGCCGTACTTCTCGCGCCGGAAGCTCTCATAGGCCTCGAAATTGCCCTCGAACCAGCGCACCTGCGAATCGCCCTCGAAGGCGAGCATGTGGGTAGCGATCCGGTCCAGGAACCAGCGGTCGTGGGAGACCACCACGGCGCATCCCGCGAAGGACAGCAGCGCCTCCTCGAGCGCGCGCAGCGTGTCGACGTCCAGGTCGTTGGTCGGCTCGTCGAGCAGCAGCAGGTTGCCGCCGCTGCGCAGCAGCTTCGCGAGGTGCAGTCGATTTCGCTCCCCGCCGGAGAGCTTTCCCACCTTCTGCTGCTGATCGGCGCCCTTGAAGTTGAAGCCGGCGACGTAGGCGCGGCTGTTCACGGTGCGCTCACCGAGGGTAATCTGGTCGGCGCCGCCGGAGATCTCCTCCCACACCGACTTGTTCGGGTCCAGCGCCTCGCGGGACTGGTCCACGTACGCCAGCGACACCGTCTCACCGAGCGTCAGCGTCCCGCCGTCGGGCTTCTCCTCGCCCGTGATCATCCGGATCAGCGTCGTCTTGCCGGCGCCGTTGGGGCCGATCACCCCGACGATTCCCGCGGGCGGAAGCGTGAACGACAGGTCCTCGATCAGGACGCGCTCGCCGTAGGCCTTGCGCAGCCCTTCCGCCTGCAGCACTACCCCGCCCAGCCGGGGGCCGGCGGGGATGTGGATCTGAACCTGGTCGAGCTGGGCACCGGCGGCCGAGTCCGCGGCCAGCAGCGCCTCGTAGGCGTTCAGGCGCGCCTTGGGCTTGCCGCGACGCGCGCTCGCGTTCAGCCGCACCCACTCGAGCTCGGCGTCGATCGTGCGCCGGCGCGCGGTGTCCTGGCGGGCCTCCGCCTGCAGCCGGGCGCGCTTCTGCTCGAGCCAGCCCGAGTAGTTGCCCTGATAGGGGATCCCCCGACCGCGATCGAGCTCGAGGATCCAGCCCGCGACATTGTCAAGGAAGTAGCGGTCGTGCGTGACCGCGACGACGGTGCCCGGATAGTCGTGCAGGTGGCGCTCGAACCAGGCGACCG
This sequence comes from Solirubrobacteraceae bacterium, assembly GCA_050996975.1. GTDB lineage: Bacteria > Actinomycetota > Thermoleophilia > Solirubrobacterales > Solirubrobacteraceae > Palsa-465. The sequence continues at coordinate 10,307 of JBPCRJ010000031.1, read as the reverse complement.
ATTCGGCGTCGAGATGGTTCGTGGGCTCATCCAGCAGCAGCAGATCGGGCTGGCGCAGCAGCAGGCGACAGAGCGCGACCCGGCGGCGCTCGCCCCCGGAGAGCGTCGTGACGTCCGCTTCCGGAGGGGGACAGCGCAACGCGTCCATCGCGATCTCGAGCGTCGTGTCGAGGTTCCAGGCATCGGCGGCGTCGATCTGCTCCTGCACGCGCGCGAACTCATCCGCGGTCTCCTCGGTGTAGTTCATCGACAGCTCGGTAAAGCGATCCAGCAGCGCCCGCAGCTCAGCCACTCCCTCCTCGACGTTGCCGCGCACATCCTTGGCCGGGTCGAGCTTGGGCTCCTGCTCAAGCAGCCCCACGCTCGCCCGCGGCGCGAGCTGGGCCTGGCCGTCGAACTCGGTGTCGATCCCGGCCATGATCGCCAGCAGCGTCGACTTGCCCGCCCCGTTGTAGCCGAGCACGCCGATCTTCGCCCCCGGGTAGAACGACAGCGAGACGTCGCTGAGCACCTCGCGATCGGGCGGGAAGCGTCGTGAGAGCCTGTAGGTGGTGAAGATGTACTGAGCGGACATCGCTGCCAACACTACAAAACACAAAGGACATTACAGTTCCGCATTCGTGCTTCACGCGCTCGCCATCCTGTTCGCCCTGGTCGCCATCGGCGCCATGGTGGTGGCGATCGCGGGAATGCTCACCGGCCGGCCGGGGGCCCGGACCGGCGGGCTGATTCGCGTGCTCGCGGTGGTGTGCTTCGCCGCGGCGGTCGTCCTCAACGCCGTGTCGCGCTGAGCTGGGCGGTCTTGCCGGGAGGCTGGTCGTGAAACCGGCCATTCCGGTTTCTCGACCAGGTCTTCTCGCCGCGCCTCCGGAGCCGCTCAACTCTCCGGCTGCCAGGCGTTCAGCACCCAGCGCCCGGGGCTCAGCTCGGTGACCGTGGCCAGCGCGACGTGCCACGCCGGACGCAGGCCCTGATAGACCGTCGTGTTGGTCGCGCTCGTCCGCTCCCGGGTCACGACGAGGTAACGGTTGCGGGCGCCGTGCAGCGGCACCACCGCCTCCACCGTGCCGCGGTTGGCGATCCCACCGCGCTGGAGCTCGTAGTCCTGGGCGGTCTGCGTCGCCGCCAGCGACACCGCCGAGCGCGCCTGGCCGACGCTCCGGGCGGCGAGCGCCCGCATCTGCGCCGAGACCGTCGGCGCGCTCCAGTTGACATAGGCGTCCGCGAACGCCCGGATCGCCTGCTCCGCGGTGGAGGCGCCCCCGGCGACGGCCTCGGCTGGTGGCGCCGAGGAGCGATACTCGTGGGACGCTTGGGCCTGGGCGAGCGGTGAGGTCTTCGTGGTGGGCGGGTGAGGCGTACTCGCGGTGGCTGGGTGGGGCGTACTGGTGGTGGGCGGATGGGGAGTGCTCGCGGTGGCGGCGCAGCCGGCGAGCGCCGCGCATGCGCTCGCCAGCCCGATCACCGCGCGCCGGCTCACAGCCCCACCGGATGGCGCGCGATGAAGCCGGCGGAGTCGCGCACGAGCGGGTGCCAGCCGATCCCGGTGCTGCCATCGCCCGCGCCGGCCGCATCGTGGGTGTCCCAGCGCAGCCCGGCCACGTACATGAACACGTGGTCGGCGTCGGCGTACACGGTCACCCACTGGCCGGCGCCCGGGGCTCCGAAGGACTCGAGCTCGCCCGACGCCGCAGCATAGGTGACCGGCAACAGGCGGGCGCCATAGAGCAGGTGCTCAACGCTGCTCGAGCAGTCATACGCGGGCGCGATCTCCGCCAGGGGCACCCCGTGCGCCGCGCCGTAGAGGTACGGCTTTCCCGCGATCTGATTACCGGCGGCGATGATCTCCTTGACCGCCGCCGGCGCCTGCGCGGGGGCGGCGGCGACACCGTTGGCCAGCAGCCTCGCGCGCGCTCCGGGGGTCAGCGATACGCCCGCCACCGCACCGGGCGCGCAGGCGGCGGGATCGCCCGGGGCGGCCGACGGGACCAGCAGCGCCGAGCTCGACGGACCGGCGCTCTGGCCAAGGAGGTTGCCGGCCCCCGCGTCCGGAGGCCGTGCGACCCGTACCGAGCCCGACCACAGTCCGTTGTCGTAGGGCACGCCGAGGCGGCCCGCGAACTGCCACCACAGGTCGATCACCCGTGCCAGCCCGGCGACCGGCGCGCCGCCGAGCCCGAAGTCGCGCTTGTAGGCGATCGCCGAGTGATCGCTCCACGTGATCCGTAGCGGCGTCAGGTACGTCAGCCCGCCCATCGCGGTGGCCGTCTGCGAGCTCAGGCCGCCGAGCTCGGCGTAGGTGTCGGGGTGCGCGAGCAGACTGTCTCCCCACGCCCCGGTGGCGCCCGAGCTCGGGTCGCCCGGACCGCCGTACTCGGTCGCGCCAACCAGCTGTCCGGTCCCCGGCGGCCCGAGCACGATCGCTCCCCCGGGGCCCGCGCCAGAGCACTCGCCCGAGGGCGTGAACATGCTGATCAGCAGGGCGAGGAACGCGGCCCCCAGGCCGGCGAGCGCGATCAGGGCGATCACCCCCACCGCGGCAATCGCACGACGCCGGGTGCGGTGATGTGGGCCGGTGCCGGTCATGCGCCCAAACCATAGGAGCTACCGAAGCTAACCCAACCTAATTGATACTAATTTGTTGCAATTGGCGAGGCTGGGCGGCTTCGTTACGGGCGGCTCGTGGATCCCGGTCCGCGGGTGAGGGCCGCTAACGTAACGGGGTCATGTCTCGCATCCTCGACGTTGAACAGGCGATGCTGCTGCTCGAGCTGGAGGCGCCGTTCGATCAGCGCACCGTCCAGCTCGCCCGGCGCCGGATGGCCAAGCGCTGGCATCCGGACATCGCCCCCGCGGGGCGTCAGCACGCGCACCAGCGCCACCTGCAGGCGATCAACGAGGCCGCCGACCAGCTCTCGCAGCTGGCCGAGGCCGCGCGGGGGGGAAGCGTCACGCGAGGCGCGGTCAAGGTGTCGGCGCAGGCCACCCGCAGGGCCCGCGCCGACGCCGGCCGCCGCGCCTACGAAGCCGAGCAGCGCGCGCGGACCACGGCGCAGGAACGCGCCCGGCACGATCCGTTCGGCTCTCGCGTCCCCGACCACTCGGTCGTGCACCGCTACGCGCGCTGCCTGTCCTATCCGGAGTGGGGCGTGGGCACCGTCACCGGGATCTACTTCTCCGGCGAGGACGAGGACGTGCAGCAGTGGGCCCGGATGACGTTCGCCGCGGGAGTGCGCACGGTGCCGGCCGGGTCGCTGCAGTTCGTCGACTTCTCCACGCCCGATCAGGCCGCCGACCGCGTCCAGCGGTTCATGACCGCGGCCCAGCACGCGCTCGCCGAGGGCGATCCCGCGCTGGCCGCCCGGCGCCTGGTCTACGCGCGTGACGCCGAGCCGGCCAACCCCGTCGTGCTGCGGCTGTTGACGGCCGCGTTCTGGCAGGCGGGGAACCTGCCGGCGGCCGCGCGCACCGTCCGCGACTGGGCCCGCGCCGACGGCAATCGTCCTGCGCCCGAGCGATTCGCCTCGCGGATCTACGAGGACATGGGGGCGCTCGACCTGGCCGCGGAGGCCGCCGTCCGCGCCGCGCAGCGCGCCCCCGCCGATGCATCCGCGTGGGCGCGGCTGGGCCGGTTGCGGCTGCGCCTGGGGGACCCCAGCGGCGCGATCGGCGCGCTCGAGCGTGCGCGCCTGGCGGGGCCCTCGACGGAGGGCCTACTCGACCTCGCGCTCGCCTACCACCTCGCCGGTGACGTCGGCGCCGAGGTCTCCGCGGCCCGCGCGGCGACGATCCTCGGCCCCGAATCAAGCGCCGCCTGGTCGACCTACGCCCACGCCCTGGCGCGCACCGACCGCTTGCGCGAATGCGCTGTGGCCTGCCGGCGAGTGCTCGCGCTCGGTCAGGACGCCGAGGTCTCGCAGCTGCTCGCGCGCGTCGAGGCGATGAGTCCACGCGTGCTGTCGGGGTCGGGCGCCACGTAGGGCGAGCGGGTGCGCTCGCGGCATGCCGCGCTCGTCGGGGTCGTGGCGCTGGCGATTGTGGTGCGCCTCGCCGGCATCGATCACCGGCTTACGCCCGACGAGGGTTACACCTGGTTGGTGGCGTCGGCTTCGAGCGCCGGCAGCTTCCTGCACCGGCTCGCCGTGTACGAGAACACGCCGCCGCTGTACTACCTGCTGCTCGCGCCACTGGCGCTGAACGACGAGCCGTGGATCCGCTTGCCGTCGCTGATCGCGGGGGTGACGATGGTGCCGATTCTGTACGCGATCGTGCGGCCGGGGCTCGGAGCTCGCGTCGCGTTGCTGTCCGCCCTGGGTCTGGCGGTGGCGCCGTACGCGGTCGCGGACTCGAGCTTCGGACGCGGTTTCATGGTGGCCGACCTGGCGCTGCTGGTCGCCGTGTGGGGGGCGGTGCGGCTCGCGGACGGTGGCTCGTGGCGCTGGTGGCTGCCCTACGGCGCCGGCGCCGGCGCTGCGACCTCCTCGGAGTACGACGCGGCGACCCCGCTGGTGGCGCTGGGGCTCGCGCTGGTGGTACTAACCCGACTGACGCCACCGACCCGGACGCCGCGGTGGCGCACGCTCGCGCTGGCCGCGCTGCCGGCGCTGTCGTTCGTGCCGTGGCTGCCCCAGCTCGCGCGCTCGCTGCACCAGCTCGACGTGACCAAGGCCGGCGGCGGATACCTGACGGTCAACCCAGGGTCGGTCCGCGATCAGCTCGTGACGGCGTTCTACGGCGAGACCGGTAAGGACGCAAGCGCGGTTGCTCGCTCGCTCGCCCTGCTCGCTCTGATCGGTGGGCTCGCCTACGGGGCCAGGGCGATGCGGCGAGCGGGCGCGAGGGAACGGCCGCTGCTGGTGATCCTGGCTTGGTGCGGCCTCGGAACGCTGCTGCTCCACGCGCTCGCGCCGGCCGTCGGGGTGGGCATCTTCGACGTGGGCTACCTGACGTTCCTGATCCCGGTGGGGTTGATCGGGCTGGCCAGAGCGGTGGCCGCGGTGCCGATCCGGGTCCTCGTCCCGGTTGCTTCCCTCGCGCTCGTGCTCGCGGGCGCCGGCCTCACGATCAAGCGGATGCGCAGCGACGCCGAGCCCGACCCGCACGCGCTCAGTACCCGGCTTGATCGCGAGGGGGCCAAGACGATCCTCACCAACAGCGCGGTGATCGCGTACTACCTCCGTGGCCGGCACCCGATCCTCGACCGCCCCTTCAACATCGGCGAGGACCGCGAGCGCGACTGCTCAGGCTGCGTGGGGCCAATCGCCGTGGTCGACGACGCGGGCGTGGGTTCCGGCGCCCGCCCGGGTCCCGGCCGGGTCACCCGAATCGGGCACTACGTCGTCCGGGTCGTACCGAGGACCGGGCGATGAACACCGATCGGCCGACCTCCGGCGGGCAAAAGGCGACGCCGTGAGCGCTGCGGTGGCCCGGCGAGGCAGCCGAGCTAACCGGAATGCGCTGACACGCGGATCGTGAAGAAGCTGATCGTGCGGGATCGACCCGAGCCGGGCGTCGTGCCGCCGGGTATGCGGGAATCCTCGACCGCCACGCACGGCGCCGCGCAGGCGCGGTCAAGGTGCGGTCCAGGACCGAACGGCCGGACGATCGGGCTCAACCCCCGGAGTGATAGGCCATGACGGGGCTGTCGGTCACCACCGTACGCGGATGCTCGGCCGCGACGGCGGCGCGTAGGGGAGCGACGTCGGGCTCGTATTCGCGCTGGTAACGCTGGACGAACACCGCGACGGCGACGAGGTCGACCGCGGCCACGACGGCTCCCGGTAGCCATGGCCAGGTTTGCCGGATGACCGCCGTCGCGAGCAGGGCGGCTGCCAAGGGGATCAGCACCGTCAGGTATTGCTGGTTGAATACCGCCGGTCCGACGATCGCCGCCAGCGCGTGACCGACCAAGACGAGCGCGCCGGTGGTTCGGATCACCACCACGGTCCGGCTCGAGTGGCTCGCCGGATCGGCAGCGATCAGCCGTTTCAAAACGACCAGGACGGCGGCGATTGCGACGATCAGGGCGACGAACTCGAGCCAGCGCACTCCGGTACTGGAGCCGGCGCCATGCTCGCCGAGGACGAGGCGAACACTGAGCTCGCGCAAGCTGCCAAACGACGGGGCGGGAAACGTGGGGAGCAGCTTGGTGTGATGCACCGCGTCCTGACCTCGCTGGATCTGCCCGATCCACGGCACAGCGAGGCCAACGGGAGCAGGCCGAGCACCGCGGTGCGCAACCGGTTCCGCCGGAAGTACATCACGACGGCAACGGTCAAGGCGGCGAGGAAGATCGCCGCGAGATACTCCGAGTACACCGCGAGCACGCCGCTCGCGAGGTAAAGGAAGCGGCGTGACCCAGCGCCAGCGGGCGTCAGCAGCAGGTAGAACAGCGGCGGCTGTTCTCGTACGCGGCCAGACGATTCAGAGACTCGCCCGGGCTTGGCGCCGATCCGACCAGATACGAGTACCCCTCGTCGAGCGAGAGGTGCGCGCTGATCGTCTCCGCGCGCAGCACCTCGCTCTCGGGCCCGCCGATCGCCCACACGCTGTGCCGGGCTCCCTCGCGCAGCAACTCGGCGCCGTGAGCGCGCAGATGACGCTCCAGCTGCGCGGTGCGCGCGTAGCCGGAGGATTTGCTCACCTAGCGGCGCGAGGAGCTACCGAGGTGAGCAGAGTATGGTGAATCGGTCGAGCTGGCCGCTGAGGTCGAGGTCGATGGCATCGTTCTGAACGACGGTGGCGGCGGCTGAGAGCGCGGTCCGGCTTGCTGATGCCGCTGCCGGGGTGAGCAGTCTCAGGTCGAGAGTCAGCTGGTGCGTAGCGACCAGTGCTCCGGTGGCGAGCTCGGCGCAAGGATGCTCCAACGCCGGGAGGACGGCATGGATCGCTGTGGAGAGCGCACGCTGGCGGCGGCGCAGGGGCGCAACTGCGCCGGCAAAGCAGCCGGAGGCGCTCTGTCCCTGTAGCTGCCATCGGTGGTAGCAGGCGAAGAAGTGGGTGAATTCATCGACGAGTCCCGCCCGCCAACTTGTCGCCGCGTGGTTGACCGTGAGTGCGTCGTTCGCTGGCATCGGAACGAGTGCGCCGTTGGCTGGGGCCTGCCCGTTTTGCGGTCGCTTGGCGACGAGCCACCCGTCCGCGTAGTAGATCGGGGTTACCCTCGGCAATTCGTTGTTCAGCACCTTGCCGAGCACGTCGTAGCTGCCATTGCCAGTGGCGCCGCAGCAGGTTGGGTGGGTTACGTTGATCATGAGGTAGTCGTCGAGTCCGACGGTCTTGGGATCCAGCTGGTCGATCCGGAGACGTTCACTGGCGTGCGGAAGCACGAGGTCGTTCGTTTCCAACGCCGCGCTGGAGGACACGTGCTCCAGCGCATGGGAGGCGCCCGCGGCAAACGCAGGGCGATGATAGAAGGAGGAGTCGGTGAGCGAGTTGATCGCGCTGTCCGAGGTGCCCAACTTCGACACCGCAACGCTCGTTACCAGCATCGCAGCGGCGCCGGCGATCACGACGATTCTGCCGCGCCGGCCGGGAAGGACGCGGACGAGGTTACCGAGGCCGGCCGCAGCCGCCATCGCCAGCACCGGCGAGATCGCGAGCGAATAGTCGTAGTGCGTAAACCAGAAGTTCGCGTTGGTGGACAGGAAGCGCTCGGCGAACAGCGGCAGCGCAAGGATGAACAGCCGGGAGCCAACACTTAGGAACAAGAACGGCGCCAGCAGCGCCAAGATCGTGTGCGCCTTTGGCGCTGGCGAGAAACCGATCGTGAATAGCCGCCACGGAGCGCGAATCACCGCCCCGAGCGCATCGAGGGGGTTCTTCCCGAGCTGCCCGTAGGTCCAGTACACGTAGTGCGTGCCGCCAGCGAAATGGGGGATGAACACTCGAGTAGCCAGCTCGTACCACGCGATTCCGACGACAATCAGCGCCAGCCCGTGGCGGATCTCTCGGCGCGTCAGTAGATAGATGCCGACGAACACGACGAAGATCGAGAGATCTTCTTTGACGCCCAGCAGCAGCACGATCACAAGCCAGAACCAGCCCCACCGCCGGCGGTCGGCCAGCAGGATCGTCAGCGCGATCAAGAGCGGCGCGAACGCGACCTCGTGAAAGTCGTACAGGACCCCGACCTGGATTCCCCAGTACACCGCGTACGCCCCAGCCAGCAGGTACGCACCGGTTCGTCCCAGGCGTGTCTGAGCGAACAGGAAAACCGGAATGATCGAAGCCGCCACGAGGACGCTCTGCGCGATGAGGAGCATCCGCGGATCGGACCACAGCCAATACAGCGGGGCGAGCAACGCAAGAATCGGATGGAAGTGATCGCCGAGCAGGTTCTCGGCCTTGATCGAGCTGAAAGGCGCCTCGAACCGGCTGTAATGCCAGACTGCCTGATCGAAGATCGCCAAGTCCAGCCCGCTCCCAAAATGGATGTGGCGCATTATCGAGGCGACCGAGTCGAGGATCGCCGTCGCGCCCACCACCACGAACAGCATCGGCTCCCGGGTCCACAACCTGTCGACCGACCACCTGCTCGCGCGTGTCCCCGTTCGCTGCGAGAGCACAGACATCACGCGGATGCATACCGTACGCTCCGAGACGATGACATCACGTACTGGCCTACCGGGCTCGAATGCCGCCGAGCGCGGCAGGCCGGACGATCACCCGCGCCGGGTTGGCTGACCTCTCGCCCTACATCGAGAATGGTCAAGCGCTACGGCGGCTACTCCACCGGCGGCCTCACGATCCCGCCCAGATAGACGAACCGCCCACCGGCGTGCGAGGATCACGGCCACTCGTCAGATCGCTGGCAGCTGGCACCAGCGCACTGACCGTGATCGCGCTCGGCACCGACTGGAGGCCCGCAGGGTGTGCCTCGGTCCGCGATGAGCGTGATCGCGAGACACTTCGCAGGGCACTACGTCGACACTGTCACCGCCCAGTACTGGTAAAGCCCCCGCACCCAGTTGTAACCGCCCTCATATGAGGCGTCATCGTGCCCCACGCCTGACTCTCGCGCGCAGTCTGGCGGAGCAGGACCCTGGTTGGTGCCAGGAGAAGATCGTCTCGGCCGCGCGCTGCTGTCCGCGTCAGCTGAGATCATCTCTGTTCGTGCGCCGGCTGAACATCGCCCAGCCCGACTTCAGCTACGACGCGGATGACCCCGAGGGGTTCCGCTCGGGCATGCTGCGCTTCGGTAAGCAGCTCGGGGCGCAGCGCACGGGCACGAGCGTCTACGAGCTGCCCCCCGGGCAGGCCGTCTGTCCGTATCACTACGAGTATGGCGAGGAGGAGTGGCTGCTCGTGATCAGGGGGCACCCGACGCTTCGTCACCCCGAGGGCTCCATGCGCCTGGACCCGTGGGACGTTGTGTGCTTTCCGTCGGGGCCGGAGGGCGCGCACGGCCTCAGTAACGAAACCGAGCAGCCCGTCCGCTTGCTCATGTACTCGACCGTCAGCACCACCGCCGTGTCCGTGTACCCCGATTCCAACAAGCTCGGCGTGTGGGTCGGCAACCCCGACGACGACCTGCTCCTGCCCCGTTCGAGCGCGGTCTCGTACTTCGACGGGGAGGTTTGAGTGATCGATCGGGAGGAGCCGCTACCTCGGCGGACGCCCGGTCGCGAGCCCGCCGGCCCGCCCGTTACTCGGGTGCGAACGCGCGCCAGACGCGCTCGACGAGCCGCTCCGGCGAGACGCTCGCGACTGGGCGTCCGCCGAGGTAGCGCGACAGCAGCGGTCCGACGAGCATGTCGACCATCAGCTCGAGGTCTGCGGCCGGGGCCAGGTCGCCGGCGTCGCGCGCCCGGAGAAGGCTGGCGTTGAGCCGCGCGCGCCGGGGCTTGATCACCCGCTCCTGGAAGCGCCTCAGGAAATCAGGGTTGTGGCGCTCCTCCGCCAGCATCGTGCCGAGCAGTGAGAGGTCGCCGGGGCTGAAGATGTTGCGCCGGGCGCTCTTCACGTAGGCGACGGCGTCCGCGCGCGGATCGTCGGTCTCCTGCACCTCCCAGTCGCCGCGGAGGCTGGCGAGTGCGGCCGCGGCGAGGTCGGCCTTGTCGTGATAACGGCGGTAGATCGTCGGCTTGCCCACACCCGCCGTCTGCGCTACGCCGTCGACGGTCATCCGCGCGTAGCCCTGCTCGGAGAGCAGGCGCAGGGTGGCGGCGAGAATCGCGGCGTCAACCGAGGTGCGCCGGGGCCGGCCTCGGCGCCCCGCCTCTTTCGACGTGCTCACAAGCCCGCCGGCGCCAGCTCGATCGGAGTGCTCCCGCGGGCGTTGGCTCCGGCTCGGGCTCGGGCTCGGG
>JBPCRJ010000003.1:0-7680 GCA_050996975.1 Solirubrobacteraceae bacterium | reverse complement strand
CGCAACCAACGCTTCGCTGCGCCCTCACGGGACACCAACGCATGGACGGGGCCATCGCGATTCGCTAGATCTTCGATGTAGGACTCTTCCATTCCCTTCTTCATGCCGGTTGTCCGGCGCTTTCGTGGGTTCAGGCTAAGGCGTCCGGCGACATGTGGCGCCGAGCATAATGGCGAGCCAATGCTGCTCGTGGTCGACGTCGGCAACACCCAGACGCACTTCGGCGTCTTCGGCGACGGTGCGGTGCGCATCGCGGAGGACTGGCGTTTCGCGACGGTCCGCGAGTCCACGCGCGATGAGATTGGGGTGGCCCTGTCGAACCTGCTCGCCCTGCGCGGACTCGCGTTCGCGGACATCGACGCCTCGATTGTCTCCTCGACGGTGCCCCAGCTGTCCGAGCGCTGGACGACGATGGCTGAGCGATACCTCGCCCACGAGATGCTGATCGTCGGTCCGGCGATCCGCACCGGAATGCCGATCCGGATCGACAACCCGCGTGAGGTTGGGGCCGACCGGCTCGTCAACGCGGTCGCTGCCTATGACCGCGTCCGAGACACCTGCGTCGTCGTCGACTTTGGGACCGCGATCACCTACGACGTGGTCTCCGGGGCAGGCGAGTACCTGGGCGGCATCATCACCCCGGGAGCGGAGATCTCGAACGACGCCCTGTACGAGCGCGCCGCTCAGCTGCCGAAGGTCGAGCTTGCCGAGCCGCGGTCGCTGATCGGGAAGTCGACCGTCGACGCGATCCGGAGCGGGATCGTGTTCGGATTCGCCGCGCAGGTCGAGGGAATCGTGCGCCGGCTGCGGAGCGAGCTCGGGTCGGGCACAACCGTGATCGCCACCGGCGGGCTGGCGCGCGCGCTGGTGCCGTTCGTGCGCGAGACGATCGACGAGGTCGACGACATGCTGACGCTGATCGGGTTGCGTTTGATCTGGGAGCGCAACGCCGCCAGCCGTTGAGCGAGGGGATCGCTAGCCGTTGACCGGGGGACTGCCAGCCGTTGAGCGGGGGGACAGCTGGTCGCACCTGACCGGGGGATCACTGGCCGTTAAGCGCGGGGATCGGAATCTCGGGCGTGCGCGCGACGGTGGCGGCGAGGATCAGCGGCGCCAGCCGGCGACGATCGCCCGGATCGGTTGCGAGCAGCTGATCATGCGTATTGATCAGGCTGAGGATCGCGGCGAACACGGGCGCGTCGTCGATCTCGGGCGGCACCTCGCACGCGAGCCGCGCCAGCGCGAGCATCTCCACCGGATCCCCGCCCCGCATCGAAGCGATCGCGCCGAGCAGCAGAAACGCCGAGACCCGGTCGAGCAGCACGTGCCCCGCGCGCTGGCGCTCGCCCACCGCCGGGCCGCATGGCACGAGGTCCGACCCGGCAACGATTCGCAGCGCCTGTCCAGACCCGATCGAGCGGATCTGCTCGGCCGACAGCCCGGCCTGGAGCGCCAAGCGCAGCTGGATCGCGGCCGACACTCCCGTCGAACCATAGGGCGCGTCGCTGGCGAACAGGATCTGACCCGGTGCGACGAGTGAAAACAGCGCCAGCAGGTCGGCGGGCATCCACCACGCGGTGTCGAACAGCAGGTTCGGGTGCTCGGGAGCCGTGCGCCAGATCCAGGACAGGTCGCAGATGCCGGCGTGGGCGAGGATCAACCGCGCGTCCGGAAACCGGGACGCCAGCTGCACGGCGTGCCGGCCGAGCGCCGGAATTCCCCGGCCGGCGTGGACGAGCACGGGCAACCGGCGCTCGTTGGCCAGCGCGATCAGCGACCGCACGGCAGCGTGATCGAGCGTGAACTCCTCCGCGCGGGGATGCAGCTTGATTCCCTGAGCCCCCGCCGCCAGGCAGCGCTCCGCCTCCGCGACGGCGTCGTGGTGCGGGTTCACTCGGCAGAACGGAACCAGCAGCCCCCGCGAGTCCCGCGACGCCTGCAGCACGGCGTCATTCGGCGACGGGTAGCCGTCCGGCTCGTGCATCGGGAACACGAACGCTCCTCTCGCTCGGGCGCGCGCCAGCCCCGCCAGCAGCTCCTCCGGGCTCTGACGCATGCCATCAGGGTCGTTCTCGCCCAGATGCGTGTGGGCGTCGAACAGCTCGATCCCGGGAACCTGATCGAGCACCACCTGGGTCCAGGGCTGAAGCGCGGAGTCGAGGTCCACAGCTCGGATTCGTAGCATGAACGGAATGCGCGGAGCCCTGACAGATTCGTGGACCCTCGGGGGCGTGCCGATCTCCAACCGCGTCGTGCTCGCGCCGCTGGCCGGAATCGGCAACTGGTTCGTGCGCCTGCAGGCCAAGCGGCACGGCGCGGGGCTGGTCGTATCGGAGATGGTCTCGAGCTTCGCGGTGCACCATCGCAACGAGCGGACCTGCACCGAGATGCTCCGGATCGATCCGGGCGAGCACCCGGTTTCGGTGCAGCTGTTCGGCCACGATCCGGATGTGATGGCCTCCGCCGCTGAGCGCGTCGCGGCCGCGGGCGCCGACCTGATCGACCTGAATATGGGCTGTCCCGTGCCGAAGGTGTGCAAGACCGGCGCGGGAGCAGCATTGCTCGAGGATCCCGATCGTGCGGTCGCCCTCGCCAGAGCCGCGGCGCGCGGCAGCGGTCTGCCGGTGAGCGTCAAGTTGCGCTCCGGTCAGCGTCCCGGCGAGCAGCATGGAATCGACCTCGCCCACCGCCTGGTCGATGAGGCAGATGTCGCGGCGATCTGCATCCATCCGAGGCACGCCTCGCAGCGCCACAGCGGCGTGCCGGACTATGAGCTCGCCCGCGCCCTGGTGGAGGAGCTGCCGGTCCCAGTGTTGATCTCGGGTGGCCTGCGCACCGTGCAGAGCGCTCGCGCTGCCTTCGAGCAGACCGGCGCCGCTGGCGTGCTGCTCGCGCGCGGCTCGCTCGGGAACCCGTGGCTGTTCGAGCAGCTGCTGGGCGTCCGTGGCTCGGAGCCTTCGCGAGAGGAGATAGTCGCCGAGCTGTCCTGGGTGATCGACCGGGCGTGCGAGCATCTCGGTCCCGAGCGCGCCACGCGCTACCTGCGCAAGTTCTATCCGTGGTACGTGGAGCGTCTCGGGGATGGCGCCACGCTGCAGGCGGCGCTCCAGCACGCTCCAACGCTAGGAGAGGTGCACGCGCTGCTCGGCGAGCTGGGCGAGGCTTCCGCGGGGGCGATCGCCCAGCCCCTGGTGCAGTGGGTCTACCGGCCGACCTTCCAGCCGGCGGTCGAGATCCAGGGGCACGCGCCGCGCTAAAGCCTATACTCCCCGCGCCCACAACAGCCGTAAACGTCCCCTTCCCGCCCCCGGGCGGGTTTTTCTCGTCCCAGACGCCGCTCGTCCAGAACGCCCCTCGTCCAGAACGTCTCGAAACACAGGTCCTCTCAATGCCCAAGGATGTCATTCTCACCGCGGAAGGGCTCGTCAGCCTCAAGGCCGAGCTCGAGCAGCTCTCGACCACCCGCCGCCGCGAGGTGGCCGCCCGTATCAAGGAGGCGCGCGAGTTCGGGGACATCTCCGAAAACGCCGAGTACGACGACGCCAAGAACGAGCAGGCTATGCTCGAGACGCGGATCTCGCAGCTGGAGGAAAAGCTGCGCTCGGCCACGGTGATCGACGCCTCGGATCTCGGCACCGACGTGGTCAGGGTCGGCTCGGTGGTCCACGTCAAGGACGAGGACGGCAAGTCGCTCAAGTACACGATCGTCGGCTCGGCGGAGGCCGCGCCGGCCCAGCTGCGGCTGTCGAACGAGTCGCCGGTCGGCAAGGCGCTGCTCGGTCGCAAGCGCGGCGATGAGGTCGTGTTCACGACGCCCAAGGGCCAGCGCCGTCTGAAGGTCACCAAGATCGATGTCGTCTCGAAGCCGGCGCCGAGCGCCAGCGGCTGACCGATCAGGGAGCGCGGGCGTGGGCGAGGAAGACGTCGCCTCATCTTCGGAGCTGCTGGCGGCGCGCCGTCGGAAGCTCGAGTCGCTGCGCGAGTCTGGGATCGATCCCTTCCCGCATGCGTTCGACGGCGTCGCGCCGATCGCCGAGGTGCGCGCTGCCCACGCCGCGCTCCACGACGGGGAACAGACGACCATCTCGCACCGGGTCGCGGGCCGCTTAGCTGCTCGCCGCGGTCAGGGCAAGATGGCGTTCCTTGATCTGGTCGATCGCTCGGGGAGGATTCAGCTCCAGGCCCGCGTGGACGAGCTTGGTCCCGAGGGACTGGACCGGCTGCTGGGGCTCGATCTCGGCGATCTGATCGGCGTCGACGGCCTGGCGATGCGCTCGCGCCGGGGGGAGCTCACGCTGCGCCTCACGAGCTTCACGGTGCTGGCGAAGTCGCTGCGTCCCCCGCCCGAGAAGCACCACGGCCTGCACGACCTCGAGACCCGCTTTCGCCACCGCGAGCTCGACCTGCTCGCCAGCGAAGAGGCGCGCGAGCTGTTCATCACCCGGGCCCAGGTGATCTCCGCGGTCCGGCGCTACCTCGACCGCGAAGGCTTTGTGGAAGTCGAGACGCCCGTGCTGCAGCCCCTGTACGGCGGGGCGGCGGCGCGGCCGTTCACCACCCACCACAACGCACTGGGGCGCGATCTCTACCTCCGGGTCGCGACCGAGCTGTACCTCAAGCGCCTGATCGTCGGGGGGCTCGAGCGGGTGTACGAGCTCGGCAAGGACTTCCGCAACGAGGGCCTGTCTCCCAAGCACAACCCCGAGTTCACGATGCTCGAGTTCTACGAGGCGTATGCGGACTACCTGGATATGGCGCAGCGATGCGAGCGGCTGGTGTCCGCCGTCTCGTGGGAGGTCCGCGGCGCCGGCGCGGGGGAGGGCGCCGGCTCGAGCGCCACGGGGGCGGAGGGCAAGATCGACTTCTCCCCCCCTTGGCGCCGGGAGACGCTGGCCGACGCGATCGCCGCGCGGACGGGTATCGAGATCCTGCGGCTGCGCGATCGGGACCAGCTAGCGGGCGCTATGCGCGCCCGGGGACTGTCCGTCCCGGAGAACGACGACTGGGCCCAGCTCGTCGACGAGCTGCTCTCAAAGCACGTCGAGCCGACGCTGATCCAGCCGACGTTGCTGCTCGATTACCCGATCGAGCTCTCGCCGCTGGCCAAGCGCCACCGGTCAGCCGACGGGCTCGCCGAGCGCTTCGAGGCCTTCGTCGGCGGAATCGAGATCGCCAATGCGTTCTCGGAGCTGAACGACCCCGACGAGCAGCGACGGCGCTTTGAGGCGCAGCGGCGCTTGCAGGGCGCCGGCGACATCGAGGCCCAGCCCTACGACGAGGCGTTCGTGCAGGCGCTCGAGCACGGAATGCCCCCGACGGGAGGGATCGGGATCGGGATCGACCGGCTGGTGATGGTGATCACCGGGAAGCGGTCGATCCGCGAGGTTGTGCTGTTCCCGGCGATGCGGGACTAGGACGGTGGACCGCCGCTCGCCCGCGACGAGGAGACAGGGATACCCCGGCACGCGGTGATGGCGAACCCCGGCGGTAAGAAGGCGCAGACGTGGCTGTTAGACTGACGGATGTCCCCAGACGAGACGGTTTTATTCATCCGATCGGGTAAGGCAGCCGAATAGATGGGTAGGACGGCAGGATCGGCGTCCTCGTAGTGGTGATTCCATCGCAGCGCAGGGCACGCCGAGAGATACAAAAAACAGGAAAACTCACCGACCAACGGCCCGACTAACCGCAAGCCAAAGAGAAGGCCTATGTTCGAGCGATTCACAGAGCGCGCCCGCCAGGTGGTTGTCCTGGCGCAAGAAGAAGCACGGACGCTCAAGCACAATTACATTGGCACCGAGCACATCCTGCTAGGCCTGCTCCGGGAAGAGGAGGGGCTGGCGGCGAGGGTGCTCGAGTCGCTGGACATCACCGTCGAACGCGTGCGCGCCCAGGTGGTGCGAATCGTTGGATCCGGCGAAGAGGTCACCTCCGGCCAGATCCCGTTCACGCCCCGCGCGAAGAAGGTGCTGGAGCTCGCGCTGCGTGAAGCCCTGAGTTTGGGACACAACTACATCGGGACCGAGCACATTTTGCTGGGATTGGTGCGCGAGAACGAGGGCGTCGCCGCCCGGATTCTGCTCGACTTCGACGCCGACTCGGAGAAGATCCGCAACGAGGTGATTCGGATGCTCTCCGGCCCCGGCAGCCGCCAGCGCGGCGCCGCCGGCGCCGGCGCGGGTGCAGGCGCGGCCCAGGGTGAGGGCAAGAAGTCATCGAAGCTGCTCGACCAGTTCGGCCGCAACCTGACCAAGCTCGCCGCTGAGGGCAAGCTCGATCCGGTCGTGGGCCGCGAGACTGAAGTCGAGCGGATCATGCAGATTCTCTCCCGCCGGACGAAGAACAACCCGGTGCTGGTCGGCGAGCCGGGCGTCGGCAAGACCGCCGTCGTCGAGGGCCTCGCCCAGCGGATCACCAACGCGGACGTCCCGGAGCTGCTGAAGGGCAAGCAGATCTACACGCTTGACCTCGCGGCGCTGGTGGCCGGCTCGAAGTACCGGGGTGAATTTGAGGAGCGCCTGAAGAAGGTGATGAAGGAGATCACCCAGCGCGGCGACATCATCCTGTTCATCGACGAGCTGCACAACCTCGTCGGCGCCGGTGCCGCCGAGGGCGCGATCGACGCCGCCTCGATCCTCAAGCCGGCGCTCGCCCGCGGCGAGCTGCAGACGATCGGCGCGACGACGCTCGAGGAGTACCGCAAGTACCTGGAGCGCGACTCGGCGCTCGAGCGCCGCTTTCAGAAGATCACCGTCGACCAGCCCTCGACCGACGAGACGTGCCAGATCCTCAAGGGCCTGCGCGATCGCTACGAGCAGCACCACAAGGTCAACATCACCGACGAGGCGCTGGTGGCCGCTGCGGACCTGGCTGACCGCTACATCTCTGACCGCTTCCTGCCCGACAAGGCGATCGACCTGATCGACGAGGCCGCCTCGCGGATGCGGATCAGGTCGATGACCTCCCCGCCCGTGTACCGCGAGCTTGAGGACGAGATCGAGGAGACGCGCCGGGCCAAGGAGGAGGCGATCGAGGCCCAGGAGTTCGAGAAGGCCGCGAACCTACGCGACAAGGAACGCCAGCTGACGCAGAAGAAGCGTGAGCTCGCCGACCAGTGGGAAGCGGGAGAATCGACCGAGCGCCCCTCGATCGGTGAGGAGGAGATCGCCGACATCGTCTCGATGTGGACCGGGATCCCGGTGTTCAAGCTGACCGAGGCCGAGACCGCCAAGCTGATGCGGATGGAGGACGAGCTCCACAAGCGGGTGATCGGACAGCACCCGGCGATCGAGGTCGTATCCAAGGCGATCCGTCGCTCGCGCGCAGGACTCAAGGATCCCAAGCGTCCCACCGGATCGTTCATCTTCCTCGGCCCATCGGGCGTTGGAAAGACCGAGCTGGCTCGCACCCTCGCCGAGTTCCTGTTCGGCGACGAGGACACGATGATCCGGATCGATATGTCCGAGTACATGGAGAAACACTCCGTTTCGCGACTGGTCGGATCACCGCCGGGCTACATCGGATACGACGAGGGCGGTCAGCTGACCGAAGCGGTGCGGCGCAAGCCCTACAGCGTGCTGCTGCTCGACGAGATCGAGAAGGCCCACCCCGACGTGTTCAACATCCTGCTGCAGATCCTGGAGGACGGGAGGCTGACCGACGCCCAGGGGCGCACCGTCG
>JBPCRJ010000169.1:0-2760 GCA_050996975.1 Solirubrobacteraceae bacterium | reverse complement strand
TCGGCACCTCCTCGTAGATGTGGCCCGCGTCAAGGCTGCAATCCTCGACGCGAACATCAACCCCGCTACGCGGGGTGCCGACTACCTTCGACTTGCAGCCAGCCGGTCCTCCATATTGTCTGAAGCGATGGCGCGATTCCGGCTGCCTGAACGACGAAAGGGATCGTCGGGTGCCGCTGCAGCACCCTGGCTGGCGATCAGCAAGTGGCGATCCCTCGGCAAGCGCCGCTTGCACAACACGTCTACGTCCTGAGTCGTACGGATGCGACCCGCCGGAAGCGGAGGTTGTCCTTCATCGCGTCGAGGTAATCGGTTTGCGGCTGCTTCAGGGCGTCGTAGTTGATGTCGCTGATGTTCATTCCGGCATCGTTGTCCAAGGGCGGTGCCTTCCACGCTTCGGACATGTAGCTGCCGGCGATCAGTCGTGTCTCGTGGACCAGGGCGTCGTACTTCGCCGAGACCTCGGTCGACTCGGCCTTGATCTGCGCCGTGTAGTTGCTCAGTTTCTCCTGCACTGCCTGAAGCGCGTCCGCGATCCGAATACGCTCGTCATTGGCGATCTCCTCATGCCCAGGGAGGGGAGCTCGGCGGCGGCGGATCATGAACGGAAACTCCTGGTAGGAGACGACTGCCGCGTAGGCGTCGGCGTGCAGAGCCTGCAGTCGAGCGCGTTCGCTCCGTATACCGTTGGCCCACCACGTGACCACGCCGCCGGCGGTCGTCACTGCAAGCACGATCAGTGGTAGGACCGTAGCCAGCGAAACACTGGCCAGGTGGATCATTTGCCGTCCTCGTGAGGAGCTTCCGGTCCCGGCCAGCGGCCGGTCCCCCGCCAGTAGGCCTCTTTGAATAGATGCACCCGGGCGTGATCGATCAGGGCGAGGAGCCCGTCCTCGGCCATCCAGCGTTCCTCCGGTGGCGCGTCTGGATGCCAGATGCAGAGCTGTGGCTTGCCGTAGCGGTGAGGCGACTGTGACGGCCCGTCCGCGGTGACCGCCGGCACGCTCGGCGTACTCCAGTTCGGGAGCGCGATCGTGACGCATCGCGGAGGGTACTCGGGTACGTCGACCGTGAGCGTGTAAATGATCCTCGCGTTCATCCCGCGCCCGGTTGCGGTCACGTTGATCGCCGGGTAGGTATCGCGGACGCCGCGCTCGAACCGGATCCTCGCCCGGATGTCCGTATACCAGGGTTGTGCCTTACCGGCCCGCATCGCTGTACGACGGCGTCGTCTTCTTGATCGGCCGCCGGAACGACATCGTGACGACATCCCCGGCGCTCCCCGCCGCGAGCGCGGCGGCGAGCTTGTCCTTCGACGACTGCGGCGCCTCTGGCAGCTGCTCGGGGAACAGCCTGCCCAGCGCAGCCAGCACGGCCTGCTCGCCGTAGCAATCCCGTGCCGCATCGGCGGCGCAGCTTGCGAAGTACGACAGGCGCAGCACCGCCTGCTCCTGGCTGATCCCATCGGGCAGCTTGATCGGCGGCGAGACCTCCGCCGGATCCAGCGTCGGTCCAGCCGCGATGCTGTTCGTGACCGCCTGGAGGAACGCCGTGAGCCCATCCAGTTGGGTGGGGAGCGCCTGCCTGATCGAGTAGTACGCCAGCGCTTCGATGTTAAACGAGCTCAGCACCGCGTGCTCGCCGTCGGCGCCGATGATCGCCTTCGTCAGGCGGATGGTGCGCGCACGGACGACGCGAAGCTCCGCCGGGTTGGCCGTCATCAGCTCGGTATGGCGCTCCGGATGTGACGGGTTCCAGCCGTCGCGCCAGGTGTCCGGGATCCACAGCCCGGGCGCCTCCTGCCGAGTCAGGCCGACAATCAGGTCGACCGACGGATCCTCCTGCGGATCCTCGTTGCCAAGCGGCTCATGGAACTCGAACACGATCGCCCGCTTGCTGATCTCGTACGTGACCGCCGGCCAGTGGCGCACCAGCTCGCGGTAGATGAACTCGGCCAGGTGCTGGACGATCTGGCACGGGCCGACGCCGGAGCCGTCTGGGCCGAGCTGGGGCCAGGTGCGGCGGTCAAGCACGACTCCCGAGTCCGCGTCCTTGACCGGCTTGCGCACCGTTCCGTGTGCGAGTGAGCCTGACGGAAACGAGCGCAGCGCTCCGAGGTACCCCTCGGCCAATGCGCGGACCCGATCACGCCGGCGGCGTGCCTCGCGGAGCACCTTGTCATCCGCCTGGATCTGATGCCGGACGCGCTCGACGTGATACTCGCCGTAGTCGGTCTGCGCCTGCTGCGCGCCTGCGCGCGCGGGAAAACTTGACATCGAACTTTCTCCGCTGTTGTTGATTGTTGGGTGGCGAGCTCCGGCTGAACGCGGGCATCACCCCGCACCGAGACCTCAGGCACAAGATGGCGGACAGCGCGGACGGACAAACAAGCTGCCGGGCAGGGGTGATGAAGCCCCACCCGGCAGCACACCCAACTTCAACAGCAGGTCCATATATCTACCGGAACCCGAGGGTGGATCCGGCTCAGCGTCGGCCGGCGACGCATTGCGCTCGTGACCGCGCGGGCCGTCTTCTCCGCTTCGATCGAGCGTTCAGCTGCTCAGCGATTGCTGTGATCGCTTCGGCAGGCCATGCCGGACGCTCGCTTCGGCGAGAGGCTGTCGCGAAAACCGTTGGTGGGAGTCGGCGATGGCTGGTGGTGTCTGCGGCGTTGGTGACGAGAGTCGGCCGATGTGACCCCGTAGGGGCCCTTTCAGGCCCCTGCGGTGGCGAGGTGGTGGCGGTGGAGCTTGGCTAGGT
>JBPCRJ010000056.1:0-29601 GCA_050996975.1 Solirubrobacteraceae bacterium | reverse complement strand
TGACGCTCGTTCAGCTCCCCTGCTACCGCTCGATACCGATCACCGATCGCGCGCTCATCGATCACCGCACCACAGTTCTACATAACCCAGCCCACTCCTCCCACCTTATTCTTTGACGCGCCCTTAGTGGTCGCCAACGTCGGCGCGCTCGACGCCGCTGACCCTGGTCACGCTGACGATCGCCGTCTTCTCCGCCTCGCGGTGTGGATGGGCCGCCTATCCCACCTTCTCGGAGTTCTTCCCGACCCATCTGCGTGCGACCGCGGTCGGGGGTCTGCGTCGGGTTCGGGCGCATCGGCGCGATCGTCGGCGTCGGCGTCGGCGCGATCGTCGGCGTCGTCGCGCTGTCTGAGGCCGCGACCTCGTTCGGCCCGTGGAGCGCGTTCCTCGCCCTGTCGGGGCTATGGCTGATCGGATCGATCCGTCGGCCGTGTGGTGGCTGCGCGGCCGGGGGACCGCGGGGTCAGCGTGGAAGCGCTCGCCGACGCCTGGAGGGACGACACCGCGCCTGGTCCTTTCCCGACCTTCGCAGGATTGTGCGCCGCGCCGGGTCTGCCCGGGCGGGATGCCGCTCGGCGGTCCCCTACGGAGCATCGTAGGTCTGGTATCCTGATCCATATGGCGAATAAGCATCACGCGATTCCCCCCGAACTGCACGAGCTCGAGTCCGAGGTCATGGAGGAGCTATGGGCGAGCGGCGAGACCTCCGTTCGGACGGTTATGGAGGCGCTGAACCGTCGCACGAAGCCGCGTGCCTACACGACGTTCATGACGGTGATGGCCAGACTGCACAGCAAAGGGGTGCTCGATCGACGCCGTCAGGGAAAGACGGACTTCTACCGGCCCGTGCTCTCGCGCGAGGAGTTCCTCGAGGCTCGCGCGGCCAGCGAAGTCGACGCCTTGGTCGACCAGTTCGGCGACCTCGCACTGACGCACTTCGCCCGCCAGATGTCGCAGGTCGACCCGAAGCGTCTGCGGGAGCTTCAACGTCTTGCCGGCCAGCGCTGAGCGCTCACTAGCCCGCGCCCCCGCCCGCTGGCTCTACGGGCTGACCATAACGGTCGCAGGACTCGGGTTGGTCGCGACGGTGGGGGTGCTGGTCAGCGCTTATGGATCCATCCGGGTTGGGCCGACAGCCGGGCATGCCGTCGTGTTGCTGGGTCTGCGGTTGACGTACCCCCGGATCAACATCGGCGGCGCGGTGGTCCTCCTGCTCGCCTGCGCCGGCGTTGTGGTAGTCCTCCGCGCATGGGCCGCCGCCGTACGGTTGATCCGCACCCAGCGGCGCTTCATCGGTGGGCTTTCAGTTCGCAGCTCGCTGCCCGGGCAGGGTGCGGTCGTCGTCTTTGACGACGACCGCCCGCAGGCGTTCTGTGCTGGCTACCTGCGCCCGCGCGTCTACGTTTCCACCGGGACCGTCGACGCTCTGCTGCCCGCCGAGCTGCAGGCCGTAATCGCCCACGAAAACGAGCATCGCGAACATCGTGATCCTGTGCGTATCGCATCGGCACGCGTGCTCGGCCACGCTCTGTTCTTCCTGCCGGCGCTGCGCAGGCTCGTCGAGCGTTATGCCGAGCTCGCCGAACTGCGCGCCGATGTAGCGGCGGTCCGCGCGAGCTACGGAGATCGGGCACCGCTCGCGTCGGCACTGTTGGCGTTCGGGCTAACCACGCATCCCGGCCTCGGTATCGCCCCTGACCGCATCGACCACCTACTCGGCCAGCAGGTCGCGTCACGGACACCCCACGCCTGGGTGCTCTTCGCCGCGATAACCCTCGCCCTGGTCGGCGCAGCGACCATCGTCATCGGACAGTCGGCCTCGACGGGCCTGACGCTCAACCTGCCGATCCTCTCGCACCAGCCCTGCATCCTGGTCCTCGCGGCTTTGCCCGTAGTTGCCGGCGGCAGCGCACTGGCGCGCGTCCATGCTGAACGCCGTCGCGCGGCTCCGCTCGCCTGACCCGGGCTTGTCGCGGCTCAGCCCGCCATCGGGTGCCGTGTCGACACAGTGCCTGAACTCGGCCACGGTGTCGATCGGCTCAGCCTAGTGGTTCCCGCTCCCGTTCGCGCTTGGCGGCGGGTCGACGGCCACGACCGGCAGCGCCCGTGGCAGCGCCTCGATCACATCACGCGCGATTACTCCTTCCGCACCGACGGTGCGCGCGGCGAGACGGCCCGCCGAAGCGTGGACGGCGACCCCCGCGCAGGCGGCGTGAAACGGGTCCATCGCCTTGGCGAGGTAGGCACCGATCACTCCCGACAGCACGTCCCCGGTCCCCGCGGTCGCCAGCGCCGGCGCGCCGCCGCGGCTGACGGCGACGCGGCCGTCGGGCGCGGCGATCAGCGTGTCATCGCCCTTCAGCACCACGATCGCGCGCGCCTCACGAGCGGCTCGCCGGACACTGTGCAAGCGCCGGCGCCCGACGGTGGCGCTGTCGCACCCGAGCAGCCAGGCAAGCTCGCCTGCGTGCGGAGTGAGAACCGTGGCCGCGGCGCGGTGCGCGAGCGAGGCGAGCTCGCCCGCATGCGCGTTCAGCGCGTCGGCGTCGAGCAGCAGCGCCGTCGGCGCCTTGGCCGCGAGCGTCCGCGCCAGGGCGGCGGCGCCCGGCTCACGCCCGAAGCCGGGACCCAGCACCAGCGCTCCTGCGCGCCCGCAGCGTTCGAGCGCCTGCTCGGCGCCAGAAGGCTGCAGCGAGCCTCGCTCGTCCGGCAGCGGAACTGTCATGACCTCGAGCAGCCGTCCCTCGAAGGTCTGGTTCAGCGACCCCGGAACGAGCGCGGTCACGTAGCCCGCGCCCGCGCGCATCGCCGCTTCGCAGGCCAGGCACGGCGCCCCGGTGAGGCCGGTCGACCCGCCGCAGACGAGCACGCTGCCGGCGACGAACTTGGTCGATTCCCGGCCGCGGCGCGGCACTCCGTCGGTGACCCGAGCGGTGATCAGCCCGATCCCGGGCCGCGCGGGCCCTCCAGAGGGGATTCCGATCTTGATCACCCTCACCTCGCCCGCGTGCGCTTTTCCCGGGGAGATCCACAGACCGGGCTTGCCGGCATGAAAGGTGGCCGTCGCGCTCGCCCGCACAGCGGCGCCGGCGACCTCGCCCGTCGACCCGTCGACTCCGCTCGGGACGTCGCAGGCGACCACGACGGCGTCATCGGTGTGCGCGTTGATCGCGTCGATCGCCACCACAGCCTGATCCCGCGGCTGGCCGGAGAATCCGGTCCCAAAGATCGCATCGATGATCGCCCGCGCGCCCGTCAGCGCCTGCGCTTGGAACGGCTCCGGGAGCGGCCCCCCGAGGCGCTCCGCGTTCGTGCGCGCATCCCCGCGCAGATCCTCCACGGCGTCCAGCGTCAGCACCCGCACGTCACGACCGCGGGCCAGCATTCTCCGGGCCGCGACGAAGCCGTCGCCGCCGTTGTTGCCCTTTCCGCACACGACGACGACGCGCCCGGAAGGCTGGAGCTCCCCGACCAGATCCGCCACCCCCCGGCCGGCGCGCTCCATCAGGTCAAGACCGGAAAGCCCCCGCTCGCCAATCGCCCATTCGTCGAGCGCGCGCTGCTCCGCCGCGTCGGGGAGGGGCTCCAACCAGGACGGCAAAGTCAGCCGGACGCTCACGCGGGGACCGCGACCGCCCCCGCGTCGCGGCGAGTATGGATCAGCGAGACGCTCACGCGGGGACCGCGACCGCGACCGCGCCCGCGTCGCGGCGAGTATGGGTCAGCGAGACGCTCACCTGCATTCCGAGCTCCCGCGCGCGCGCAGCGGCGCCTCGATGGAGCCGGACCCGGGGTGGTCCCTCGCCGCCGAGCACCTCCACGTCCTGGAAGCTCCAAGCCTCCAGGGCCAGCGCCTTCGCAATCGCCTCCTTGGCGCAGAAGCGCGCCGCGAGGTGCTGGCCGGGGCGCGCCCGCGACGCCGCGTAGCCGCGCTCGGCCTCGGTGAACAGCCGCTCAGCGAGCCGCGGGCGGCGTTGCAGCGCGCGCTCGAGCCGGTCGATCTCCAGCAGGTCGATCCCGACGTTGAGGGGCATCACGCTCACTCCACGGTCACCGTCTTGGCCAGGTTGCGCGGCTGGTCGATGTTCAGGCCGCGCCGGCGAGCGATGTGGTAGGCGAGCAGCTGCAGCGGGATCACCGCCAGCGCCGGCGCGAGCATCCAATCGGTGCGGGGAATCCACAGCACCTCGTCAGCGTGCTGCTCGATCTGGCGATCGCCTTCGCTCGCGACCGCGATCACGCGTGCCCCGCGCGCCCGTACCTCCTGGATGTTCGAGATCACTTTGTCGATCACCGGCGAGGCGGTCGCCACCACGACCACGGGCGTGCGTTCGTCGAGCAGCGCGATCGGCCCGTGCTTCATCTCTCCAGCCGGATAGGCGTCGGTCGCGATATAGGAGATCTCCTTCAGCTTGAGCGCGCCTTCGAGCGCCACCGGCAGCCCGATGTGCCGCCCAAGATAGAGGAAGAAGGCAGCGCGATGGTGAGCTTCGGCGACCCGCTCCACGTCGCCGGTGCCGCGCTCAAGCAGGCCGGAGATCGCGTGGGGCAAGCGCTTGAGCGCTGAGATCGTGGCGGTGAGCACCTCCGGCTCCAGCGTGTTTCGCAGCTCCGCCAGCCGCAACGCGAGCAGGTACATGACGACGACCTGGCTGACGAACGTCTTCGTCGCGGCGACGCCGATCTCCAACCCGGCCCGCGTGTACAGCACCCCGTCGGCCTCCCGGGTCGCCTGCGAGTCCATGAAGTTGGTCACCGCCATGACCGTGGCGCCCCGTTTGCGAGCCGTTCGCATCGCCGCGAGCGTGTCGGCGGTCTCACCACTCTGCGAGATCCCGATCACGAGGTCCCCTTCCCCGAGCACCGGATTGCGGTAGCGGAACTCGGACGCGATGTCGACCTCGACCGGGATCCGGCTCCACTCCTCGATCGCGTAGCGACCGATCAGGCCGGCGTGGTAGGCGGTGCCGCACGCCACGATCACGATCCTCCGCACGCCGCGCAGCAGCTGATCATCGATCCGGCCGCCGAGCTCGCCGAGGTCGATACCGGCGCCCCGCGCCGCCCGCTCGCCGATCGTCTCCGCGACCGCGTCCGCCTGCTCGTGGATCTCCTTGAGCATGAACGTCTCATAGCCCTGCTTCTCGGCCGTTTCGGCGTCCCAATCGATCTCGACCACTTCGCGCTGAAGCGGCTCGCCGGCCGCCGTCATGAACTCGACGCCGCCGGGTGTGAGCACGACGATCTCGTCGTCATCGATGTACTGGACGTGACGGGTCTCGCGCAGGAAGGCCGGAATCGCCGAGCCGATGAACTGCTCACCGTCGCCCCGGCCGATGATCAACGGGCATTCCTTGCGTGCGCCGACCAGCAGCCCCGGTTCCTCGGCGCTCATCGCGACGAACGCGTAGTGCCCGCGCAGCTCTTCGTACGCCTTGCGCACCGCGTCGCGAAGGCCGTCGGTGTTATGGGCCGCGACCAGGTGTGCGATCACTTCGGCGTCGGTCTCGGAGGTGAAGATCGCGCCACCAGCCACCAGCCGGCGCTTGAGCGCGATGTAGTTCTCGACGATCCCGTTGACGACGATGTGCACGCGGTCGGTCGTGTCGAAGTGCGGGTGAGCGTTCGCCTCGGTCACCCGCCCGTGCGTTGCCCACCGCGTGTGCCCGATCCCCGTACCCGCCTCCGGGCGCTCCGCCACAGCCACCCCTACGGCCACGGGACGGGCGTCCAGCGCGCGGCGCAGCGCGCCCAGGTTTCCCACCGCTCGCACGGCATCGATCCGCCCGCCGTCGAGCACCGAGATCCCCGCGCTGTCATAGCCACGGTACTCGAGCTTCTCCAAGCCGGCGAGCAGCAGCGGACGTGCCTCCCGGTGACCGACGTAGCCGATGATGCCGCACACGGTGTCAAGCTTACGGGCTGCTCAGGACGCCCAGGGGTTCGCCCGGACCCTCTGCGCGCGCGCTGAGCGCCCGACGACGCGCCCCGTGGTTACGCTACGCCACGGCTCGCTTGACAACGTCGGTGAGCCGGGCGCAGACATCGTCCGCTTCCTGCTCGGTGGGCGCCTCGACCATCACCCGGACCAGCGGCTCGGTGCCCGAAGCGCGGACGAGCACGCGGCCGCGTCCGCTGAGGGCTGCGTCCTCGAGCGCCACCGCGGATCTGATCCCGGAGTCTTCCATCGACGCGGTGAGCGTGGCGCGATCGCGTGCGGTGATGTTCACCAGACGCTGGGGGAGCTTCTCCATTGCTCCCCGGTCAGCCATGTCGCGCTTGCCAAGCGCCTCAAGGCTCAGCAGCGCGCCGGCGATGCCGTCGCCGGAGGGCGCGAAGCCAAGCTCGATGATGTGGCCGGATTGCTCGCCGCCGAGGGCCCAGCCGCGCTTGCGCAGCTCGTCGAGCACGTAGCGGTCTCCGACGGCGGTCGTGGCGACTCGCACCCCTGCGGCGGCCATCGCGGTGTGGAAACCGTAGTTCGTCATCACCGTCACGGCCACCCCGTTGCCGGGCAGTCGGTCATGGCCGCGCAGGTGAATCGCGGCGAGCGCGATCAGCTCGTCGCCGTCAACCACGTCGCCGGCCCGATCAACCGCCAGCACCCGATCACCGTCGCCGTCGAACGCGAATCCGACATCGTGTCCGCCGCGCCCGGTGCCCTCGAGAACGCCACCGAGATGGGTCGAACCGCAGCCGTCGTTGATGTTGCGCCCGTCCGGCTGTCCGGCCAGGACCTCGACTTCGGCCCCCAGGCGGCGGAAGATCTCGGGGGCCGCGCGATAGGTGGCCCCGTTGGCGCAGTCCAGCAGAACCCGGCGTCCGCTCAGGTCCAGGGCGGCGAATCGCTCGTGCAGCTCTCGCAGGTAGTCCTCCAATGCCCCGCGGAACCGTCGCACATGACCGATCCTCGACACCGGAGCCGAGGGTTGCCCGAGCTCGGCCTCGATCGCGTGCTCGGTGTCGTCATCGAGCTTGAATCCATCGGCGGCGAACAGCTTGATCCCGTTGTCCGCATACGGATTGTGAGAGGCGGAGATGACGGCCGCGAGGTGAAGCCCATGGCGCCTCACCAGCAGCGGCGCCGCGGGTGTGGGCAGGACCCCCGCGAGCAGCGCGTCGCCTCCCGCGGCGGTCACGCCGGCCGCGATCGCCGACTCCAGCATCTCTCCCGACTCCCGGGTGTCGCGCACGATCAGCACCTGCGGTCGCGAGGTCTGCACACGCGCGACCGCGGTGCGGGCCAGCGCCAGCGCCAGCTCGGCGGTGAGGAACTCCCCCGCGCGGCCGCGGACTCCGTCCGTACCGAACAGCTGGCGCGCCATCTGGAGGCGCTTGCCGTTCAGCGCTTGGAGAACTGCGGCCGCTTGCGAGCCTTCTTCAGCCCGGCCTTCTTGCGTTCCTTCACCCGCGGATCGCGGGTCAGGAAGCCGCGGCGCTTGAGCTCCCCGCGCAGGTGCGGGTCAGCGACGATCAGCGCCCGGGAGATCCCGTGGCGCAGCGCGCCAGCCTGGGAGGCGACGCCGCCACCGTGCATCCTCGCCACCACGTCCATTCGCGACTCGTAGCCGACGGTCTCCAGCGGCTGGCGGATCACGCGTCTCAACGTCTCGCGGGGGAAGAAGATCTCGAGCGCCTTGCCGTTGACCGAGTAGGTCCCGGTTCCCGGCTTGACGATCACCCGGGCCACCGAAGTCTTGCGCTTACCGGTCGCGGTGTAGCGGGCTCCCGTCGCCAAGTCGATCGTGGCGTCCGCGATCGGCTTGTGCTCGTCCTCGGCCTGCCCCCGCTCGCGAGCGGCCGCCGCCTCGGCCTCATCCTCAGCCGCGGCTTGGGCTTCGGCGTCGAGAAACTCTTGCTGGCTCTCGGTGACGATGTCGGGAATCAGGTCCGCGCCGGGAATCTCGGGCCGCTGACGAGGCGCGAGCTCGATCTCCTCGGACTCGGGGGGCGGTGCCGCTGCCGCGGGTGCCACCGTCTCAGGCTCGGGAGCGGCAACGGGCTCGGGTGGCGCCGGGCTCGTCGCGGGTTGCTCCTCAGCGGAAGGCTCCTGCGGCTCGTCGGGCGGGGCGGGGTGCTCGTCCTCAGGACGCTCGTCGGTCACTCTGTATCTCCATCGGTCGCGGCTGCTGGGCGGCGTGCGGGTGGTCGGGACCGGCGTACACCTTGAGCTTGGTCAGCTGCTTGCGAGCCAAGCGATTGCGGGGCAGCATGCCCTTCACGGCGAGGCGGATGACCTCCTCCGGCCGGCGCGCGAGCATCTCCGCGAGCGTTCTTGACTTCAGCCCGCCCGGATAGCCCGAGTGGCGGTAGTAGCGCTTGGCGGAGCGTTTATTGCCGGTCACGGAGATCTTCTCCGCATTGATCACGATCACGAAGTCGCCGGTGTCCACGTGCGGGGTGTACGTGGGCTTGCGCTTTCCCCGCAGCTCGTCGGCAATCTGGGTCGCGAGCCTGCCGAGCGTTTGCCCGGAGGCGTCGGCGAGCAGCCAGTTGCGCTCTCGATCCGCGGGTGTGGCGACGTAGGTCTTCATGGCACGCACGAAGCCGCGCGGCACGCGCGCGGCTCACGGCAATGATAGGGAATGCGGCCCGCGCGCGCTCGCGGGGGCCGTCGCTACTCCCACTCGATCGTGCCCGGCGGCTTGCTGGTGATGTCCAGGACCACCCGGCCCACCGGCCTGATCTCCCCGATCATCCGCGAAGCGATGCGCTCGAGCAGGTCGTAGGGCAAGCGCGCCCAGTCGGCGGTCATCGCGTCGTCGCTCGTGACCGCGCGGATCACGATCACGTTCCCGTAGGTGCGAGCGTCGCCCTGGACGCCGACAGTGCGGATGTCGGGCAGCACGCAGAACGACTGCCATAACTCGCGGTAGAGCCCGGCCTCCCGGATCTCCTCCTGCAGGATCGAGTCCGCTTCGCGCAGCATCTCCAACCGCTCGCGGGTGGCCTCGCCGCCGACGATCCGGATCGCCAGCCCGGGCCCGGGAAACGGCTGACGCCAGACGAGTCGCTCCGGGAGTCCCAGCTCAGCGCCAACCGCGCGGACCTCATCCTTGAACAATGCTCGCAGCGGCTCCACGAGCGCGAACGGAAGCTCATCCGGCAGCCCTCCGACGTTGTGGTGCGACTTGATCGTCGCGGCCCCACTACTGACGTCGCCACCGGACTCGATCACGTCCGAGTAGAGCGTCCCCTGGACCAGAAAATCGGCGTTCTCCAACTTGGCCGCCTGCTCCGCGAACACCTGGATGAACTCGGCTCCGATCAGCTTGCGCTTGCGCTCCGGATCGGTGACCCCGTGCAGCCGGGCCAGAAATCGCTCCGACGCGTCAACCGCCACCAACGGCACCTGAAAGTGGTCACGAAAGGCGGCGATGACCTGCGCGCCTTCGTTCTTGCGCATCAACCCGTGGTCCACAAACACGCAGGTGAGCTGGTCGCCGATCGCGCGGTGCACCAGCAGCGCCGCGACGCTGGAGTCGACCCCGCCCGAGAGCCCGCAGATCGCATGACGGTCGCCAACCTGAGCGCGGATGCGCTCGATCTGATCGTCGATCACCGAGCACGGGCTCCACGAGCGCTCGCAGCCGCACACATCCTCCAGGAAGTTGCTCAGCACTTGCCGGCCATAGGGGGTGTGCACGACCTCGGGGTGAAACTGGATTCCGTACACCCCGCGCCGCAGCGACTCAAAGGCGGCGACGGGCGAAACGCGCGATGACGCCAGCGCCTCGAACCCCGGCGGCGGCGCAAACACGATGTCACGATGAGACATCCAGCACGTCTGCTCGGCCGGTGTCCCGGCGAGCAGTCTCCCCGGCTCCCGCACGGCGAGCGCCGAGCGTCCGAACTCTCCCTTTTCGGCGGCTTCCACGCCGCCCCCGAGCTCCCGGGCGAGCAGCTGCATGCCGTAGCAGATGCCGAGCACGGGAATGCCGAGCTCGAGCAGCGCGGGGTCCAGCGCCGGCGCTCCTTCGCCGTAGACCGACGCGGGTCCTCCGGACAGGATCAGTCCTTTCGGGTGGCGCCGGGCCACCTCCTTCGGACCGGCATGATGCGGCAGCAGCTCGGAGAACACTCCGCACTCTCGAATTCGCCGAGCGATCAGCTGCG
Source organism: Solirubrobacteraceae bacterium (assembly GCA_050996975.1). Taxonomy (GTDB): domain Bacteria; phylum Actinomycetota; class Thermoleophilia; order Solirubrobacterales; family Solirubrobacteraceae; genus Palsa-465. Next base: position 19,485 of record JBPCRJ010000056.1, on the reverse strand, counting down.
AGTATTGGCCACCGTAGTCGAGCACGACGACCTCGTCCATCCGGGCTGGGGGAGACACCCTCGGTGGAGCCAGAGTCGCGCTAGCCACGCTCGCGCTCGCCACGCTAATCGGACCGGCCGCTCGCGCCCATCCCCACACCCTGCTCGCGCTGAAGCTGCTTGCCCTCGGTCTGCAGCGCGGGCGCGACCATCAGCTCGGCCCGGTTGAACTCGGCCATGTCGCGGTAGCCGCAGGTCGCCATCGAGGTCCGCAGACCACCCATCAGATTGAACTTCCCTTCGTTCTCTCGAGCCGGGCCCTTGATGATCTCCTCGAGCGTGCCGTGGGGCGAGGTTGCGATCCGCGCGCCGCGGGGCAGCGTGGGATGGAAGGTCGCCATTCCCCAGTTGTAGCCCCGACCCGGCGCCTCGTAGGAGCGCGCGAGCGCCGATCCGAGCATCACCGCGTCGGCGCCGCACGCAATCGCCTTGGCGATGTCGCCGCCGTTGCGCATTCCGCCATCGGCGATCACCTTGACGTAGTCACCGGTCTCCAGCATGTGCTGCGAGCGTGCGGCCGCGACGTCCGCGATCGCCGTCGCCTGCGGGACACCGATCCCCAGCACGCCGCGGGTGGTGCAGATCGCGCCCGGCCCGACGCCGACGAGCACTCCGGCCGCGCCGGTCCGCATCAGGTGAAGGCCGGTGTGGTAGGAGGCGCAGCCGCCGACGATCACGGGCGTGGGCGCGAGCTCACGGATGAACTCCTTCAGGTTCAGTGGCGGACGGCTCTCGTCACGAGAAACGTGCTCGGCGGAGACGACCGTGCCCTGGATCACGAGCACGTCGAGCCCGGCCTCGAGCGCCACCTCGTAGTGGGTCCGCACCTTCTGCGGGGTCAGCGACGCCGCGGCCACCACCCCGCACTCCTTGATCTCGCTGATCCGTTTTGCGATCAGCTCCGGCTTGACCGGGGCGCGGTAGATGTCCTGCATCTCGCGCGTGGCGGTGTCGCGAGAGAAGCCCGCGATCCGCTCGAGCTGCCTGTCCGCGTCCTCATAGCGGCAGAAGACGCCCTCCAGGTTGAGCACGGCGAGGCCGCCCAGCTTGCCGATCACCCCGGCGGTCTCGGGCGAGACCACTCCGTCGACGGCAGACGCCAGCAGCGGGAGCTCGAACCGGTAGGGGCCCAACGTCCAGGAGATGTCGACATCGTCGGGATCCCGCGTGCGCCGGGAGGGCACGATTGCGATGTCGTCAAACCCGTACGCCCGCCGCCCCTTCTTCCCGCGTCCGATCTCGATCTCCATTCCTGCATGCTAGAACGCGCCGCCGACGGCATGCTTCGGGGAGCGTTTTAGCCTCAATCGGAAAAGCGGGAACGGGCTCAGCTGATCTGAGCGCCGATCTCCAGGCGCTCGGCCTCGACCTCGCCGAGCAGCCGATCGACTCGACCCGGATCGAGGATGCCGGCCCCGAAGTGCTGCGTCGACTGCGCCCCGCAGGCGACGCCGAAGCGCAGACACTCGACCGGCGAGCGCCCCATGTAGCGGGAGGCCACGTATCCGGCCAGAAACGCGTCGCCGGAGCCGACCGTGGAGCGGGCCTCCTGCTCGTCGATCCGCAGGCGATACAGCGTCGGGACGCCCTCCTCGAGCAGCTGCGCAAAGCAGCCGTCGGCGACCGTCATGATCGCCTCTCCGGCGCCGAGCCGGGTCATCTCGATCACGGCGTGCGCACGATCCTCGACGTCGTTGAACTCGTGCCCCACGAGCTCCTCGGACTCCAGCTCATTCGGTGACACGACGTCCGGCTCGGCGCGCACCGCGAGCCGCAGAGGCTCGCCGTCGGTGTCGAGGACCGTCGTGGCGCCGAGCCTGCGGACCTCGCGGATCAGCCCGGCGTAGACGTCGGGGTCCACGCCGCGGGGCAGGCTGCCGGCGAACACGCAGATGCTGGCGCCCTTGGCGAGGTACAGCAGCTTGTCGCGGAACAGCTCGAGCTCCTGAGCCGATACCGAAGGTCCCCGTTCGTTGATCTCGGTGTGCAGGCCCGTGGTCGGGTCGAGGACTGCCGTATTGGTGCGAGAGTCCTCCCGGATACGCACGAATGCGTTCAGGATCGCTTCGTCGTTTAGTGCCTCGACGATCCGCGTGCCCGTCGATCCGCCGGCCAGCCCGGTGGCGATCACCGGTTGCCCCAGGACCTTGAGCGCCCGCGCGATGTTGACCCCCTTGCCTCCGGGCAGGGTCCTCTGATCGACGGTTCGATGCCGGCGGCCGGGCGTAAAGCTCGGCACTTCGAGCGTCTTGTCAAGCGCTGCGTTGAGCGTGACGGTGATTATCATGCTGACTCGGACCCTTCCCGCGTTGTTCCCGAATCCGCCAGCGACGACGCGCGGTGACCCCAAGCACCAGGCAGATCGCGAGCGCGAGCCACACCAGCGTAGTGGGTCGGGTGATAAATCGGGCGGTGAGGGTAAGGGGACTGACGGCAGCCAGGGCGTTGGCCAGCAGCAATTGGACGCGGGCGATGGGCCGTCCGTCGCCGAGGAGCACGAGCGTGCCGAGGATCGCGTGGCGTCGCAGCGGTCCGGCCAGCTCGTTCGGCAGCCGGATCCGCGTACTCAGCCGTGTGCCCCGCCGGATCACCCGGGTGACGGTGCTCGCGGCGATCACCTCGGCCCGGACGCCAGGACGGTCGCGAACGCTCACCCGCGCCGCGACGCTGCCCGCCTTCACCGGGGTCGCGAGCACGAAGCTGGCGAACCCGTAGGAGAGCACCGCCAGCGTCGCCGCGTCACGAGCCGATTGGCTCGAGGTCCCTAGCACCGCGCTCAGCAGCGTCATCCCGCTTCTGGTCCCCGAGCCCACGAGCACGTACCCGGCATCGAGGGTGTGTCCGCTCTTGACCCCGTTGACCCACCGCACACGACCGACGAGGTCATTGGTGTTGGATACAACTCGGACGTAGTTGCCGCTCCGCAACACCGCACGGGGCGACGCGACCGCATGCCTGAAGAACGTGTGGTGGCGTAGCAGGAAGCTGGCGAGCTTGACGAGGTCCGAAGCGCTCGAGTAGTTGCCTGGCGTGTCGAAGCCGATCGGCGTCGAGTAATGAGTGTGCGTCAATCCCAGCTCACGAGCGCGAGCGTTCATCATCCGGATGAACCGCACCACCGAGCCGTGCCCGACGTTGTAGGCCAGGTCCTGCGCCGCGTCGTCAGCGCTCGGGAGCAGCAACGCCAGTAGCAGGTCGCTGACGCTCATCCGTTCACCGGGAATCAGGCCGATCTGGGAATCGGCCGGCGCCGACCGGTAGTTCGGCGCCGTGAACATCCTGCCCAAGCGGCGAATGCGCTCCAGCGTCACGAGCGCCGTCATCAGCTTGGTGGTGCTCGCGATCGGCAGTCGCCGACCGGGATTCACTCCGTAAAGGAGCTGCCCGGTCCGCTGCTCGATCAGGATCGCGCCACTGACGTTGAGCCGCGGCCGTCTGGTCGCGGACGCCCGGGCGGGCGTGATCGCGAGCGCGCGGTGGGGCGCGACCGCCGGCCTCGGCGACGTGATCGCGAGGGCGCGGTGGGGCGCGATCACCAGCGCTCCGGCAAGCAACGCCGCCGCTGCGAGGCACAGCGCCACCCCAACGGCGAAGCGGACGAGCCTCGCGAACCGTGTGCTCACGGAGAGTTGCCCGGACCCATCAGGACGCGAGTCTCCAGACGAGCGCTCGCAATCGTGCCGCCTCGCGTTCGGCGGCGACCGCCGGCACTCCACCGGTGCGCTGGTGGGCGTTGACGATCCCGCGCGAGACCGCGACCAGCCCGGCGCCGGGGCCAGGGGCGAAGGCTGGTCTGAGGTCCTCCACGCGAGCGCCCTGCGCCCCGACCCCGGGGAGGAGGAAGACCGCGTGGGGCATTTCCTCCCGCAGCGTCTGGAGAAGATGTGGCGCCGTCGCGCCGACGACGGCGCCGACGTCGGCCAGACCCGCCTTCCCTGTCCCTGGAACCCCGAGCTCCGCGACGATCGCGGCCAGCCGGTCGCTCACCGAGCCGCCGTCGCCCAGTCGCAAATCCTGCACGTCCGATGCGCCCGGGTTCGACGTGCGCACGAGCACGAACACGCCGCTTGCGCGTGCGCGCGCACACTCCACCAACGGCGCCAGTGAGTCGACGCCGAGCAGCGGATTGACGGTCAGCGCGTCGACGCCCAGCCCGTTGACACGGCCGAACGGAGTCTCGGTCTCCCCGAAGAAGGCCTGCGCGTAAGCCACCGCGGAGATGTCGATATCGCCACGCTTTCCGTCGGCGAGCACGAGTAGACCCCGTTCACGCGCACGCTCAACGACCTCAGCCAGCGCCGCCCATCCCGGCGCGCCAAGCCGCTCGAAGCACGCGACCTGCGGCTTGACGGCGACGCAGTGCTCCGCAACCGCATCGATCGCCATCTCGCAGTGGGCCGCGACGGCCCGGGCCGCCTGGGTCGCCGGTGACACCGACGAGCTCCTGGCGCGCGGGCCGCCGGCCAACGGACTGCCGGGCAGCGGACTGCCGACGCCCGAACGGGCGATCAAGCCCGCCAGCTCGATCGCCCGCGGCCAGAGACCCGCCGGGTCGGGATCAAGTCCGAGCACCAGCTGCGACCCGCGGGCGGCGATCCGGCTCGCAAGCCGGTCACCGAAGCCTGCGACGTGCGCCGGGGACTGGTGTTGGAATGCCCCTGCCGCCGTCATCGGCGAGCTGTCCATTCTGAACTGGCCGCGCCCGAGCCTGTTGGAATAGGTCCTAGGGTTTGACCGCCTTCTTGAGCGTAGCGCCCGCGGTGAACTTCGGTGCTCGCGATGCCCCAATCTGGATCTTCTCTCCCGTGGCGGGGTTGCGGCCCTCACGAGGCCCGCGATCCGCGACGCTGAACTTGCCAAAGCCGGAGAAGACGACCTCGCTCCCGCGCTTGAGCGCGTCCTCAATGGTCTCCAGGACGGCATCCACGGCCTCTCCGGCATCCTTCTTGCTCAATCCGGCGCGGTCCGCAACCTGATCGACGAACTCGGACTTCGTCACGTGCTCCCTCCTCGGTGGTAGGACTGTACGACGCTAACACGACGTGCGGACGACCGCTGATCCGGCCCTCGCGGGTCAACGCCATTCTCGCCATTCCGTGATCTGACAGCGAGCCGTTGCCGGTCGCGCGAGAATGGGCGAGTGGATCTCGCCCGCATCGGATGGGCGGCGACAGTCCTCGCGTGCTTGATCGCCGTCCTCGTCCTCTCACTCCAGGCCTATTACGGCTATGCGGGCGTTACGCTGGCGGTCGCGATCTCCGCCGCGATCAACCTGCGTCAGGATCATTGACTATTGGCTTCAGCGCGGAGCAAGCGGCGTGAGGTCGGCCGGACTGGAGCCTTGGAATCTGCGGTCAAACTCAGCTTTCCGAGTCGAGCTCCTCTCCCGGGCGAACTCGATCCTCGGGCTCGAGGTGGATCAGCACATCGGCCCCCTTCAGCCGCGCACCGATCAGCGCCTGGAGCTCGTGGGCCATACGATGAGCCTGCTCGAGTGAGGTCCCGGCACGGAACTGCACGTGCAGGTCTACATACCGGCGCGCGCCGGCACGGCGCGTACGCAGCTCGTGGTAGCCCATCACCCCACGTGGTGCGAAGGCCGCGATCGCAGCGCGGATTTCTGTGATTTCCTGATCCGGGAGAGCTTGGTCGACCAGGGCCTGCGAGGAACGAGCCAGTAGTCGTACCGCCGTCAAGACGAGGGCGAGCGCAACCGCAAGCGCGACGGCCGCATCGACCCATTGGGCGCCGGTCAGCTTCACGAGCAGCAAGCCGCCGAGCACCGCAGCCGACGTGAGCGCATCGGAGCGTAGATGCACGGCGTCACCGTCGAGCGCCGCCGATTCGGTCGCCGCCGCGTTGCGCGCGATCACCGACGAGACCACGAGGTTGACCAGCACCGAGAACGCCACCACCGCGACGCCGAAGCCGACGGTATGCACGTGCCCGTGGCCCAGCAGGCGCCGGATCGCCTCGAACGCGATCACCGCGGAGCCGACCAGGATCAAGATCCCTTCGATCGCCGCGGCGAGATTCTCGAACTTCTCGTGCCCGTACCGGTGGCCCTCGTCCGCCGGCTCCCCGGCCTTGCGAACCGAGATGAAGGCAACGATCGAGGCGACCAGGTCGACGCTGGAGTGCACCGCTTCGGTGAGAATCGCGACCGAACCGGTGACCGATCCCGCGATCACCTTCAGCACGATCAGCGAGGAGTTCGAGAACACCGACAGCGCCGCGGTACGTTGCTTGATCGACGGCGCCTCCCGGAGGCCGGGGGTGCTCACCGGCGCCGACATCTCACCGCCGCGACCCAAGCCATCTCATCAGCGCCCTGACGGCATGTCCCCGGTGGCTGATCGCATCCTTCTCCGCATCGCTGAGCTCCGCCATCGTTCGATCGGACTTGTCGCCGTCGACGAGGAACATGGGGTCATACCCGAATCCACCGGTTCCCGCGCGCCGAGGCGCCAGGCGCCCGCGACACTCGCCGAAGAACACGTGCTCGGTCGCCCTCACCAATCCCGCCGATCCTCCATCTTCCGCACGATCCCCAGGTTCTACATAGGCCAGCGCGCACACGTACCGCAGCTCGCTGCCCGCCGGTGCCTCGCGGATCAGCTTCTCGAGATTCTGCTCATCGCTCGCGCCGGGGCCCGCGTACCTGGCGGATCGAACGCCCGGCGCACCACCAATCGCCAGGGCCTCGATCCCCGAGTCATCGGCGATCGCCGTGAGACCCGTCGCTGCGGCGGCCGCCCGCGCTTTGTCGAGCGCGTTCTCGGCGAACGACTCTCCGTCCTCGGGCGGTAGGTCGATTCGAGCCGGCAGCGGCACGACCTCGATCCCGGCACCCGCCAGTAGACGGTTGATCTCCCTGACCTTGTGAGCGTTGCGCGTGGAAAGCACCAACGGTCCGGAGGCCATCGCTGCTACCGGGCGGCGCCCGCAACCGCCTCTTCCTGGAGCGCGCGCAACGCGTCGATTCCGTGGGCGGCGAGCGCCAGCAGATCGTCGAGGTGCGCGCGAGACAGCGGCGTGCGCTCGGCCGTGGCTTGCACCTCCACGAGGCCACCGCCGTCGCTCATGACGACGTTCGCGTCGACTTCGGCAGCCGAGTCCTCGGGGTAGTCGAGGTCGAGTAGGGCCGCGCCGCCGACGATTCCGCACGACACGGCGGCGACGGTTCCGGTCAGCGGCGAGCGCTCGAGCGCGCCGTCCTCGATCAGTCGCTCGCATGCGAGCGCCAGCGCCACGAGCGCCCCGGTGATCGAGGCGCAGCGCGTCCCGCCGTCGGCCTGGAGCACGTCGCAGTCCAAGTAAATCGTCCGCTCCCCCAGCGCCGTGAAGTCCACGACCCCGCGCAGCGAGCGACCAATCAACCGCTGGATCTCGACCGTGCGCCCGTCCTGGCGACCCCGGCTCACGTCGCGTTGTTTGCGCTCTGCGGTCGAGGCCGGAAGCATCCCGTACTCGGCCGTCACCCATCCCCGTCCCGACCCGCTCAGCCACCGCGGAACACCCTTTTGCGCCGCGGCAGTGCAGATCACGCGGGTCTCTCCCATCGAGATCAGCGCTGAACCGGTGGCGGTCCGCACGAACCCAGGTTCGATCGTCGTCGGCCTCAGCTCGCCGGGTGCTCGGCCGTAGCTGCGGACCGGTGCCGGAAGGCTCACGCGGTCGCTTCCATCGCGAGCTCGACGTGAATCACTTCACCCAGCGGCATCTGCAGGAACCGCGTCGCGAGCCCGCAGAACGACTCGACATCGCCGGTGCACAGAAAGCGGTAGTCGCCCTCGCCTGAGCGCGGGTTCAGAAGCCCTCGCGAGGCCAGTGCGCGTTCGGCGCTTCGGGCCACCCCAGCACCCGAGCTGACCAGCGTGACGCCGCGACCCAGCACCCGCTGCAGCATCGGCGCCACCAGTGGATAGTGGGTACAGCCGAGCACCACGGTGTCCACCTCGGCCGCGCGCAGTGGCGCGCAGTACTCGCGGACCGTGTCCACCACGTGCACGTCGAACGGGAACCCACCCTGAATGATGGGGGCGAGGTCGGGACAGGCAACGCTCACGAGTTGGACATGCGGATCGGCCGCCGCCACCGCGCGGGCATATGCCCCCGTCGCAACGGTGGCCGGCGTTGCCAGCAGTCCGATCCGCCCTGACCGGCTGCCGGCGACAGCGAGCTGCGTGGCGGAGGCGACCACACCGATCACGTCGATCGAGCGGCCGCTACGAGCAAGGTGCGCATCGAGTGCCTCGAGCGCTGCGGACGACGACGCGTTGCAAGCCACCACCAGCAGCTTCGCCCCGGCGTCGAGCAGGCGATCGGCGATCTGGATCGCAAACCGCTGGAGCTCTTCCTGGCCACGGTCGCCGTAGGGGAATCGCGCGGTGTCCCCGAGATACAGATAATCCTCCGTCGGCAGCGAGACGAGCAGCTCGTGCAGCACGGTCAAACCGCCGACTCCAGAGTCGAACACGGCCACGGGTTGCTCGCGGAGGGCAGACATCTGAAGCATGGTGCCAGAGCGGGAGGCAATGAGGGAACGATCCGCACATTTTCCCGCGCTGGACCGTAGGCCCCGCCTCACGCACACCATCCAGCCGACTCACCAGGCGCCAGCGCCCAGATAGGCTGGCTCCGCGGTGCGCGCGCTGATCGTCACCAACATGTATCCGACTCCGGAACAACCCGCGCTCGGCAGCTTCGTGCGCGACCAGGTGCGGGCGCTGCGACGGACTCCAGGCCTTGACGTCGAGGTGTTCTCGTTTCCCGGCGGGAGCCCGAGCGCCTATCTTCGCGCCGCCGCGCAGCTCGCCCGCAGGCACCGGAACAACGATTACGATGTCGTTCACGCCCACTTCGGCCTGACCGCGTGGCCGGCGCTGGCGGCGCACGGCCACGTGCGAGCGATCACCCTGCACGGCACCGATCTGACTCACCCCCGCTCCCGGTTGATCAGCGTCTCGGCACTGCGCGGCTTCGATCTCGTAGCGGCGGTCTCGGAGCCGCTCGCTCGCGAGGTGCCCCGATGGGCGGTTCGCGGGACGGTGGCGGTGCTCCCCTGCGGAGTCGACATGGATAGATTCCGGCCGCTTTCCCGTCGCCGCGCGCGAGCCACGCTCGGACTCGATCCAGCGGGGCCCTACCTGCTGTTTCCCGCCGATCCCAGACGTATGGAGAAGCGCCACGACCGAGCGCTGAGGGTTGCTGGCGAGGTCGCGCTGCTGCATCTGGGAAACGTCGAGCCGAGCGAGGTGCCGCTGTGGATCAATGCCGCCAACGCCGTGCTCGTGCCCTCGGAGCGTGAGGGGTTCGGACTGGCGGTACTCGAGGCACTCGCGTGCGACGTGCCGGTCCTCGCCACACCGGTTGGGATCGCTCCCGAGGTGCTCGGCGCAGTCGCCGGAACCCACTGCGGACGGTTCGAGCCCGCGGCTTGGCGTGAAGCGCTCGCCCCCCATCTATCGGGTGGCGATCCTCGAGTTCTGGGCCGAGCCCGCGCCGAGTCCTTCTCCTCCGACCGGATGGCGGCCAGAGTGCTGGCTGCATGGAGGGCGCGCTGAGGCTGCCTATACTCGGGCGCGCTCCAACCACTTATGAGCGGCTTGTTAGAACGCATCGTCCGCCGCCGCCGCGCCTCGGCGAGCAGCCGACTGGGTCCACCTATTCAAAACGACGCTCGATATCCGAGCGCCGACACGTCCGCGATCCCCGATCCGCCCGCCCCTCGCGGACAGCCCCCGCTCGCCGCGGCCCCCATGTCCGGCGAATCGCCGCCGGAGTCCCCGGGCGCAGCCGAGGCCGAGCGATCGCCGCTCGGCGACGGCCAAGCGGAAACGACGACCCTGCACTGGCCACCAGCATCGCCCCAGCGCAGCGACAACGAGCAGCCGGAGGATGAAGTCCACAGCAAGGGTCACGATCAGCCGGAGGACGAGGCCCACACCAAGGATGACAATCACCGGGTCGACGACGAGACGCTGACCCCGACCAACGCTGGAGCCCCGGCCCCGCCCCTCCACGAAGCCCCGATCCCCGACGAAACCCGACTCGACGACGAAGCCTCGGTCCGCGACCATACCCAGGATCCCGAAGAGACCCCGGTCCACGCCGACCACACCCCGGTCCCCGAAGCCCCCGGGCGCGACGAGACCCCGCCCCAGGCCCAATCCCCAGACACCCCACCCCCGATTCACGCCTCCCCAGCCCCAATCGCAGCCTCCCCAGCCCCAATCGCAGTTTCGCCAGCCCCAATCGCAGCCTTCGCAGCCCCACCGGCACCCCTCGTTCCCGAGCAGGCCGGGGATCACATCGAAGCGGGCTTTCGTGAGCGCGGCCAGCTGCGACGGCGGGCTCGCTACCTGCGCCAGATGCGCGAGATTCAGCTCCGGGACATCGGTGGCTTCGTCCTCGAGCTGCACCGCTTCGGCCGCGACAGGCCAGACCTCGTGCAGGCCAAGGTCGCCGGCGCAGCGGGGATCGACCGCGAGCTTCGGGCCCTCGAACGCGCGCTCGGCGAGCACGAATCGTTGCGCGAGCTCAGGGAAGCCGGAGTCGGCGGCGCCTGCGAGGGCTGTGGCGCGGTCCATGGCTCGCGTGACCGTTTCTGCTCCCGTTGCGGAGCATCGCTGTGATGCTCCAAGCGTGCTCGGATGACGGCGGGCTGACCATCGCGGGTGCGGCGCCGTGAGCGTGACGACAAAACCGTCGCCTTCGCGGCCCAACGATGAGCATCCTTCAACCGACCCTGGCTGCTCACAGTGCGGCGGGGGACTCGCAGACGGTCAGGAGTGGTGCCTGGAGTGCGGGGCGGCGAGGACGCTGGTCCATCGGACGCCCGACTGGCGGGTTCCGGTGGCCGTGGTGGGCGCCGTGGTCGCACTGGTCGTGGCGGTGGTCGTGATCGCGCTGATCAACGTCGCGAGCGGCACCAGCGCCAGCCCACCGGCTGGCGTCTCGGCCCCGGGCGCAAGCGCAGCCGGCGCGGGCGCGAACGGCGCGGGCGCGAACGGCGCAGGTGCGGACGGCGCGAACGCGAACGGCGGAACCGCGGCCACCGTTCCGCCGGGCCGGTCCAGCACCCAGCTAGCAACCTGGCCCGTCGGGCTTCCGGGATGGACCGCGGTGCTCGCGTCCAGCCGCAGTGAAGCGAGCGCCAAGGCCACGGCCCGTCGCATCGCCGCCGCGGGCATCTCGGTCGGGGTGCTCAACTCGAGCCGGCATCCGGCCTTGGCGCCCCGCTACTGGGTCGTGTTCTCCGGTCGCTATGCGAACCGCGCCGCCGCCCAATCGCACGCACATGCCCTCGTCGCCAACGGCTACGCAGAGGCGCACGCTCGGCTGGTTGGCCGTCCCGGCGGCTGACCGGGCCAGTCCGCGCCTACCCGAGCGTCGGCCACCACTCGGTGAGGCGCTCGATCGCCTCGCGCGCAACCGGCACCGCGTCATCCTCGCCGGCACCCGGCATCACAAGAGCCTCGTCCCCAACTGCCAACCCCTCGAGCGTCGCCGCCACCGAGCGCCCGAGTGGATCGAGCGCGTAGCCCCCTTCCAGCACGCCGCCGACGGGGGCCCGAAGCTCGTCACAGACCCGGCGGACCGAGCGGGCCATCGTCGCGTATCCCTCCTCGCTCACGCGGCATTCGGCGAGCGGATCGTCTCGGTGGGCGTCGTAGCCGGCGGAGATCAGCACCAGCTGCGGCGCGAACGCCAACGCGAGGGGTACGGCGACGTGGTCAACGAGCGAGCGGTAGACCACGTCGTCTGAGCCGGGCGGCACCGGAAGGTTGACCGTGAAGCCGGTCCCGTCTCCCGAGCCGACATCACTCGCCCGCCCGGTTCCCGGATACAGCGGGGACTGGTGGATCGAGACGAACAGCACCTGGTCGCTGGCGTGGAAGATGTCGTTGGTTCCATTGCCGTGATGCACGTCCCAGTCGAGGATCATCACGCGCTGCAGCCCCCGCGCGGCCAGGGCATACCGGGCGGCAATCGCGATGTTGTTGAACAGGCAGAAGCCCATCCCACGGCGTGCCCCGGCGTGGTGTCCAGGAGGTCGATGAGCGCTGAATCCGCATCGAGCCGAGCCGTCGAGCAGCAGGTCGACAAGTCCGACAGCGCCGCCCGCGGCGTGCAGCGCGGCGTCGAACGATCGCTCGCTCGCGACCGTGTCGAGGTCGAGCTGGCCTCCTCCCCGCCGGCACAGGCGATCGAGCGCGTCGACGTACCCCGGAGCGTGGACGGCCTCCAGCGCGCCGCGATCCACCGCCGTTGAGCACACACGCCGGTAACCGAGCCAACCACGGCGCTCGAGCTCATCCACGATCGCGGTGATCCGCGCGGGCTGCTCGGGGTGGGCTCCGGTGAGGTGCTCAAGCGAGGACGGGTGCTCAAGGAACACAGGCGCAGCTGCCATCGCGAGTACGGTACCTGTCCTGAGCGCCCGTTCGACACCCGGCCGTGACGCTCAGACCCAGGTTGCCATCGTCGGGGCGGGCGCCGCCGGGCTGTACACCTCGATCTGCGCGGCCCGGCGCGGGATCCGGGTGATCCTCGTCTCGGCAACGCCGCTGGCGCTGTCGTCAGAGTCTTCGAGCTACTGGGCGCAGGGAGGGCTGGCCGCTGCCCTGACCCGCGACGACAGCCCGGCGCGCCACCTTGCCGACACCGTCACGGCGGGGCGCGCCGCCGTCCGCGAGTCCGCCGCGCGGGTGCTGTGCGAGGAGGCCGCGCAGGTTGTCGATGACCTCGCGAGCCTCGGGGTGAAATTCGACGCCGACGGCGGCGGTCAGCTCGCGCTCGGTCTGGAAGGCGGTCATTCGGCCCGCCGAATCGTTCATGCCGGGGGCGCCGCTACCGGGCGGCGTCTGATCGATCAGCTCTCCTCCCTGGTGGTGCAGGATCCGCTGATCGAGGTGCTCGAGCGCCGGCGCGTGATCGCGGTGCTCACGGCCGGGGAGCGCTGCGTGGGCATCGCCCTCGACGACGGGCGAATGATTGACAGCGCTGCCGTCGTGCTCGCGACGGGAGGCGCAGCCGCGATGTGGTCGCGCACCACCAACCCGCAGAGCGCGACCGGAGGCGGACTGCTGCTGGCGCTGGCGGCCGGTGCGACGCTCGCCGACCTCGAGCTGATGCAGTTTCATCCCACCGCCCTGGTTGGATCAGACGGCGCCGACGGCTTCCTCGTCACCGAAGCCGTGCGGGGCGAGGGAGCACGGCTACTCGACTCCGGCGGGCGGCGCTTTGTCGACGAGCTCGCCCCCCGCGACGAAGTCGCCCGGGCCGTCCAGCGGCGCATGGTGCTGACCGGTTCGGCGTCGGTCGACCTCGACATGCGGGCAATCGATCCGTCGCGCTTCCCGAACGTCGTGAGCGCTCTGCGAGGAGCGGGTATCGATCCCGAGCGCGACCTCGTTCCGGTCGCGCCCGCCGCGCATTACATGATGGGGGGCATCGCCTGCGATCTGTACGGCCGAACGACCCTCTCCGGGCTCTACGCCGTCGGGGAGTGCTCCTGCACCGGATTGCACGGAGCCAACCGACTGGCCTCGAACTCGCTGACGGAGTGCTTCGTGTTCGGAGCGCGAGCGGCCCTCGCCGCGTGCGCCGAGCCGGAGCCTGACCACCACGCGGCCCGCGACCGCCCGCCCGAGCGGACGGTCGCAGTCCCCTCGCCGGCGAGTCGCAAGGCGCTCTGGACGCGCGCGGGACTCGAGCGCGACGCAGAGTCGCTGCTCACATTGACCTCCGATGCGGATCCGCTCGTCCGCCTGATCGGCCAGTCCGCGCTGGCCCGAACCGAGTCCCGCGGCGCCCACCTGCGCCGCGACTTCCCCGACCGCGACCCCGAGCTCGATGGCGTGCACGTCACGATCCGCGCGGGCGGCGATCCGGTGCTCGAGACGTGGACGTGATTCGGCGAGCCCCGTGCCAAACGGAACGGACCAACGTACTTAACCCGCGGTTAACACATACATTGGCCCACACTACACACGCGGGGGCGATACTCACGCGCACTTCAAGGGTTCGAGGGGAATGGGCAGTTTGCACCCCGGGTGGGTAACCGAACAAAGGAGTCTGCGTGTACCGCTTCAGCCGAGCCATCTACCGCGAGCTTGCGCGAGACATCGTCGAGGATCCGCACGCTCGCGATCCGCGCATCAACCACGAGCGGGTGCTGCACGCGTGCGAGGCGGCGATCGAGCGGCTCGCGACCGACCGCCACTACTTCGCGCGACCCGCCCGAAGCCTGTTCTACGACATCCGCGCGTACTTCCCGATGGTCTGTCAGCAGCGGGTGCTGCAGGTGATCGAGCGCTACCTCGGTTGCGCCGACGAGTTCCTGCGCCGCCAGCCGCAGAACGGATATGACGCCTACGGCAATCCGCTTCAGTGTCGAGCCAGCACGCGGAGGGGCACCCCGTGCCAGCGCATGCCGCTGACCCACAACGGATACTGCCCGTCGCATCAGCACCTCGCCGAGACGGAGACCGAGGGGATCGAGGAGCTCCACTCGGCGCTGGCGGCCTGAACCGCCGCGCAAGTAACGTTCTCGCGATGCTGCTGGGCGTTGACGTCGGCGGGACCTTCACCGATGCCGTGCTGGCGTTCGAGGGCCGCGTCGTCACCGCCAAGGCCCCGACCACCCCCCGGGACCAATCGGAGGGGGTGATGAGCGCCATCGCGGCGGTACTCGATAACGCTGGGCGCGCGGCGGGGGAGATCGAGGGGTTCGCACACGGGATGACCGTCGCGACGAATGCGCTGCTCGAGGGGCAGATCGCTCGCACCGCGCTGATCGTGACCGAGGGGTTCACCGACATCATCGCGCTGCGCCGCCAGAACCGGGCAAGCCTGTACCACCTCTGTGCGGCGTGGCCGGAGCCGCTGGTTCCCGACCCCCTGCGCTTTGGCGCCCCCGAGCGGATGACGCCCGACGGCCCGCTCATCCCGCTGAGCGCGCACGACGCCGACGAGCTCGCGCGGCGCGTCGGCGCCGCCGCACCGGAGTCGGTCGCCGTCGTCCTACTGCACTCCTATCGTCATCCCGCGCACGAGCGCGCGATCGGCGAAGCGTTCGCGCGCGCGCTGCCCGACGTCCACATCTCGCTCTCGCACGAGGTGGTGGGAACGTTCAGGGAGTACGAGCGGGCGGCCACCACGGAAGTCGATGCGGCGCTCTCGCCACTGCTCGCGGGCTACCTGCGCCGTCTCGTGGGGCGCGCGCAATCCGCTGGGATCCCCGCGCCGGTGATCATGCAGTCAAACGGGGGGCTGATCGACCCGCGCGCCGCCGCCAAGCACGCCGCCTGGACGGTCCTGTCCGGTCCGGCCGCCGGCGCCGCCGGTGCCGCCTTCGTCGCCCGCGTGACCGGCGTCTCGGATGCACTGTGCTTCGACATGGGGGGGACGTCCTGCGA
Source organism: Solirubrobacteraceae bacterium (assembly GCA_050996975.1). Classification (GTDB taxonomy): domain Bacteria; phylum Actinomycetota; class Thermoleophilia; order Solirubrobacterales; family Solirubrobacteraceae; genus Palsa-465. The sequence continues at coordinate 4,021 of JBPCRJ010000056.1, read as the reverse complement.
CGTGTGCGTCGTCGACAACGGGGCGGTGCAGGAGCGCAGCGCCGGGGAGGTGGCGGGACGGCCACTCGCCCTGCCGATGCTGGCCGTGCACACCGTCGGCGCCGGCGGCGGCTCGATCGCCTGGCGCGACAACGGCGGTGCGCTGCGGGTGGGGCCGAGGTCAGCCGGCGCCGATCCCGGTCCGGCGTGCTACGGCCGGGGCGGCACCGAGCCGACCGTCACCGACGCCAACGTGGTGCTCGGCCATCTCACCACCGGCGAACCGCTGGCCGGCTCCGTGTCGCTCGATCTCGACGCGGCGGAGGACGCGATCGCCCAGCTTGCGTCCGAGCTCGAGCTCGAGCCCTCCGACTGCGCGCAGGGAATCCTCCGCGTCGCGACCGCCGAGATGGTTCGCGCGCTCCGGGTGGTGACCGTCGAGCGCGGGATCGATCCCCGCCGTTACGCCCTGCTGGCCTTCGGCGGCGCCGGACCCCTCCACGCTGTGCAGGTCGCCGACGCGCTGGGAATCGACACCGTCCTGTGTCCGCGCGCCTCCGGTGTGCTGGCGGCACTGGGGCTGGTGGTCTCGCCTCGCCGGCGCGACGTCCAGCGGAGCGTCTTCCTGAGCGGCGAATCGCTCACCCAGGAGGCGGTGGCCGGCAGCGTCGCCGAGCTCGGTGCGCAGGCGCGGAGCGCGCTGGGAGACGACGAGGCGCGGCTACGCGCGACCTACGAGCTGCGCTACCGGGGCCAGGCCTTCGAGCTGGCGATTGCCGGCGGCACGGCGCCCCACCCCAGCGAGCTTCGTGACGCCTTCGAAGTCGAGCACGAGGACCGTTACGGCTACCGCGACCGCGACCAGACGCTCGAGCTCGTCACGATCCGGGTGAGCGCGATCGTGGACGGTGTGGATGTCGAGCTCGCGCCGGCCGCAGCGAGCGACGGGCTCGATGCGATCACGCGTTCGCGCCGGCAGGCCACGATCGATGGCCAGCGGCTCGAGCTCGAGGTGCTGCGGGGGGCGCCTGGACCCGGAACCACGATCGATGGGCCGACCGTGGTCGAGCTTGCGCAGTCCACGCTCCTGGTCGCGCCCGGCTGGTCAGGGGAGGTCGATCAGACCGGCACGATCCGGCTGGCCCGGCAGCGATGATCGATCCCGTCGAGCTTCAGGTCCTCACCGGCGCCCTGCACGCGATCTGCGAGGAGATGGGCGCGGTCCTGATCCGCTCCGCGCACTCGGCCAACATCAAGGAGCGCGCGGACGCTTCGACGGCCCTGTTTGACCGGCGCGGGGAGATGGTCATGCAGGCCGAGCACATCCCCGGTCACCTCGGTGCGATGCCGGCGGCGGTGGCTGCCGTCCTGCACGAGGATCACGCTCCCGACCGCGCCTGGGTGCTCAACGACCCCTACGCGGGAGGCACGCACCTCCCCGACATCACCGTGATCACGCCCGCGTTCGCCGGCGGCGAGCTGATCGCGTTCGCCGCCAACCGTGCCCACCATGCCGACGTGGGGGGACCGACGCCCGGCTCGATGCCCGCCGACAGCGTGACGCTCGCCGACGAGGGCGTCGTGATCTCGCCGCAGGTGCTCGACGATCAGGCGATCACCGAGCTGAGCGCCCAGATGCGCCAGCCCGAGCAGCGCCGGGCGGACCTGCGCGCACAGCTGGCGGCGGGGCGTGCGGGGGTGCGGCGGCTGCTCGAGCTGCACGAGCGCGTCGGCGCCCGCACGCTCGAGGAGGGGTTCGACGCGGTCCTCGACTACGCCGAGCGCCGCATGCGCACATCGCTGCAGAACCTCGACGATGGCGCCCGAACCGCTGAGGACGTGCTCGAGCTCAGCGACGGCGAGCTTGCGATCGCGCTCCGCGCGACGGTCCAGGGCGACCGGATCACGCTCGACTTCACCGGCACCGATGCCCAGCACGCGGGCAACCTGAACTGCCCCCTGGCGGTCACCCGCTCGGCCTGCTATTTCGCCGTTCGCGTCCTCACCGACCCCGACGTCCCGCCCAGCGCCGGGGCCTACAGACCGATTGACGTCCACGCCCCCGAAGGGTGCCTGCTCAACGCCAGCCGTCCCGCCGCCGTCGTCGGCGGCAACGTCGAGACGTCCTCGCGGATCGCGGACGTCATCCTGCGCGCTTTCGGACGCGCCGTCGGCCAGGGGACGATGAACAACCTCGTGATCGGCAGTGAGGGGCCGGAGGGCTCGGAGGTCTCGGAGGTCTCGGAGGGCTCGGAGGTGGTCTATTACGAGACGATTGGCGGAGGTCAGGGCGCGTGCCCCGATGCCGACGGTCCGAGCGCCGTGCATGTCGCGATGAGCAACACGCTGAACACGCCGATCGAGGCACTCGAGCTCGAGTTCCCGCTACGGGTGGTGCAGTACGGGCTGCGAAGGGGCTCCGGGGGCGCTGGTAGACACCGCGGCGGCGACGGCGTGATCCGCGAGCTCGAAGCGCTGGCGCCGCTGCGCTATTCGCTGATCACCGAGCGCCGACGCCACTCACCGCCCGGCGCCGACGGCGGTGAGGCGGGGTCGCCGGGGCGCAACCGGTTGGACGGACGCGAGCTTGGGGCCAAGGCGATCGGAGCGCTCTCGCCGGGCCAGCGACTGCGAATCGATACCCCCGGAGGCGGCGGCTGCGGTACCCCATCTCCGTCAACCCCGGACGGTTAGGCCAATATACCGATAAAACCATCAATTTACAGGGATACTTGGCGATTTCTGAACCTTCGCGTACAATCATTCCTCCCGTTGGCGCCGTTGCGGAATTGCGCTGCGCGCTCGGGACTGATTGATAAATCCCTTCGTCCCCCCTTGTGATATATGCCGATTGCTTTCAAAGAATGGGCCGTGACCGTGCGGGCTCTAGCCGAGGGCGAGCAGCTTTTGACGCTCCGCAAAGGCGGTATCCGCGAGTCCGGCAAGCACTTCAAGCTCGAGTACGACCGCTTCTTCCTGTACCCGACCTTCGATCATCAGCGCGCGGATCTGGTGCGCGAGTCGCACCAGCCCGAGCTTGCGCGGGCGCTGGAAGAGGGGGTCTGGAGCGACGGCGAGCCGCCCATTCACGCGCTGCATCGCGCTGACGAGATCACCCAGCCCGACCGCGTCAGGATTCGCGCTTGGGCCGAGGCGGCGGCGCACTTCACGATCACCGACCGTCGCGCGGTCGATGCGCTGTCGCCGTTCTACGTCTGGACGACCGACTACGCCGAGAAGCGCCTGGCGTGGAAGCGTCGCCATCCCCTGCACGTGATCCTGCTGCGCACCTATCGGATCCCCCGCCCCGTCACCGTCAAGGTGCGCGACGAGTACGGCGGGTGCCGTTCGTGGCTCGAGCTCACCCGCGAGCTGCCGTTCGAGGGCACACCCGTGCTCTCCGACGAAGAGTTCGAGCGTGCCTCAGAGGCGATCGCGGCGATCGCGTCCGATCGTCAGCCGGTTCTGGCCTGACCCCGAACGGCCGTCGTAGGGTCGCTCGGCCCGCCAGATGACCAGATGACCAGATGACCAGATGACGTGGGTCGAGTCGGTTTCGCCGTCATTCCGAGCGCGACACGATTCGGGGTCCGCCGCCGAAGCCCGCCGCGTGCTCGACTCGCTCGAACGCACGCGTGAACGCCTCTCGAGGCGCTTCAGTCGAACCCCCGGTGAGATGACGCTCGTGCTCCACCAGAGCACGGCGTCCCTGTCGCTCGCCAATCCCCTGCTCCCGCTGGCCCGGCTCGCGACGGCACCGGCGGCCCGGCGCTACATCGCCGGCTGGGCGGGTGGACGCGAGCTCCACGTGCTCACCCCGACGGCGCTGCAGGCCCGCGCGTCGAACGTCCCGGGATCTCGCGAGATGCTGGCGCTCACCGCCGCGGCGCTGTACACGCGCCGGGTGATCGCCGAGAACAATCACGACCTGGCGCGGGCCCGCACCCCCACCCCCATGCGTCCCCAACTCCGCTGGGCCCGGCTGCTCGAGGGCGCGGCCCGCGACTTCTGCGGCCAGACCAAACACCCCCGGCTCGCGGTT
>JBPCRJ010000029.1:0-3852 GCA_050996975.1 Solirubrobacteraceae bacterium | reverse complement strand
TCATCGTGATGATGGGGAAGCCGCAGCACTTGTGCGAGCCCGCGTAGTCGATCACCGTGCCGCCGAGGGCGACGATCAACTGCTCGAGGTAGGTGTCGCGCGGATGCTCGTGGTCGATGTGCAGATGCGCCGCCGGGCGCACGATGTAGCAGCCGTAGAAGGGCCCGACCTTGAGGCCCTCGAGCGGCTTCTTGACCTTCTTCTTCAGGTTCTCGAGTCCGATGTCCTCCACCAGCAGCCAGAGGAGGTTCTTGTTGGTCAGGCCCTTCTCGTAGGAGAGGCCCTCGTCCGCGAGGTTGCCGTTGATCAGATCGCGGTAGTCACCCTGGGCGTCGAGGCGCTCCTGGCACTCGCTCTGCGCGCCCTGGCAGGTGGAGCAGATGTTCATCATCAGCTCGCCGTCGGTCTGCTGGGCCAGGGCGAAGGTCCGTGCGTTCAGCGTGTCGGCGAGCTCCTGGTTGTGCTCGGCGATCACGCCCGCGCCGCAGCACGCCGCCCGGTCGAGCTCGACGAGCTCGATGTCGAGCAGCGGCGCCACCGCCGCCATCGACCCGTGCAGCTCGGGGGTGAAGCCGCGGCTCACGCAGCCCGGCCAGTAGGCAACTCTCATGCGCCCTCCGTTCCCGCGCCCTGGGTCTGATCGGGGCTCGCGCCGGAGGCCGAGCCGGTGCCGGTGTCGCCGCCGTCCGCGGACGGGTCCTCCGGCTCATCGTCGGGCGTCTCCTCGACGTCCTCGTAGCCGGTGACGTACAGGTTCAGCTCGTAGCGCTCGTCCTTCTTCTCGATCGCCTCGAAGTAGTCCTTGAGGTCCTTGAACTGCTTGCGGTGGGGATGGAGCAGCACCTTCTGGGGCGTGACCTTGCCGCGCAGGAGAGCGGTGGTGATCGCCGGCAGGGAGCCGGTGAGGACGGGGACCGCGCGCGGGTTGAACTTGCCTCCGTAGGAATCGGGCAGCAGGTCTCCTTCGTGCAGCAGCCCGTTCTTGCGGATGTTCTCCACGAAGGCGTGCTCGTGGCGCAACCCGTTGTTGCGGTCCTCGATCTCGTGGTCGGAGCCCGCCGTGCGGCGCAGGCGCATGATCGGGCTCATCGGCGCCACGCCCTTGGGGCACGCCTCGATGCAGTTGAAGCAGTGAGTGCAGTCGTAGATCCCGTGGGGGTCCTCGGCGAGGTCCTTGAGGCGGTCGAAGTGCTGGGCGTCGCGCGGATCGCCCACGAACCGGTAGGACTTGGCGAGCGCCGCGGGGCCGACGAAGAGGGGATCGACCTCCATGGAGAGGCAGTCCGACACGCATGCCCCGCACTGGATGCAGGCCATCGACTGCGTGATGTCGACCATGTTCTCGTGGGGAACGGCGTACTCGCGCTCGGGCACCGGCTCCTGGTTGATGAGCCACGGGGTCACGCGCTGGATCTTCTTCCAGTGCACCGCGTCCATGTCGACGATGAGATCCTTGATCACGGGCATGTTGCCCATGGGCTCGACCTCGATCGCGTCGTAGCCGCGCGTCTTGGCGCCGTGGGCGGCGGCGGAGATGTGCGTGTGGCAGGCCAGCCCGGGCCGGCCGTTGATGCGCACGCCGCAGGAGCCGCAGATCGCCGCGCGGCACGAGCAGCGGATGCCGATCGTCCCGTCCTGGTCGGCGCGCGCCTGGAGGATGCCCTCGAGCACCGAGAGCTACGGCGGGAGGTCGACGGTGAACCTCTCCCAGTAGGGGGCGTTCCCCGAATCGGGGTCATAGCGGCGGAGCTTCAGCGTGTACTAGGGCACCTAGTACTTCCTCTCCTCCGGCTGCCACTGGGTGAAGGTGATCTCCGAGTAGCTCACCTCCGGCTCCTCGCCTCCGTTGAGGGAGAGGTCGATGTGCTTGAGCCACTCGTCGTCGTTGCGCTCGGGGAAGTCGGTGCGCGACTGCGCGCCGCGCGACTCCTTGCGCTCCTCGGCGCCGACGATGATGGCCTCGGCCACGTCGAGCATGTACCCGAGCTCGATGGCTCCGATCACGTCCTGGTTGAAGACCGTCCCGCGGTCGTCGATGTTGGCCTTCTCGCCCTCCTCCTTGAGCCGGCGCACGATCTCGTGCGCCTTGGCCAGGCCCTCGGCGTTGCGATAGACGGCCACGTAGCGGTTCATAGTGTCGCCCAGCTCGTCCTTGATCTCCGAGATGCGCCGGCCGCCGGGCTCGCGGGCGATGATGCGGTCGATCTCGGCCTGGGCGTCGTCGTGCCGGGATTCGGGGGTCGAGGGCATCGACATTCCCTTGGCCACGTTGGCGGCGTGCTCGCCCGAGCGGCGCCCGAAGATCAGCGTGTCCAGCAGCGAGTTGGCGCCCAGCCGGTTGCCGCCGTGGACCGACACGCAGGCGACCTCGCCGGCTGCGTACAGGCCCGGAATCGAGGTCAGTCCGTCGACGTCGGTCTTGACTCCGCCCATGATGTAGTGCTGGCCGGGGCGGATGTGGATCGGCTCGCGCGTGATGTCCACGCCGGCAAAGTCCTTGCCGATGTTGACGATCTCGCGCAGCGCCTCTAGCGTGCGCTTGCGCGGGACCTTGGTGATGTCCAGCGCCAGGCCGCCGTCGGGGAAGCCGCGGCCCTCGTTGATCTCGGTCTGCTCGGCCTGGGAGACCACGTCGCGCGAGGCCAGCTCGAGCTTGTTGGGCGCATATTTCTCCATGAAGCGCTCGCCCTCGGCGTTGAACAGCTGCGCGCCCTCTCCGCGCGCGCCCTCGGTGATCAGAAAGCCGTTTTCCACCAGCGTCGTCGGGTGGTACTGGACCATCTCCATGTCCATCAGCGGGGCGCCCAGCCGGTAGGCCTGGGCGATCCCATCGCCGGTGCAGATGAGCGCGTTGGTGGTGGGCCGGAAGGCCTGGCCGCAGCCGCCGCAGGCCAGGATCACCGACTTGGAGTTGAAGACCTCGAGGTGACCGTCGCGCAGGTTGCGGCACACAGCGCCCACACAGCGACCGTTGTCGTCTTGCAGCAGGGTGGTCGTGAACCACTCCTCGTAGCGGTCGATGGTCTCGTGGTACTTGAGCAGCTGCTCGTAGAGCACGTGCAGGGTCGCCTGTCCGGTGATGTCAGCCACGTAATAGGTGCGCGGGAAGGACGCGCCACCGAACGCGCGGTTGGAGAGGTGACCCTCCTCGTTGCGGTGGAAGGTGACGCCCAAATGCTCGAGGTGCAGGATCTCCTCCGGCGCCTCGCGGCACATGATCTCGATCGCGTCCTGATCGCCGATGAAGTCAGAGCCCTTGACCGTGTCGTAGGCGTGCGACTCCCAGGAGTCCTCGGGCTCGAGCGCCGCGTTGATCCCGCCGGCGGCGGCCACCGAGTGCGAGCGCACGGGGTGGACCTTGGAGATGATCGCCACCGTCGCCCCTGCGTCCGCGGCGGCCAGGGCGGCGCGCTGGCCCGCGAGGCCGGCGCCAATGATCAGGACGTCGTGGGCGGGCATGGGCGCGATTCTGCCAGAACGCGCCGGGGATGCGGATCGTCCCCGGTCCGGGGGCGGACCGCCGGTGGGGCGGCGGTGCGGTCAGGCTCTCGGTGCCAGCGCGGCCTGCAGCGCCCGGCGGGCCTGGTCCATCGTGACGACGCCGCGCAGCACCCCCTCGGCGTCGACCGCCACGAGCGCTCCAAAGCGCTGCAGCGGCTCTGAGCCGAGCAGTGTCTGGAGGCTCTGCTCCTCGCCGATGCGCCAGCGCTCGGCATCCTCCGTCTCGGCCACCTGCTCGACGCGCAGGCCGGCGTCGCCGCGCGCGAGCGCCGCGCGCACGCCCTGCTCGCGCACCAGCCCCACGAAGCGACCGGCCTCGTCGACGACCGGAAACCAGTCCCAGCGGTAGCG
>JBPCRJ010000033.1:0-2574 GCA_050996975.1 Solirubrobacteraceae bacterium | reverse complement strand
GGCTTTCTGCTGCCGCTGGTAATGCGCTCAGTGGGCGTGGCGGCGGGAATCGTGCTGACTGGCCTGCTGTTCGGAGCGGTGCACGCGTATGAATATGATTGGTCCTGGCGGCATTCTCTGCTGATTTCGATCGCAGGCATTGTATTCGGTTACGTGCGCTACGCGTCACGTTCAACGGCGGCCTCCACCATGATGCATGCCACCTTTAACCTGACGCAGTTTCTCGGTCTGATGGCTCAACAGGGTTCTCGATGGTAGAAACAATCCAATGGACGGATGGCTGCGTGGTGATGATCGATCAGACCAGGCTTCCGCGCGAAGAAGTGTACGTGACCTGCAAGGATTATCGCCAGGTCGCGGAAGCAATCCGGTCGATGATCATTCGCGGAGCGCCCGCGATCGGAGTTGCGGCCGCGATGGGCGTGGCGCTCGGAATGCAGAGCGCGTCATCGGAAGCCGAGTTCAACGAAATCTGTTCGACCTTGGCCGCCACGCGTCCGACGGCGGTGAATCTGTTCTGGGCAATCGACCGGATGCGGCGGATTTATGAATCGATGGCGGATGCGCCGATCGGTCAGGTCCGTGAGCGGCTGCTTAACGAGGCCCAACAGGTGCGCCTGGAAGACATCGCGATTAACGAAGCGATTGGCAGGCATGGCGCTAACCTGATTCCGGATGGCAAAGTGGTGCTGACTCACTGCAATGCGGGAGCCTTGGCGACAGCCGGCTACGGAACTGCGCTGGGCGTGATCCGCGCGGCCGTGGCACTCGGCAAAGACGTGCATGTGTTTGCGGATGAGACGCGGCCGTATCTGCAGGGTTCGCGGTTGACGGTATGGGAACTGCAGCAGGATGGCATTCCGGCCACGCTGATCACCGATAACATGGCGGGGCATTTCCTGCATTCGGGCCGGATCGGCTGCGTCGTGGTGGGCGCGGATCGCATCGCGGCGAATGGCGACGTGGCGAACAAAATCGGAACGTACTCGCTGGCCGTTCTGGCGAACGAGAATCACGTTCCTTTTTATGTGGCTGCTCCGGTTTCGACGCTGGATCTCAGCCTGGAATCGGGCGATCAGATTCCGATTGAGCAGCGAGACGCTAGGGAGGTGACGCATGTCTTTGGAGTAGCCATCGCACCGGAAGGCATAGCCGTTGAAAATCCGGCGTTCGATATTACGCCGAACCGCTACGTGACCGCGATCATTACGGAGAAGGGGATCGCGATCGGGCCGTACGCGCGTGCTTTACGAGAATTGATAGCTTAAGAACATGCGCACTCTTCTTTATAGGGCTGTCTCCGTGGCGTGCCTCTACGCCGGCGATCAGGCTGGACGCAGGGCTCCAGGGTTCGCTTTGCCCGATCCAGAATATAAGCACTTTTACGATCTGCAGGACTATAAGGGCAAGGTGGTGCTGATCGACATTATGACCACGAGCTGCCCGCATTGCATGCTGATGTCGACCACGCTAGAGAGCGTAAAGCAGCGCTATGGCGACAAGGTTGGGATTATCTCCGTGGTACTGCCACCGGACAATCAAGCGACCGTGTCGAAGTACATCGCTACGAATAAGATCACAGTACCGATCGTCTGCGACATGGGACAGATGACGGTCTCGTATTTGAATGCGAAACCCGGGCAGGCACACCTGGATGTCCCGCATTTGTTTATTGTCGATCAGAACGGGATCATCCGCGACGACTTTAGCTATAACGACAAAGACCGCGAAGTTTTCGAAGGCCCCGCATTGATCGCAAAAATCGACAAACTCTTGAAAACCGAACCGCGACCGTAAGCGAGCGCTGTACCGCCGTACTCTAGTGAGCCTTCCTCACAATATTCGCAACGCTAGGCTGGCACCCAATATCGAAGAACTCCTGCGCGCTTTCTTCCAGCCCCTGCGCCAGTTCCTGAATCATGGACAGGCACATCATCCGCTCTTCGAATGCCGTCCCGTCAGCCTTCAACTGCGCGGTGACACGCTGCAGCAAGCCCAATCGCTTCTCGAACGTGGTTGCGATGTCGACGATGTTGTCATTTAGGAATTCAATTGCCGCAGCCTCGGCCGCGCGAAGCTCATGCGGCAACCACTGGTCGAAATCCGGCAATAATGGCTCGGCCATGTTCAAACGGAGTTTCAAAAACTCTGACTCATTAGACGTCCGGCTGTCAAGATCCGGCTACATTGTGAGTGGTTCTTAACGTCTTTTTGTATCACTATTTGTATGCCGCGATACCGGTGACGCGCTCGCCAATCACTAGTGTGTGGATGTGATCGGTGCCTTCATAGGTTTTCACCGTTTCGAGATTGCACATGTGCCGCATGATCGGGTACTCGTCCATGATGCCGTTCCCGCCTAACAAATCGCGGCTCATACGGGCGCAATCGAGCGCGATCGCGACGTTGTTGCGCTTGAGCATTGAGATATGGGCGGGGTCGAGCTTGCCTTGCTCTTTGATCCGGCCAACCTGAATCGCCAGTAGTTGCGCCTTGGTGATTTCGGTAATCATCCAGGCCAGCTTTTCCTGGACAAGCTGATGCGACGCAATGGGCCGGTCGTCAAACTGCTTC
>JBPCRJ010000007.1:0-31421 GCA_050996975.1 Solirubrobacteraceae bacterium | reverse complement strand
CGACTTACTGGCGGACAGCGAGGCGCTGGCCCACGATTTGCTCGCCTCGACCGCGGAGCTCGTCGCGGCGACCAGCGGGCGCGGGCGCCCGCGCTCGCCGGCCGGGCAAGGGGCCACGGCGGCGTCGTGAAGCTCGTCGAGCCTGTTCCCCCCTCGGCCTGCGGTCTCGCTTGAAATGGACGAGGCGCGCCTGATCCGGCTCCTCGAGCGTCTGGCGATCGCGGCCGTGTCGCTCGCGGTGTCGATCGGCGCGATCGCGGCGCTGTCGGGCTTCTTCGCGGGACGTGACGCTCCCGGCGTGTCGGGGGGAGGCTCCACGGGTCCGGGACTGACGTTCAAAGACCTCGGGCATGCCCACCTGCAGCCCGGGCAGTCCCATCCGGCCTACAACTCGCGTCCGCCCACCAGCGGCGCCCACTTCGCCCGGGCGGTGACCCGCGAGCGGGCCCGGCTGAGCGTCGATCAGCTGCTGGAGTCGCTCGAGCTCGGGGACGTCGTGATCGAGTACGGCGGCTCCCGACCCCCACCGGGCCTGCGGGAGCTGGCTCGTTCGCTCGCCCCACCGTTCACCCCGGCCCTGGCAGCGGCGGGTCAGGCCGTGATCCTCGCTCGCCGCTCGAGAACCGCGGGGCTGATCGCCCTGTCCTGGACCCACGTGCTGCAGGTGAGCGCTCCGAGCGACAGAACCCTGCGTGAGTTCGTGCAGAGCTGGCTCGGACGGGGTGCGCCGGGTCGTTGAGCACCCGAGCCATCCGGTGACGTTACGCCCGGGCCACAGCCCCGATCGCTGAGCGCCCGAGCCATACCACGATCGTTGAGCGCCCGAGCCACACCACCGGCCCGCGCCAGCGGGCCCATAATTGAAGGCGTGCCACCCCTGCTGCAGCTCGCTCTGGGCCAGATCAATGCGACGGTCGGCGATATCGCCGGCAACCGGCGCAAGATCGAGCGGGGGATCGCGCAGGCGCTAGCGGCAGGCGCGCAACTGGTCCTATTCCCCGAGCTGGCGGTGACCGGCTATCCCCCCGAGGACCTGCTGCTCAAGGACCACTTCCTGTCTGACGCCCGGTCCGCGCTCGAGCTGATCGCGCAGCGAACACAGGGGATCGTCGCGTTGGTCGGGTTCCCCGAGCGTGAGCAGGACGTGTACAACTCATGCGCGGTGCTGGCGCAGGGCGCGGTCCAGGCGATCTATCGCAAGGTGCTGCTGCCCAACTACGGCGTATTCGACGAGCAGCGCTACTTCGGCACCGGTGCCGGCGGAGCGCTGCTGGCGCTGGGAGACGTGACCGTCGGCTTGACGATCTGCGAGGACATCTGGCAGCCCGGGCCCCCGGCATCGGAGGAGGCGCAGGCCGGGGCGACGGTGCTGGTCAACATCTCTGCCTCGCCCTACCACGCCGGCAAGGGCTCAGAGCGCGAGCGGATGCTGATCCAGCGGGCGCGCGACAACGGGACCGCCGTGGCCTTCTGCAACCTCGTCGGTGGCCAGGATGAGCTCGTGTTCGACGGATACTCGCTCGTGATCGACCATCGCGGCAGGGTGCTCGCCCGCGGCGCGCAGTTCGCCGAGGAGCTGCTGCTCGCGACGATCGATCCCAACCGCCCGCCCCGACGTCGCGCGCAGGATCCGAGAAACCGGCCTCCACCCCAGCTTCCGGGGGACCCGGCGGCGGTCCCGGTGATCGCGAGGCTCGAGCTGCCAGGGGGATCGGAGGGTGCACGCGCGGGGGGTGGAGGGCTGACCGAGCCCCTCGACCGGTGCGCGGAGGTCTACGGGGCGCTCGTGCTGGGGCTGCGCGACTACGTCGAGAAGAACGGGTTCGCGCACGTGGTGATCGGGGTCTCGGGAGGAATTGACTCCGCGCTCGTGGCGGTGATCGCCGCCGATGCGCTCGGAGGAGAGCGAGCGTCGGTCGCGGTGATGCCCTCGCCCTATTCTGCGCTCGCGACCCAGCGCGATGCTCGGCAGCTGGCCGCCAACCTCGGCGTGCAGGCCCTCGAGCTGCCGATCGACGAAGCGATGCTCGCCTACGAACACATGCTCCAGAGCGTGTTCGACGGCCGACCGGCCGATCTCACCGAGGAGAACCTGCAAGCCCGGATCCGGGGCAACCTGCTGATGGCGCTGTCGAACAAGTTCGGCTGGCTGGTGCTGACGACGGGCAACAAGTCCGAGCTGGCGGTCGGCTACTCCACGCTGTACGGCGATAGCGCAGGCGGATTCGCGGTCATCAAGGACTGTCCGAAGACGCTCGTGTACGAGCTCGCGCGGCACCGCAATGCGCTCTCGTCCGGCGAACCGCCGATCCCGCCGTCGATCATCGAACGCGTGCCGAGCGCCGAGCTGCGCCCGGATCAGCGCGATGACGACTCGCTGCCCCCCTACGACGTGCTTGACCCGATCCTCGACGGCTACATCGAGGACGATCTGGGGCGCGACGCGCTGGTGCTGCGCGGATACGACCGCGCCGACGTCGACCGGGTGATCACGCTGGTCGACCGGGCTGAGTACAAGCGCCGCCAGGCGCCGCCGGGGATCAAGATCACGACCAAGTCCTTCGGACGCGACCGCCGCGTACCGATCACCAATCGCTACGGGGGTTGAGGGGATGACCCACCCCGTGATTCGGGTCCCGCGCTGGTCTGCCCGCTATTCGTATCGCTCGATCGAGTCGCCGATCAGCCAGATCGTCGGTGGCCATAGACCGACGAACAACGCGCGTCGTTCAGCGTTGCCCCGTTCGTCCTGGTCGACGGTCTTCGCGCGGATCCACAGGCCGATGCAAAGCCCAATGGCCGCCATCGAGAGGGCTTGCATGTGCCAGGCGCGTAGCCCGGCGTGGTGGAGGAACTTGGTCACGATGCGGTACCTCGAGCGAGCGGGGATCCTACACAGGCGGTTGAGTCATGCTTGCCGTTCTTGCCTGTAGTGTCGAGCCAATGCCTCGACGCCCCAAGCGGACCCAGCGGTGGGCGACCGCTGCGACCTGGCCGGTCGGCATCGTGCTGACCTCGTGGGGCTACACCTGGCGCACGACACCGATGCACCGCCGCGAGACGGTGGAACGCGCCGCGGCGCAGACGGGTGGCCCGATCTCGTTTCCTCCCGGAGTCAACGGCGAGGATGTGCAGGGTCACGAGCGGGGTCACGGTCCGCTGTTTCATCGCCGCTACCGAACTCGTATTCGCGACCCGCGTGTCTCGGCGGAGGACCTGATGACGCTGATCAAGAGCAACGTCAACAAGCCCGCGCCCACGACGCTCGCGCGCTTTCAGAAGGTTCTGGGGCAGGCTGGCACCATGGCGGTCGGAGACGAGTACGTGGTGCGGATGCCCGGGCCGTGGGACGGACCGGTCCGCGTGATCGAGCTCACACCCTGTTCGTTTCGATTGGCGACGCTCAAGGGCCATCTGGAGGCGGGGCAGATCGAGTTTCGCGCGGGCGCCGGGCGCGAGCACGAGCTGCTGTTCGAGATCGAGTCGTGGGCGCGCAGCAGCGACTGGCTCTCGAACCTGCTCTACCACCACATGCGGATGGCCAAGGAGGTTCAGCTGCATATGTGGATCTCGTTCCTGGAGGGCGTAGTTGCGCTAACGGGCGGAGCAATGACCGGCGGAATCGACATCGACACACTGCGCATCGAGGCCCCCCACGATCGTGGATGAGCGCCTCGCGGGACCACCCAGGGTCCGCCGCAAGCTCGCCAAGCTCGCCCGTCGGAAGTTGAACTTCGAGCTCGCAGCGCTCGCAGATGCCACGCCCGCCAGCGGATGGAACATCACTGACGTCTGTGAGCCACTCCCCGTCGAGGCCCCGGGGATGCCGGTACAGCACGGAAGCTGGGAGATCGCGCGCCGGCTGATGGGCGGCTACGAGTTCGCCGATCCATCGATCGTGCGTGCGTACTACGACCCCGACACGCCACTCGCGCGCCGCGACATCCTGCTCAAGCTCCAGGCCCTCGGCGTGGTGCACCTGTTCGTTGGTGTCCGTGTTGGGGAGGTCTACGAGCAGACGACCGAACGCGACGGCCGTCGAGCGCACATATGGGGCTGGAACTACCGCACGCTCGAGGGTCACGTGGAGATCGGGCAGATGGACTGGGAGGTGTGGAAGTGGCTCGACAGCGGCGAGGTTGAGTTCCGCATCCACGCGGTCTCGCGCCCGGCCCAGATTCCGAACCCGTTGGTCCGGATGGGTTTCCGCGTCCTTCGCCGTCACGAGCGCAACGTGTTCCTGGACAGCACCAAGCGCCGGATGCGAAAGCTGACCGAGCTCGCCCTCCAGGACGACCCGCGAGCCCGGCCTGATCCAGCCGCCGTCACGAAGCTCACGATCGGGATCGGACCAGCCGGGTACGCTGGGTGGATGCCGCGTCGCTTCCCGATCGTGCAGTTCCCGAACCCCCCGCTGGTCGCGGCGATCCTCGCCGCCCTTCTCGCTCGCACCGTCGGCGGCGCGGGCGCCCGAAACGCTGCCGTGCTCTCACGGCTGGCGCTGCTGGTGTGGGCATGCGGGGAAGTCACGGGTGGCGCCAACTGGTTCAGGCGGTCGCTGGGACTCGCGGGAGGGACATTCAGCGGCGCCGGTCTCCTGCGCAGCTGGCGCAGCTGGCGCAGTTGACGGCGGCGACGCTATCGCAGCTGGCGCAGCTGACGGCGGCGACCAGTCGCCTCGGAGACCCCTTGAACGCCATGTGTAGGCTCCTTGTACAGGTGTAATTGTAGTCGCTCGGGATCGACGATCCCGGCCCAGCGAGGAGGTTTCGTGTCCACGATCGAGCATGCGGACGAGGTTCGCTCCGCCCGGGATCGCGCGGGGGTCGACGATCGCGCGGCGCGGGACGATCGCGCGGCTACGGGACAGCGCGGCTGGGGCTATTTCGACGAGCACTCGATGCTGCGGCGGATCAACCGCGAGCGCGCCGTCTCGCTCTCGGGCCCCCGCGCTCTGCTGATGCAGGCGGCCCATCCGCTCGCGGTCTCTGGGTTGCTGGCGCATTCGAGTGCGCTGGATGAGCCGTACGAGCGCCTGGCCCGCACCGCTCAGGTGCTGAGCACGATCGGTTTCGGTTCACGCGCAGAAGCCGACCGGCTCACCGGCCAGGTCCGTGCGATGCACCGTCGGGTCAGCGGCCGCCTGAGCACCGCGGTGGGACCCTACGACGCCGGCACGCCCTACCGCGCCGACGACCCCGCCCTGCTGCTCTGGGTCCTGTTCACGCTCGTTGACTCGGCGTTGGTCGTGTATCGCAAGTACGTCGGCTCGCTCTCGCGCGAGGACGAAGCGGCCTACTGGGAGGACTACAAGCTGATCGGACGGCTGTTCGGCTTACGCGCGCGCGATCTCCCGGTCACGATCGACGACCTCGATGCCTACCGCCGCCAGATGCTCGAAGGGGATGCGCTGTTCGTGACCGAGTGGGCGCGACGGCGGGCGCGGAAGATCGTGCTGGAGCCGCCAGTGCCCTGGGCCGCCCGGCCCGTGCTCGAGACCGTCAACTTCGTGACGATTGCGCTGCTCCCGGACGAGATCCGCCGCCAGTACGGCTTCTCGCCGATCCCCCCCACGATGGTGCGCAAAGCGGTCGTGGCGGGAGGCGCCGAGTACGTCAGGCGGGCGGTGATCCCGTTCCTGCCCGACCGGCTGCGACTCGTGCCGCGCGCGCACGCAGCGTGACTGCGCAAGCCTTGGCGGCTAGGGATCCGGGGTACGCGGGGATTCGACCCCGGGGGGGGCTGCCCTGACCGCGACCGTCATCCGGGTGAGCACGCACAGCCTCCCCTGGTCATCGCTCATCTCCACCTCCCACACCCAGGTGCTGCGCCCGCGGTGCTTGACGCTCGCCACAGCGTGAATCGTTCCGTGCCTGATCGCGCGCAGGAAGCTCGTATGGTTCGAGAGCCCGATCGCGACCTGGCCGCCGGGCATCACCGCCACCGCCGTCCCGACCGACGCGAGACTCTCGGCGATTGATGCGTAGACGCCGCCGTGGACCAGGCCGGCCGGCTGCTTGATCTCGTCGCGCACCACCACGTAACCGCGCACCACGTGTTCCTCGACATCGGTCAGCTCGAGACCGTACAGCTCGTCGAAGCCGCTGTGGTGTTCGTCGAACGGAAGCACAGACCCCATGCGCCCAGACGATATAGCCGTGGACATCGCGGCATCGCGCTGACCGGTTCTCTAGGCTACGGCACCCGATGCCTTCACTCGACAGTCTGCCGGCCGATCAGCGGGCCGTGCTCCAGCTCGTGCTCCAGCGCGGGCGCAGCTACGAGGACATCGCCGAGCTGCTCTCGATCGACCGCGCCGTCGTGCGTGCGCGAGCGCTAGTCGCGCTGGACGCATTGGGGCCCGAGACGTCGATCGCGTCCGCGCGGCGCGCCCTGATCACCGACTACCTGCTCGGACAGCTCCCGCCTCGAGTCCGTGACGCCACCCGGGATCATCTCGCCCAGTCAGCCGATGAGCGCGCATGGGCGCGGGTGGTCGCCTGGGAAGTGGCACCGCTGTCCAGCCGACCGTTGCCGGAGATCCTCGCCGAGCGCCCGCAAAGGAAGCCGCCAGCCGAACCAACCGCCGGGGACCCGACGCTCGCCGGCGCCAAGGGCCCGACCCCCGCCGGCGCCGATGACCCGACGCCGGACCAGGGACAGGAGCCAACCCGGGCACGAGCCGAGGAGCCCGCGCCCCCCCAAGCGCGGGAGCCAGCCGATCAGCCGATGCCGGCCCGAGTCAAGGAGCCAGCATCCGCCCGAGCTCAGCAACCCTCGACGGTCCCGCCCCCCCACCCGGGCCCGCGGGGGGGCCTGGCAGAGCCACGGCCCAGCTCCCGCCGGGGTGGCGGCGCCCTGCTGGCGCTCGGCGCGCTCCTCGTCATCGTCGTGGTCGTGATCGTGATCGTCACCAGCGGCTCGAGCTCAAAGCACGGCTCGAGCGCATCGGCGCCGGCCACCACGCCGGCCAATCCCACCAATTCCACCAATTCCACCAATTCCACCAATTCCACCAATTCCACCAATTCCACCAATTCCACCAATTCCACCTCGACCACATCGAGCACCTCGAGCACGCTGAGCCTCCCGCGCGGTACACGCGTCCTCGCGCAGTTCAAGATGCTTTCGCCGACGGCGGGCAGCCCGACGGCAGGAGCCGCCGATGTGGTCCGCCGGGGCAAGCTCATCCTGATCGCGATCGTCGCCCAGGGCGTGCCGGCGAACACCGCGCACAACGCGTACGGAGTGTGGCTCTCCAACTCGCGCTCTGACAGTCACTTCCTCGGCTTCGTGAACGGGCGCATCGGAACGGCGGGGAAGCTGTCGCTCGGATTTGCCGTGCCGCCCCACGCGGCCCGTTACAAGCGTCTGCTGGTCACGCTCGAGACCCAGCAGAACCCGTCCGGTCCCGGAGCGACCGTGCTCCAGGGGACGCTGACCGGCGTCCCGTAGTGTTCAGTCGTAGCCGCAGACACCCGCGAGCGCGTCCAGGGCCTGGGCGAGCTTGATGTCCGTCGCGCGGCGGAGCATGAAGCTACCTGCGCGCGCATAGCCGCGCAGCTTCTGGCGTTGCTCGATCGTGACGCGAGTGCCGCTGCCGGCCGCCTGCACGCTGACCTCGGTGATCGACTCGGTCAGCACGCGCTCGAACGGGGTGCCTTCGATCTCCTGCTCCCATCGCCGGCGACCGAGCGCCTGACGCGGCCTGCCGGGCGGCCTCCCCCCGGTGCCGAGCGCCTGCCCCGGCGTGCCGGGCGGCTCGGACTCAAGCAGTCGAAAATCGGCCCGCACCGGTCGTCCCTTGGTTGTGTTCAGCACCTGCGTCCAGCGGTCCGCCTGCACATCCTCGATACGGCTCACACCCGGCCACCAGCGCGGCAAGTGGCCCGGATCGCCGATCACCTCCCATACGCGCTCGGGCGCGGCGGCGACAACGGCGGTGGCGTGCACGACGGTCACCGATCACTCGCTCACGCTGTGTAGTCGATCAGGGCGTGAACACGGTGGGGCTCGAGCCGCGCCCGGCCGCCGAGGAAGCTCAGCTCGACGAGGAACGCGCAGCCAACGACCTCCGCGCCGAACCGGGCGACCAAGTCGCACAAGGCACGCGCGGTGCCTCCGGTCGCGATCAGATCGTCGTGCACCAGCACCCGCGCGCCGGCCGCGAGCGCATCAGCATGAACCTCGAGCGCATCGACGCCGTACTCGAGCGCGTACTGCACGCTGACGGTCTCGGATGGGAGGCTTCCGGGCTTTCGGGCGGGGACGAATCCCGCTCCGAGCGCACGGGCCAGCGCAGCCCCGAGAATGAAGCCGCGGGCCTCAGCGGCAACGACCAGGTCCACCCCCAGCGGCGCCGCGAATTGCGCCAGCCCCGACACCGCCCGATCGAGCGCGTCGGCGTCGAGCAACATTGGCGTGATGTCCTTGAACACGATCCCAGGCCGGGGAAAATCCGGGACATCGCGCACGAAGTCGCGTAGCTCGCCGGTGCTGACTTGTTGGCCGGAGGGCGATCCGGCGCCGCTCGGCTCGCCGGTGACTCTGGGGTCAGTGTCTTCTCGCGGGGCCAACGCCAGGTCGCGATCTGCGCACTAGGAGGCCCGCATCAGGTCACGATCTTGCGCAGATCGCGAATCAGCAGCAGGTGCTTGAGGTGAGTGGTGACCGACGCGAGATTCTCGAGCGCTTCCACCGCCTCCTTGCGCCGTTCAGGATTGCGCGAGCGCAGGGCGGGGGCGAGGATGCTCTGGAGCAGCTGCGCCTCGCGGTCGGCCGAGCTGCGGAAGACCCGCAGGTTGCGTCCCCCCACGCCGTAGCGCGCGAGCTCGGAGACGGCCCGGATGATCTCCCGCTCGGTCTCGTCGTAGCAGCGCACTCCGCCCCGGGATTCGCCCTTGATCACGCCGAATTCGACGAGCTCGCGCACGAGCTTGGGATCGGCTCCGGTCTCCTGCACCACATCCTCCAACGAATAGAGCACGGCGGGGCCTTTCGAGCTGACCATCGCCCGGCGGCGCGATCGGGCTGGTGCACCGTCCGCGGACGCGTCGACGGAGCGCTCGGTCTGACCGCCCGCGAGCTCCTGGCGGATCACGCGCAAAGGCAGGAACTCGTCCCGCTGGAGGCGCAGGATCGTACGCAACCGCTGAATGTCGCCCTGGCTGTACAGCCGGTAGCCACCCTGGGTGCGCCGCGGTGAGAGCAGCTTCTGGTCCTCGAGATAGCGGATCTTGGAGATCGAGATATCGCTGAACTCCTGGCCCAGCGCCTTGCACACGGCGCCGATCGTCACGGCCTTCTGCCGCGGGATCTCAGCACCCGGAGCCTGCGTCGCATCCCGGCCGGGAGCCGGCCCAGCAGCTCGGGCGGGTATCCGGGCCCCGGCTGGCCGGGGATCCGGCGTGCGAGTGTCGGGTATGCGGGTGTCGGAGGCGGCCATCAGCGGCTCAGATAGGCGAGCTTGTACTTGCCGATCTGGAGCTCGTCGCCGTCGGCGAGCCGCTGTGACTCGATCCGGCGGCGGTTGACATAAGTGCCGTTGAGCGAGCCGCAGTCGTCCAGGTAGTAGTCGCTGCCGCGGCGAACGAGGATTGCGTGATCACGTGAAACCGTCACGTCGTCGAGAAATATCTCACTGTCGGCTCGCCTACCCACCGTCAGTCGATCCCCCTCCAGGGCAAAGCTCTCGCCGACCCTCCCGCCTCCCGCGCGGATCACCAGCGCAGCCCCGCGAGCCACCACCTCCACCAGTTCGACCGCCTCCAGCTCGCCAGTCTCGCCCACCCGGTAGGTAGCGGTGCAGTCGCCGACCTGCGGCTCTGACTGGACGAGGAACGCCCCGCAACGCTGGCAGTAGCTGGCGCCCTCGGCATTGGCGAAGCCGCACTCTGGACAGTGCTGAGCCACGGTGAGGACGGGCTCGCTACTCGGAATCCGCAGCCGGAACGCGGCCGGAGAGAATCGTGGTCAGCTGCTGGACGTCGGCGCCGGAGATCACGAGCTCGCCGCTCTCGTCCTTCTTGCGAAGGCGATTGACGAGCTCGGCCCGCAGGATGTCGATCTTCCCGTGCAAAATCCGCCGCTTGTAAGAGATCTCCATTTCCTCCTCGGTGAGCTGCTTGATCAGTTCCTTGAGCTCCTGGTTGGTCAGCGAGCCGAGGTCGGGAAACGTGTCCATGCGATCAGATCCTCCCATCCTGGGGTTGGTTAGCCGCGAGAACGCCAGTGTATACCTGGCTCTGCTGGGGGTCAATGTAAGCTTGAGCGTTGGGATCGATCTTTCGCGGCACGCTCCAGACGCAGGCCGCTGCGCACGTACAGAGCGCTCGCGAGCAACGCGAGCGCCATCCCCAGGTACAGCATCCCGAGCGCGAGCCAGTGCACGCCGGCCATCGCGAACGCTGGCGCGGCCATCGCCGGCGCCACGCCGATCCTGCCCGGCCAGTTGATCTTCAGCTCGACACCCCGCGCCAGTCCGTAGCGGCTGAGGCCCAGCATGAACACCTCCCGCGCGATTACCACCGCGATCGCCCACCGGGGCAGCAGCTCGAATTGCCACGCCACGACCACCCCGGAAATCACCAGCAGACGGTCGACGATCGGATCGAGCATCGCGCCGAGCCGGCTGTACTGCCCGGTAAGCCGCGCCACAAAGCCATCCAGGTAGTCCGCGCAGGCGATCGCGGCGAACAGCACCACGGCGAGCGCGTCGCGCCCGTGGTGGCTGGACATCGCCACCACCAGGAACACGGGGATCGCGGCCAGGCGGGCGAACCCGATCGCGTTAGGCAGCGTCCACGGGCGCAGCGGACGATCGGAAAGGGTGGCCTCTGGTGGGACCCCCGAACGGTCGATCCCGAACAGCCGGCGCTTGGTGATCGGACGCCGCGACACGGTCAGCGCGAGAATCTCAGGCTTCGCTGGTCAGGTTTCCCCGGTCAGGGAAGCCCACGCCAGAGCTCGGCGAGCGCCTGCGCCGCCCCCTGTATCGGCACGGTCCTCGATCCTCTCCCCCGGCGGACCTGGACCTCGATCTCCCCGGCCTGGAGGGTGCGCCGGCCGATCGTCACCCGCGCTGGGCAGCCGAGCAGCTCCGCGACGGCGAATTTCTCCCCCGGCCCCAGGTCACGATCGTCGTAAAGCGTTGCCAGCCCGAGACCCACCAGTTCACCGTACAGCCGCTCGGCGAGGGCGCGCTCCTCGCTGCCGGGCTTGCCGAGCACGACCAGCTCGACGTCGAACGGCGCCACCGCCCGCGGCCAGGAGATCCCCTGCTCGTCGGCGTACTGCTCGACCGCGTCCGCGGCCGCGCGGGCGGGCCCGAACCCGTACGAGCCCATCCAGATCAGCTGCGCCTTGCCCGTTTCGTCGAGATAGGTCGCCCCGAGCGGCTCGGAGTACCGCGTCCCGAGTTTGAAGATGTTGCCGACCTCGATCGCCGGCTCGATCCGGATCTGCGCGCCCCCGACGGTGTCGCCAACGATGACCGTGCGGACGTCGACCGTCTCGTAGGCGAAGTCACGGCCCGGCTCCACTCCGCGCAGGTGGGCGCCTGCCCGGTTTGCCCCCGTCACGTAGCCGCCGGGCTTCACCGCTTCGTCGAGCAGCACTGGCACCTGCGCGCCAACCGGGCCGATGAACCCCGGGGGCCCGAGGCGGTCGGAGATCTCGTCCGGACGGGCGGGACGAAAGTCGCCGCGCACGGCGAGCCTCAGCTTGATCTCGTTGACCCGATGGTCACCGCGAAGGAGCACGAGGGCCAGCGAGCCGTCCTCGAGCACGATCGGGTAGGCCTTCAACAGCGCACCAGTCGCGACGCCCAGTTCGCGAGCGACGGCTTCGACCGTCGTGATGCCCGGCGTCGGCACCTCCGCGGGCGCATCCAGGACAGGCGGCAGCTCGACGGGCTTGGCGTCGGCGCGGGCGACCTCGACGTTGGCGGCATAGCCCGGCGCCAGCGCGACGTCGTTCTCCCCCGCCGGGCACGGCGCCATGTACTCGTGGGCGTCGGTCCCGCCCATCATCCCCACGTCGGCCTGCACCCGGTACCACTCCAGGCCGCAGCGGTCGAGTATCCGGTCGTAGGCGGCGACGTGCTTCTGGTAGCCGACATCGAGGCCCTCCGCGTCGCGGTCGAAGGTGTAGGCGTCCTTCATGATGAACTCACGCGTTCGCAGCACGCCGGCCCGCGGACGCGGCTCGTCACGCTCCTTGATCTGGAAGTGGTAGAGGATCCGCGGCAGGTCGCGATAGGACTGAACCGCCGCGGCGGCGTGCCCGGTGGCGATCTCCTCGTGTGAGAGCGCCAGAACCATCTCCGCCCCGCGGCGGTCGCTCAGCTTGAACAGCTCGTCGATCTGATAACGGCCGCTGCGCCGCCACAGCTCGGCGGGATTGAGCACCGGCATCAGCATCTCGTGGCCACCGATCGCGTCCATCTCCTCGCGCACGATCGCCACGATCCGCTGGTGCACGCGCCATCCCGCGGGCAGCCACGACCATAGCCCGGAGCCGATCTGGCGGATCAGCCCCGCGCGCACCATCAGCTTGTGCGAGACGGCCTCCGCGTCCGCGGGAGGCTCTCGCTCGGTGGGGAGGAAGTAGGTGGAAAGCCGGGTCATCGTCTCAGGACGGCGCCGCGCCCGTCCGCAAGTCTCCGGCATGTCGGGAGCAGGCGGTTCGTCACGGGAGGCGCAAAGCCTACTTGCGAGCGTCGCGAGCGGGTCGCCGCGTGCGGGCACCCGAGCTTCGATCCGCGCCTCTGCGGGTATCGGGGAGAATAGGTATACCCCCGAAAAGGAGCTCTCACGTGGCCTACACAGTTCCGCCTCTCCCTTATGACTACAGCGCGCTCGAGCCGCACATCGACGAGCAGACGATGCGCGTGCACCACGACAAGCACCATCAGGCGTACGTCGACAAGGCCAACGCCGCGCTGCAGGGCACCGAATGGGACGGCAAGCCGGTGGAGGAGGTGCTGAAGAACCTCGAGGCCCTGCCCGCCGAGAAGCGCACCGGGGTGCGAAACAACGGCGGCGGCCACTTCAACCACTCGCTGCTCTGGGAGTGGATGACGCCGGGCGGCGGCGGTGAGCCCGGCAGCGAGCTGGCCTCCGCGATCGTGGCGACGTTCGGCTCCTTCGACGATTTCAAGGCGAAGTTCAAGGACGCGGGCGTCAACCAGTTCGGCTCCGGTTGGTCCTGGCTCGTGCACGACGGCTCGGGGCTCGCGGTCGTCTCGACCGCCAACCAGGACAGTCCGATCAGCGAGGGCAAGACGCCCCTGCTCGGCGTCGACGTGTGGGAGCACGCCTATTACCTGAAATATCAGAACCGGCGCCCGGACTACATCGACGCCTGGTGGAACGTCGTCAACTGGCCCAAGGTGGCGGAGGGATTCGCGGCGGTCTCAGGTTGATTTGACCGGGGCGCGCCCCGCTGGGGGCGCGCCCGGGTTTGGGCGTTGCCGGGCCCGCGGCGCGGTGGGGCGGGCGAGGCTTGAGCGGTTCGACGCGGATCGACCGCCCGAACGCTCACCGGTTTCACGACCAGGTCCGCTCAGGCGCGGATGAAGCGCCGGCCGAGCACCGGGGAGACGTCCTCGTCGAGGGGCGGCGGGCGGTCGCCGTCGAGCGTCGGCGGCCTGTCCTGCGCCGCGGCTGCCTCCATCGCGGCCAGCCGCTCGGGGGTCAACTCGCCCGCATTCTCGGTTTCGATCCGCTCGAGTCCCTGCGCCGCCTCGGCGGCTTGCGAGCGGTCTACGTCGATCCGCCCCGAAGCGACGTACTTGTCGATCTCAGCGAACAGCGTGTCGACCAGTTGGTCGGTGGGGACCTTGCGCAGCGCCTTGCCCCGGCTGAAGATGAACCCTTCGTTCTTGGCGCCGGCGATCCCAAAGTCGGCGTGCGACGCCTCGCCGATCCCGTTCACGGCGCAGCCGAGCACCGCGACCTCGATCGGGTCCTCGTAGGCCTCCAGCCGCCGCTCGATCTCCGCCACGACGGTGTCCATGTCGAACTGCAGCCGCCCGCACGTCGGGCAGGCGATCAGAACCGGCCCGCGCTCGCGCAGCTGCAGCGCCTTGAGGATCTCCCACGCGACCTTGACCTCCTCCTCGGCGTGGAAGGTCGACAGCGAGATCCGGATCGTGTCGCCGATCCCGTCCGCCAGCAGCGTCCCCAGCCCGACCGCCGACTTCAGCGATCCCGACCACTTCGTGCCCGCCTCGGTGATCCCGAGGTGCAGCGGATACGGGATCCGCTGCGACAGCAGCCGGTTCGAGGCGATCGTGTTCGGGACGTTGGTGGACTTGATCGAGACCTTGAAGTCCTCGAAGCGCAACCGCTCCATCAGCTCGACGAACTCGGCGGCGGCGGTAACCAGCGCCTCCACCGGGTTGTCACGCTCGAGCGTGTGCAGGTGCTTGGGCAGCGAACCGGAGTTGACCCCGATCCGCAGCGGGATGCCCAGCTCGGCCGCACGGGTTGCCACCTGCGCCACCTTGTCCGGACCGCCGATGTTGCCGGGATTCAGCCGCACGCAATGAGCACCGGCGTCGAGCGCCTTGAGCGCCAGCGTGTGGTTGAAGTGGATGTCGGCGATCACCGGAATCGGCGAGTCGCGCACGATGCTCTTCAGCGCCTCGACATCCTGATCGCGCGGGACCGCGACGCGAACGATGTCGGCGCCCGCCTCGCTCACCCGTCTGATCTGATCCATCGTCGCCCGCAGGTCGGCGGTCTCGGTCTTCGTCATCGTCTGCACCGCCACCGGCGCGCCACCGCCGACCGGCACGCTGCCAACGTGAATCTGCCGCTTGGACGCCATAGGTCCAGTGTAGGCGGTCCGCTTCAGCTATTGGCACCGCCAGGGCCGCCGTCGCTACCGCCCGGCTCACCGGCGCCGCCACCGCCCTCATCGCTACCGCCCGGCCCACCGGCGCCGCCACCGCCCTCATCGCCGCCGCCCAGCTCTCCGGCGCCGCGGCGCCGGACGGCGACCGCGCCGAGCGTCGCCGCGGCTAGGCCCAGCAAGACCAGTACGACGATCAGCGGGGTTGACAGGAACGAACCACCCGAGGCCGTTTGGGAGGCGGCGGCGCCGGGATGCCGCGAACCGCCGATCTGTCCCAGCAGCGCGCGGTTGATCACGTCGTAGCAGTTGGTGTACTCCTTCACGTCCGCCCCCATCGTGCTGAGCGCGGTGCGCAGCTGCGCCACGGTGTACTGGTGCGTGAGAGCACCGTGGCTGTTGCAGTCCGAGACGACGTCGGCCTGGCTCACCATCGCCATCGCCGCGCTCGTCGATCCCGCCGCGAGCGCCGGCCCGGCGGCGCTCGCCGGGCCCGTCGCGAGCGCGCCCAAGAGCAGCGCGCTGAGCACGGCAGCAAACGTGGTCAGGATCGAGAAGCGACGCATCGAGACGGCGAACCCTATGACGATGGGCGCTGGATCAGAACCGCCGGCCGCCACCGGGCAGGAGCGAGCAGGGCTTGCGCTCGCGCGCCGATCGCAGCCGGACTGAGGTGCCACGCCGGGCTGACCGAGAAGCGCTCGACGAGGTAGCTGTCGACCGCCGTGCTGGCGATCAGCCTGGTCCCCGGTGGGAGGGACCTGGCCGTCGTCTGCGACGTGCTCCCGACCGCGTCTACCTCGCCCACGTTGACCGTCGTCCGGCTGTCCTGCGACCACGGCACGCCGGGCAGGTAGACCGCCAGGGGACCGGCGGCGAAGCTTCCGTCGTAGGCGACGATCGCGCGCCGTCGCGACGCATGACCGAGCGCCGCGGCGACCCCGCGCCAGTCGGGACGTTGATACTGCGGATTGCTGTCGATTCGGATCCCCGCATAGATGAACGCGCAGAGCAGCAATGCGGTCACGGCGCCACCAGCGACCCGCAGACGCGGCACGGCACAGGCCGCACCGATCACGACCGCCAGTGGAATCCACGCCGGGATCAGCGCCCGCGCAACGTAGTAATCATGTCCGAGCGCGGCGAGCGCCGCCGGCACGAGCACGACGACCCCAACCATCGCGGCCGCGAGACCTGCGCCGCGCAGCTGCGCACTGTTCGCACCGACGATCAGCAGCACGATCAGGCCGCCCGTCAACACCGCCGCCCCCAGCAGCCCATAGCTCACGAGCGAGCTCTGGTATAGCGTGCCCAGGCCGAAGGCGACCGGCACCTGCTGGATCCGGATCGACAGCGGGAAGGCGTCGATCCAGCCCAGGGGGTGCGAGGCATGGTTGAGCAGGTGAGGCACGAGCACCGCCTCGATCACCGCGATCGCCCCCACTGCCGCCGTGATTGCCCGGCTGCGCGCCACGTAGAGCAGCACGAGCGCCTCCCCGGCCACGAGAAAGCCGGCGAAGTACTGCGTGAGCAGGGCCAGCGCGGAGAACACCGTCCACCAGGCGATGTTGTGAACCGACGGCCGGTGCCAAGCCCGGGCGAAGAACAGGAACGATGCCCCGCACAGCGCCGCCAGCAGCATGTACTCCCGCGCCTCCTGCGAGTACCAGATCATGAACGGATTGACTGCCGCCAGCGCCGCAGCGAACAGGCCCGCACGGCGTGAGACCAACTCTCGGGCACACAGGTAGGCGATCGGGATCACCGCGGTGCCGGCAACGGCGGACAGCGACCTCAGCCCCGCCTCGCCGGTGCCGAGCACCTTCGCCCACACCCAACCGATCAGGAAGTAGAACGGCGGGTTCGGCTCATTGGTCCCGACCGCGCTCAGCATCGCGCCGAAGGACAGGCGCAGCTCGTGCACCGCCTGGGACTCGTCGAACCAGTAACTCTGGCTCGAGATCGTGGCCAGGCGCACGACACCTGCGGCGATCGTCAACGCGAAAAGAAACCAGATCTCCGCAGGGACGCTCGAGACCCTTCTCGCGATCCTCCCCTCTGCAGCCGCCGGTATGGCGTTCGGCGCCGCCAGGGCGGCGCCCGTGCGACCCGGGAGGAGCATCATCGGAAATTGTAGGGCCGATGATCGCACGGCTATTGTGCAGCGCTTGAATCGCACTGATCCACCGGATGAGCCACAGGGCACACCGGACGCGGAGGGGCCGTCGATTCGTTGGAGCGATCCACCCCCCGGGCCGGGGGCTCGGCGAAGCGGGCCATCGGGGTCCGGACCAGTTCGGCCCGGCGCGCGCTTAGCCGCCCTGGCTCTGCTTGCGGGCGCCGTCGTGATCGGTGCGATCGCGCTGAGCTCCTCCGCCGGCGTCCGCTCGCACCGGGGCGCTTTGACAGCCGGCGAAGCCGGGCACGCTCACGCGACGCGCGGGCCCGGTCTGGAGTCGATCTTCGAGGCTGGGCCGCAGCTCCGCTCGGACCCGGCCAGGACGCTCGACACCCTCCGGCGCCTGGGCGTCGGCCGGATCCGCGTGTTCGTCCCATGGGCGGGGTTGGCGCCTGACGCCGGCTCGCGCGCGCGACCGCGCGGCTTCGATGGCGCGGACCCGGCGGCCTACCCGGCGCCCGGGTGGGCGAGCTACGACGCGATCGTGCGCGACGCAACCACGCGCGGCATCGGTCTCGACCTTGACGTGGGCGCGCCGCCGCCGGCGTGGGCCTCGCGACCCGGCGCTCCACATCCGCGCACGCAGCCGCAATGGAAGCCCTTGGCGCCCGAGTTCGGACTCTTCGTCCGCGCGGTGGCGACGCGCTACAGCGGCCGCTACACACCGCCGGGCGCGTCGAAACCGCTGCCCCGCGTCGACTTCTGGTCGATCTGGAACGAGCCGAACTTCGGTCCCGATCTAGCCCCGCAGGCGATCGATCATTCGACGGTCGAGGTCTCACCGGCGTTGTACCGGGGCCTCGTCCATGCTGCGTGGAGGGCCCTGGGCGCGACCGGTCATGGTCACGACACGATCCTGATCGGCGAGCTCGCGCCGCGGGGGATAACGGTCGGCGACAGTCCCGGGAACTTCGGCGGGATGGTGCCGCTGCGGTTCCTGCGCGCGCTGTACTGCGTCGACAACACGGATCGAGCACTGCGCGCCGCGGCCGCGGTGCGGCGCGGATGCCCGAGCGATGCCAGCGGATCGGCACGGTTCGCGCGCGACAATCCCGGCCTGTTCCACGCCAGCGGCTTCGCCGATCATCCGTATCCGCAGGGAGAGGCGCCGAACGTTCCCACGCCCCAGGAGCCCGACTATGCGGACCTGCCACAGCTGCCCAAACTCGAGCGCACGCTCGACGCGCTCCAGCGGGCCTATGGCTCCAGCAGCCGCGTTGACGTCTACTCGACCGAGTATGGCTACAAGACCAACCCCCCCGAGCCGGGCTTTCCCCCACCGCAGCGGGCCGCGTACTACATGAACTGGGGGGAGTACCTCAGCTGGCGAGATCCGCGCGTACGCTCATACGACCAGTACCTCCTCGTCGACCCGCCGATCGTGCACACCAGCGCTCCCTTCGAGAGCGGCCTCGAGTTTGCCGACGGAACGCCGAAGCCCGCCTACGACGCCTACCGCATGCCGCTGTACCTGCCGGTCACGACGACCAAGCGCGGTGAGGCGCTCGAGGTCTGGGGAGGCGTACGTCCCGCCCGCTTCGCGAAGCTAGACACCGGAGTGCGTCAGGCGGTGAAGCTCGAGTTCCAGCCCCACGCGCGTGGAGCCTTCCGGACCTTGAGGGTCCTCCCGTTGACCGATCCCCACGGCTATTTCGACGTGCGAGAAGCTTTCCCGACCAGCGGGGCGCTCCGGCTGAGCTGGGGCAGGGCGATCTTCAGCCGAACCGTCCTGGTGAGGATTCGCTAGTCTGGCCGCGGGGCAAACGCGGGCTCTACGCCGGTTGGAAGGCAGGATCCGCAACTTCCGCGCGTCTGCATTTGTTCTTGTCCTCATGCGATCGACTCGCCGATTCTCCACCGCCGTCGCGCTCTGCGTCTCGCTCGCGGCCCTCCTGACCACAGTGGCCCCCGCTCCGGCGATCGCATCCGGGGCTCAGCTCGCGATCTTCGCCGACGGCAGCGTGTACAGCGATCCCCAGTCGGCGTTCGCAAACTTGCGCCTGCTCGGAGTGGACATGGCCAGGATCAACGTGTACTGGTCGAAGATCGCCCCTCGGCCGCGCTCTCATCGTCGACCCGCCGGATTTCATGCCGCCGACCCGGGTGCGTACCCGCGCTCGAACTGGTCCGTCTATGACGAGATCGTCAAGTACGCCCAGCAATCCGGACTCAAGGTTGACTTCACGTTGGCCGGAGGACTCGGTGCTCCATTCTGGGCCGATGCTCCCGGCGCGCCGCGGGACAAGCCCCATCCGGAATGGAAGCCATCGGCGCGTGAGTTCGGTTCCTTCGTCCGCGCGGTGGGAACGCGATACAGCGGCCACTACACGCCTCCCGGCTCGGCCTCGCCGCTGCCTCGCGTCAGCTTCTGGTCGGTCTGGAACGAGCCAAATTTCGGAGAGGACCTTGCCCCCCAAGCCATCCGCGGGTCGACCGTCTCGGTCGCCCCGGGCGTGTATCGCGATCTCGTCGACGCCGCCTGGAGCTCGCTGCACGCAACCGGCCACCCCAACGACACGATTCTGATCGGCGAGCTCGCGCCGCGGGGTCTCAGCGGCCCGGCGGGACGCCGCCACCCCGAGGGCCTGCCGGGGAACTTTGCCCAGACCAAGCCGCTGCAGTTCATCAGGACTCTATATTGCGTTGACTCCTCCTACCGGGAGTATCGGCGTGCGGCCGCCGCGGCGAGGGGCTGTCCCACCACGGTGTCCGGCTCTCGGGCGTTCCGCGCCGCGCATCCCGGCCTGTTTCAGGCGAGCGGCTTCTCGATCCATCCGTACCCGGAGAACCTGCCTCCGACCCGGGAGCGTTCGAGCGACCCCGACTACGCGACGTTCCCCGAGCTGGGCCGGATGGAGCGCGAGCTCGACCGCCTGCAACGGCAGTACGGGTCGGGCACCCACTTTCCGATCTACAACACCGAGTACGGCTACATCACCAACCCGCCGAATCGGGGGGTTCGCATCGCACCCGCGACCGCCGCCTACTACATCAACTGGGCCGAGTACCTCAGCTGGCGCAGCGCGCGGATCAAGAGCACGATGCAATACCTGCTGCGCGACCCCCGGGGCGGCGGTCTGGGCATCTACTCGAGCGGACTCGAGCGAGCCAACGGCGCACACAAGCCCGCCTACGACGCGTACCGCTTGCCGCTCTATCTACCGGTGACCGCGACTCGGCGCGGGCGGAACCTAGAGGTATGGGGCAACGCCCGACCGGCGCACTACGCATGGCTCGACTCCCATCACGCTCGCCAGACGGTCGCGATCCAGTTCCAGCGCCGCTCAGTGGGGGCCTTCACCACGCTGAGGACGCTCTCGATCCCGGAGCCGTCGGAGGGCTACTTCGACCTGCGCGTGCAGTTCCCGACGAGCGGGACGGCCAGACTCGCTTTCACCTATCCGCCGTCATCGACGGGCGGGACCGTGCATAGCCGCAGTGTGAAGATCACGCTGGGCTGAGCGTCAGGCGCCGCGGCCGGCGGCGGATGTTCGCCCGCGGCTCGGTGCTGCGGATCGGCGATACTTCGTCGATGCCGTCCGCCCTGCCGCAGCTGGTTGCCCGGCTGGAAGAGATCTGTGGTGTCGAGCACGTGCTGACCCACCCGCACGCGCTCGCGACATACCGCTCTGACGGGCTCAAGCACTACCGCCAGACGCCGGTTGCCGCCGTCCTCCCGGGTAGCGCGGAGGAGGTCCAGCGCGTCGTCCGGGCGTGCTTTGACGACGGCGTGCCGTGGGTCGCGCGGGGCGCGGGCACGGGGCTGTCGGGTGGCGCGCTGCCGGTCGCGGCGGGAGTGCTGATCGTGCTGGCGCGGTTGCGCCGGATCCTGTCGGTGAACCTCGACGACGCGCGCGTCGTCGTGGAGCCGGGAGTAACTAACCTGGCCGTGTCGCGCGCGGTCTCCCCGACCCACTTCTATCCCCCCGATCCTTCGAGCCAGATCGTCTGCTCGATCGGAGGCAACGTAGCCGAGAACTCCGGCGGGGCGCACTGCTACAAGTACGGCTTCACGACCAATTACGTCACGGGGCTCGAGCTCGTGCTGAGCGACGGGTCGGTGGTGACGCTCGACCGGGACGCCCCCGGGTACGACCTGCTCGGAGCTTTCATCGGCTCGGAGGGGACACTCGGCGTGGCCACGCGAATCACGCTGCGCGTGCTTCCCGCCCCCGAGCACGTGCGCACGTTGGTGGCGTTCTTCGAGCGCCCGAGCGACGCGGGCGAGGCGGTGAGCGCCGTCGTCAGCGCGGGGATCGTTCCCGCCGCGCTCGAGATCATGGATCGCCTGTCGATCCGGGCCGCCGAGCAGGCGACGGGCGCCGGCTACCGACTCGACGCCGGCGCCGCCCTGGTCGTCGAGCTCGATGGCCCGCGGGAGGAATGCACAGCCCGCTTCGAGCACGTGCTAGGTCTGTGCACCCGGGCGGGTGCCAAAGATCTGCGCGTCGCGCTGAACGAGTCCGAGCGCGAGCTGATCTGGAAGGCGCGCAAGGCGGCGTTCGGGGCGATGGGGCGCATCGCCCCCGCCTACTACGTTCAGGATGGGGTCATCCCCCGTACTCGGCTATCGGAGGTGCTCCGCCAGATCGATGTGCTCGCCGACGAGTACCAGCTACAGGTGGCGAACGTGTTCCACGCCGGCGACGGCAATCTGCATCCGCTTGTCTGCTACGACGAGGCGACCCCGGGCGAACCGGAGCGCGCCGAGGAGCTCGCTGGGCTGATCATCAAGGCGTGCGTCGACGCCGGCGGCTCGATCACCGGCGAACACGGCGTCGGCGTGGACAAGAAGGCGTACATGCCGATGATGTTCTCCGAGTCCGATCTGGACGCGTTTCAGCGCCTCCGCTGTGCGTTTGATCCCTACGGCCTCGCGAATCCCGGCAAGGTGATGCCCACGCCCCGACTGTGCGGCGAGGTTCCGGGGCCCTATCGGGAGCATCCGCTGGAGCGTGCCGGCGTCGCGGCACGGTTCTAGCGATGCGCCTCGCTCTGCGCAGGAGTTGGCGCTAGTGGGACGAGAGGTCTCGCCCGCGACGTTCGAGGAGGCCGCCAGCGCCCTGGCGGACGCGGGCGCCGAAGGCCACACGGTGCGCGTGCGGGGAGGAGGCACGAAGCTCGGCTGGGGAGAGATCACTCCAGCTCCGGACCTCGAGCTCCACACCAGCGCCCTGAACCAGATCATCGAGCACAACGTCGGCGACCTGACGGCGGTACTGCAGGCCGGGGTGCCGCTCGCGCGGGCGTCGGAGGCGTTCGGCGAGCACCGCCAGATGCTGGCGCTCGATCCCCCGTGGGCCGGGGGCCCGGACGCCTCCGCGCAGGCCACGATCGGCGGGCTGATCGCCGCCGGCGACTCCGGTCCGCTACGTCACCGCTATGGCGCTGCGCGGGATCTCGTCGTCGGCATGACCGTGGCCCTCAGCAACGGGACGATCGCGCGCTCCGGCGGTAAGGTGATCAAGAATGTCGCGGGCTACGACCTCGCCAAGCTGTTCGCCGGCTCGTTCGGGACGCTGGGGGTCATCCTGTCCGTCAGCGTCCGCCTTCATCCGTTGCCGGACTCGACCACCACGGCGCTCGGGACCAGCGGCGACCCCGACGTGCTGGCCTGCGCAGCGTGCGCGCTGAGCGCCGCGCCGCTCGAGCTCGAGGCGCTCGACGTCGCGTGGCGTTCAGGGCGCGGGGGAATCCTGGCACGCGCCGGCGGGGCCGAGTCAGCGCGCCGGGCGCGGCGGATCGCGCTCCTGATCGCTGAGGCCGGCCTCGAGCAGGTCGATGTCGTATCCGACGACGACGCCCTGTGGGCACGTCAGCGGGCGGGACAGCGCTCGCGAGCCAAGGCGCTGGTGAGGATCACGGCGCGGCCGAGCTCCCTGGCCAACGTGCTGCGAGCGACGGATGCCTGTGGGGGCACGCTCGTCGGCCGTGCCGCAGTCGCGTCGTACTTTGTCGAGCTCGACCCGGAGGCGGTGGGACGCCTGCGCGAGCAGCTGCCGTCAGGGGCGAGGTCGGTGCTCCTCGACGCCCCGGACGCGGCGCTAGCAGCCACGAGCCGATGGGGTTCAGGCGACGGCGCGGCACTCGCGCTGATGAAGCGCGTCAAGGCCCAGTTCGATCCCACGGGTACCTTTAATCCGGGCGTGTTCGTAGGGGGAATCTGAGGTGGCCGCGTTCGACTCCCACCGCACGCCCGAGCAGACGATCGTCGATGACTGCGTGCACTGCGGGTTCTGCCTGGACTCCTGCCCGACCTACGTGCTGTGGGCCGATGAGGCGGACTCGCCGCGCGGACGAATCGTGCTGATCGACGAAGCGCTTCGAGCCGACGGCGAGGAGCTCTCGCAGGAGATGGTCACGCACTTCGACCGCTGCCTGGGGTGCATGGCGTGCGTCAGCTCCTGCCCGTCCGGTGTCCGCTATGACCGCCTGATCGAGCGCGTGCGGCCTCAGGTCGAGCGTCACCACGAGCGTACGAGCCGCGAGCGCGCGCTGCGCCTGCTGCTGTTCGAGACGCTACCCCACCCCAAGCGACTTCGAGCGCTCGTTCCGATGCTGGCCGCAGCGCGCAAGCTCGGCGCCGAGCGACTGCCCGAGCGCCTGGCGATTCTGGCAAAGGTAGCCCCGCGAACGCCGGTGCGGGACGTCCGGCGAGCCACCCAGCCTGAGCGCACTCCCCCGGTGGGCGTGGCGCGCGGACGCGTGGGCCTGCTGCTCGGGTGTGTGCAGAGGGTGTTCTTCCCCCAGGCTCACCGCGCGAGCATCGCCACGCTCGCCGCCGAGGGTTTCGAGGTGCTCGCGCCACCGCTCCCAGACTGCTGCGGCGCGCTCGAGCTGCACTCCGGCGAGGAGGAGGCGGCGATCGCCCGCGCCCGCGCGACGATTGCCGCGTTCGGAGAGCTGGGTGCGCTCGAACACATCGTCGTCAACGCGGCCGGTTGCGGCGCGGCGATGAAGGAATACGGAGACCTGCTCGGCACCCCGGAGGCGCGCGCGTTCTCCGCCCGGGTGCGCGACATCACCGAGCTGCTCGCATCGGTGACGGCGGTGGCGCCGCGCGGAGCGGTGGACCTGCGTGTCGCCTACCATGACGCGTGCCACCTCGCGCACGCCCAGGGTGTCCGCGAGGCGCCCAGGACGCTCCTGGAGGCGATCCCGGAGCTCGAGCTGCTCGAGGTAAGCACCGAGCGCGACGTCTGCTGCGGTTCGGCCGGGATCTACAACCTCGTCCAGCCCGTCGCGGCGGCGGAGCTCGGAGCTCGCAAGGCGCGTCACCTACTCGACACCGGAGCGCAGGCGATCGCCGCGGCCAATCCAGGGTGCATCGCTCAGCTTGACCTGCACCTGCGTGAGCTCGGCCAACCACTCCCGATCCTCCACCCGATCGAGCTCGTATGGCAATCGATCT
Source organism: Solirubrobacteraceae bacterium (assembly GCA_050996975.1). Taxonomy (GTDB): domain Bacteria; phylum Actinomycetota; class Thermoleophilia; order Solirubrobacterales; family Solirubrobacteraceae; genus Palsa-465. The sequence goes on along the minus strand of JBPCRJ010000007.1, from coordinate 6,975 downwards.
GCGCCGCGGGAGCGAAGTCCCACCCGTGAGCCGGTGTCGGATCGCCGCGCTGCTCGGTGTGCTCGCGCTGGGCGCCGGGGGCTGCGGCGGCTCGTCGGGTGGTAGGGCTTCCTCAGAAGGGCCGACCACGCCGAGCACTGCCGGTCAGACGAGCACGACAGGCTCGAGGTCGACCAGCGCCCCTGGCTCGGGCTCGACCAGCCCGGCGATCACCGCTCCGCCACCCACACCAGCCGGGACCCCTCCAGCGCCCGACGGGCTGCGTCCGAGCACCGGGTACTCGACGTACGAGATGTGCTCGAGCGGATGCTCGGGGGCGGTCACCGGAGCGCTTCGCCGCCCGGTGTTCTTCCCCAGCGTGGCGGGGTCATCGTGCGTCTCACACCAGGTCAACGGGCCGCTCACGCCGCTGGTCCCAGGCCCGCTCGCGGTCAAGCCGTTCGTCGGCAGCGCGTGGCAGGGCGCGCGCGTGACCTGGACCGCCAACTCCAGCTATCAGGGCCCGGTCCTGATCCGCGGGCGCCAGCTCGACGCCGCAGGCGGCGGGGCTGTCGGCTTCGGCGAGGGCCACGTCCCCTACGACGAGCTCCAGCTGAACGCGCCAGGACAGGGCGCGGCCACGCCGCGCGGCACGGGGAGGGAATGGCTCACGCTCACGCGCGTCAGAAGCCCGGGTTGCTACTTCTACCAGGTGGACGGCATGGGGTTCACGGAGACGATTCTGTTCCGGGCCGTGGGGTAGCGTCGGCGAACTGCCCTCCCACCACCCTCACGGCTCGTCAGCTCGCCTTCTACCTCACTCTTGTCGGACCGTGAGCAACTGCACTACCGGACCTTGAATCCCCCGCCGCTCAGCGTGGAGATGTCGTTGCTCAACCCGATCACGCCCAGCAACACGATCAGCACGAAGCCGACCACCCCGACGCGCTCCATCAGCGCGAAGGAGACGCGCCGTCCGCGCAGCTTCTCCGCCACCGCCCAGAACACGTGACCGCCGTCGAGCGGCAGGAACGGAAACAGGTTGATCACCGCCAGCGACAGCGAGATCAGCGCGAGCGTGGCGAGCGCCTGGGTGGTGCTGAAGGCGAAGCTCTGCTGGGTGATCTTGAAACCGCCGACGATCCCGTGCAGCTGCTTGCGTTCCTTGGAATCGAACAGCTTCGCGATCCTGGTCACGGTCGCCGTCGTCACGTACCACATCTGGCTGACGCTCTGCGACGTGGCCTCACCGGGACCTATCGGGCGAATCAGCGCTTGCAAGTTGAAACCCACACGCGCGCGCTTCTGCGCCGGTGCATAACGGGGATAGATCGTGAATGTGAGCGCCTTCCCCCCCCGGCGCACGAGCAGGTTCACCGGCTTGCTAGCCGAGCACCCCGCGGCCTGCGGGCCGGCGCAGCGGTGCGATGCGATCTGACTCGTGATCTGGTCGGCCGACAATTCCCGCCTGCCGTCCACCGCGACGATCTGATCGCCACTCTTCAGGTGTTGCGAAGCCGGCGGCACCAGCGCCTCCACGCGGAACACCGGCTGGCCGTGCGTCGTCACGACCGTGCCCTCACTCCAGAAGATCCCCATCAGCACCACGAACGCGATCAGCAGGTTGACCGCCGGCCCGGCGAGGATCACCACGATCCGCTTCCATGCCGGCTGGTTGTAGTACGCCCGCGGCACGAGCTCCGGCGCCAGCTCCTCGTGCGGGTTCATCCCAGTGATCTTCACGTAGCCCCCGAGCGGGATCGGGCCGATCCCGTATTCGGTCTCGCCGCGGCGGAACTTGACCAGCATCGGGCCGAAGAACAGGGAGAAGCGCTCGACCCGCATCCCGACCGCCTTGGCGGCCACGAAATGGCCCGCTTCGTGCAGGATGACCAGCGCGGCGATGCCGAGAAACGCGAGCAGGTAGGACACGCTGCCCCAGTGTGGCAGGCACGGCTATGCCGGCGATCAACCGGGCGTGTATGCCGCGACTAGCTCGGAGGCGGCACGCCGCGCCTGGCCGTCGGCATCCGCGAGCGCCGCGAACGAGTGGACCGGCGAGGCGGGCAGCCTCGCGAGCGTGTCCTCGATCACCGCGGCGATCTCCAGGAAGCGCAGCCGTCCGGCGAGAAAGGCGTGCACCGCGATCTCATTGGCGGCGTTCAGCGTGCACGGCGCGGTACCCCCGGATCGCGCCGCCTCGCGCGCCAGCCGCAGGCAGGAGAACGTGCCCTCGTCGACCGGCTCGAAGGTGAGCGCGCCCAGCGCAACCAGATCCAGTGGCGCCACCGGGACATCGACGCGATCAGGGTGGTGCAGCGCGTAGGAGATCGGAACCCGCATGTCGGGATAGCCGAGATGGGCCAGCGTCGCGCCGTCGCAGCGCTGGATCAGGCTGTGAACGATCGCCTGGGGATGCACGACCACGTCGATTCGCTCGTATGGCGTCCCGAACAGATGGTGGGCCTCGATCAGCTCGAGGCCCTTGTTCATCAGCGTCGCCGAGTCGATCGTGATCTTGCCCCCCATCTCCCAGGTGGGATGCGCAAGCGCCTGCTTGATCGTCGCAGCTTGCAGCTGCACCGCCGTGCGCCCGCGAAACGGCCCGCCGGAAGCGGTGAGGATCAGCCGGTCGACGGTCCCCGGGCGCTCAGCGCCGAGCAGCTGGTGCAGCGCCGAGTGCTCTGAATCGACGGGGATGATCGCGGCGCCGGTCGCCTCCGACAGGGCCGTCACGAGCTCTCCCCCGACGACCAGCGATTCCTTGTTGGCGAGCGCGAGGTCGATTCCCTCGCCGAGCGTCGCGACTGTCGGAACCAGCCCCGCGGAGCCGACGATCGCGTTCAGGACGAGATCGCAGCCGGACTCGACGATCAGCTCCACCAGTCCATCCGGTCCGGCGAGCACCTCGGCGTCGGTCCCCGCCTCACCCGCCCGCGCGGCGGCGTCGACATCGGCGAGGGCGATCCGCTTGACGCTGTGCTCGCTCGCCTGGGCGAGCAGCGCCTCCCACCCGTAGGCCGCGCTGAGGCCGACCACGCGCAGGTCCTCCCTACACCGCGAAACGACATCGAGCGCCTGCACGCCGATCGAGCCCGTCGAGCCGAGGATCACGATTCGGCGCGCCATCAGTGCATCACCGCCGCCCAGATGTAATAGCCAGCGACGGTCGTGAAGATGACCCCGTCGAGGCGATCGAGGGCGCCGCCGTGCGCGCCGAAGATCGTGCCGGCGTCCTTGATCCCCGCGTCGCGCTTGACGACCGACTCGAACAGGTCTCCCAACGGTCCGAGCACGGCGACCGCGAGCCCGAGCAGCAGCGCATCGCCCTGAGTGAGCCATGTCTGAAAGAGCCCGGCGAAGAACACCGCCAATAGGGCCATCAGCATTCCGCAGAACAGTCCTTCGACCGTCTTGTTCGGCGAGATCTGGGGCGTTAACGCGCGACGGCCGAACAGCCGTCCGCCGACATACGCGGCGGTGTCGCCGAGGAAGGTTCCCACGAGCACGTCGATGATCACGGCGCTTCCGTGAGGCAGCTGGCGCAGCAGCTCGGCGTGGGCGAACGCGAGCCCCAGCCAGTAGATCCCGAGCAGCGTGCCGGCGATCGAGATCGTGGCGCCCCGCTGCTGCGCGCGCGCGATCACGAACAGGATCAGCACGGGCAGCGCGAGCAGCGCCACCTCCAACACGGCTCGCTGACCGGCGAAGCGCGCCGCCAGCACCATCGCCACGAGGGCTGCGAAGCCGACCGACGGGAGCGGCTTCCAGCGCGCCAGCATGCGGTACAGCTCGTGCATGCAGACCAGACCGGCCGCGATCATGAACAGCGCGAACGCGAGGCCCCCCAGACTCACGAACGCGATCGCGACGATCGCTGCGGGAACCGCAACGAAAAAGCGCGACAGCAGCTCGGGGCGCTGGGTGCGCTGACCAGTCGAGCCTCGCGTTCGGGCCCGCTGCTCACGAGCGTCCGAGCCGCCCTCCCGCGCAGCGGCGCGGCGCTGAGCCGGGGCGGGACGGCGCGAAGAGGAAGCCGAACGCCCGCCGACTCGTTCGGCCCGGCCCGCATCACGACCGGCGCCGGGACGCGAACCACGATCGGCGGCCGAACGCGCATCACGATCGGCGGCCGGACGCCGGTTGGAGGGAGGACGTCGCGCGGAGGGCATTGCTACCTGCCCCCGAAGCGCCGGCTGCGCGCGGCGAAGTCCTCGAGGCTCTGCTCGAACGCCTGGCGCGAGAAATCGGGCCACAGCTCGTCGCGAAACACCAGCTCGGCGTACGCCGCCTGCCAGAGCAGGTAGTTGGATATTCGGTGCTCGCCGCTGGTGCGAATGATCAGGTCTGGGTCGTGCATGTCCGGCGCGTAGAGGTGGCTGCGGAAGTCAGCTTCGGTGCCTTGGGTAAAGGTTCGCGCTGCATCGAGGATCTCCGCCCGGCCTCCATAGTTGAACGCAACGAACAGCGTGATCCGGGTGTTCGCCCCGGTGAGCTCCTCAGCCCATCGCATCCGGGCTATCAGCTCGGGCGGAACCGGCGGGCTGCGCCGTCCGATGAAGCGCATCCGAACTCCTTCGGCGTGCAACTCTGGGGTCTCACCTTCGATCCGCCGGCCGAACATGTCCATCAGAGCGGAGACCTCGTCTTCCGAACGTCCCCAGTTCTCGGTCGAGAACGAGTAGACCGTCAGCTCCTTCACTCCGAGCGTCACCGCATCGCGCAGCCGAGCCTTGACGGTGTCGGCCCCCGCTTCGTGTCCGGCGAGCACCGGGAGCCCCCGCCGCGCGGCCCAGCGACCATTGCCATCGGTGATGATCGCGACGTAGCGGGCGCGCCCCGGGTGGCCGTTGGCCACTTTAGACCTCCAGGATCTCGGCTTCCTTGTGTCCCAGCAGCTCGTCGAGCTCGCTGATATGCGTGTCCGTGACCTTCTGCAGCTCGACCTCGGCACGGTGTTCGTCGTCGGATCCAGTCTCGCCAGCTTCCTTGAGCTCACGGAGGTCGTGCATCACATCGCGACGGACATTGCGAATCGCGACCCTGCCCTCCTCCGCGATACGGCTTACGACTCTTACCAGCTGTCTACGGCGCTCCTCGGTCAGCTCGGGGATCGCCAGGCGGATCACGTTTCCGTCGTTGGACGGCGTCAGGCCCACGTCGGACTCCATGATCGCCCGCTCGATCGCCTTGATCGAGGTCTTGTCGTATGGCTGAACGCTCAGCAGCCGGGCTTCGGGGGCACTGATCGTCGCCAGCTGCCTCAGCGCGGTCACAGCGCCGTAGTAGTCGACCGAGATCCGATCGAGTAGCGCCGGGCTCGCGCGTCCGGTTCGCACGGAGCCGAACTCGTGACGGATCGTCTCGACGGACTTGGTCATCCGCTCACGCGCGTCCTCGAGCAGGCCGTCGATCATTTCATCTGCGCTCATCGTGAACCTCCGAGGAATCCCGGATCAGAACCGGGAGGGGAGTCAAGTCCTCACCAGCGTGCCGACCCGTTCGCCGGACACTATCTTGTCGATGTTGCGCCCGTCGGTCATGTTGAAGACGACGATCGGCAGGTTGTTATCCATGCACAGCGCAAACGCGGTGGAGTCCATCACCGCAAGCCCGCGGGTGAGCGCGTCCATGTGCGTGATCTCCGGGATGAACAGCGCCTCGGGGACCGTGGCGGGATCGGCGGTGTATACGCCCTCGACGCCGTTCTTGGCCATCAGCACGACCTCCGCGTGCAGCTCGGCGGCCCGCAGGGCGGCGGCGGTGTCGGTGGTGAAGAACGGGTTGCCTGTACCGGCGGCGAAGATCACCACCCTGCCCTTCTCGAGGTGGCGCATCGCGCGGCGGCGGATATACGGCTCGGCCACTTCGGAGATCGTGATCGCGGACTGCACCCGCGTTGCGATCTGCTCCTTCTCGAGCGCGTCCTGAAGGGCGAGCGCGTTCAGCACCGTGGCGAGCATCCCCATGTAGTCACCGGTGGCGCGGTCCATTCCCCGGGCGGCGGCGGCCAGTCCACGATAGATATTCCCGCCCCCGACGACGATCGCCACCTCGACGCCGCGACTGTGCACCGCGGCCACCTCGCGGGCGATCGCCTGAACGCGCGCTGGGTCGGTCCCGTACTCGAGCTCGCCCATCAAGGCCTCCCCCGAGAGCTTCAGCAGCACGCGGGAGTACACCGGCGGCGGCGCGCTGTCGATGCTCACCGCTGCTGCGTGCGGGTGAGAGAAGGGGACACCAGGCTCAGCCGCCGACGGCGAACCGCGCGAAACGCCGGATCACCACGTTCTCACGGGTCTCGCTCGACAGCGCCGCGCGGAGCTCCTCGATCGTCCTGCCACCGTGCTTGTCCTCGTTGACGTGCCGCTGGCGCAGCAACACGACGTCGTTGAGCCACTTGTCGACCTTGCCCGTGACGATCCGCTCACGCACGTTCTCGGGACGTTCGACCGCCTGCTCGGTGGCGATCCGTTGCTCGCGCTGGAGATCTTCCGGCGGAACCTGCTCGTCGCTGATTGCCAGCGGCGCCGCCGCGGCGATGTGCAGCGCCAGATCCCTCCCGAACTCGACGAACCTGTCGTTGCGCGCGACGAAGTCCGTCTGGCAATCGACCTCGACCAGCACACCGATCTTGTTGCCCGCGTGGATGTAGCTCTGGACCACACCCTGACGAGTCGCCTCGCCGGCGCGCTTAAGCGCTTGGGCAGCCGCCTGCGTGCCCAGAACCTTCACCGCCTGCTCAAAATCCCCGCTCGTCTCGAGCAGCGCCTCCCGGCACGCCAGTACCCCAGCGCCGGTCCGGTCTCGGAGAGCTTTCACGTCCTTAGCGCTGATCGTGGTCATGACGTCTCCTGGGGAGACACCGGGACGGGCGGCGCAGCGGACGCCTCAGGCTCGGGCACCGGGACGGCCGGCGCAGCGGACGCCTCAGGCTCGTGCACCGGGACGGCCGGCGCAGCGGGCGCCTCGGGTGCGGGCGCCTCGGGTGCGGGC
>JBPCRJ010000093.1:0-8690 GCA_050996975.1 Solirubrobacteraceae bacterium | reverse complement strand
CAGGCACCGTCAGCGTACGCGAAGCGGCCGAGGGATGACGCAGCTTCGACGCTCCCGCCCACGCCAGCACGCCAGCGAGCGTCGCCAGAAGCCCCGTCGCGAGCACCGTGACGAACATCATCCTCGGGGAAGGGTATCGCGCCGCGCTGCGGAGCTTGACCACGGCGAGGAACCGCAACTTGCGGAGGTGCGGGGGGTTTGCGCTACGGTGACTTGCCGTATGACGGAGGCCCCGTGACGCGCGGCTGCCGGGGGTGGGGAGCTCGCCGGCCGCGCACCTACCTGCTCGCGTTGCTCGTCGCGGCGCTGAGCGCCGTGATCGCCCCGGGCGCGAGCGCTTCGACCGGCGGCGCCGGCGCGGGCGGCGCCAGGAAGCACCCGCACCCGCCGGCGCGCAACGCGAGCGTCAACCCGTTCGCCGGACGGGCGACGTGGATCTGGGAGCTGCCGAAATCCAATCGCGGCAACGTCGCGTCGATCATCGCCACCGCCCACCGCTATCGCCTCAACACGGTGATGATCAAGAGCGGCGACGGTTCGGGCGTATGGTCGCAGTTCACCCCGCAGCTCGTGTCCGAGCTGCACGCGGGCGGCTTGCGCGTGTGCGCATGGCAGTACGTCTACGGCACGCATCCGGTCGCCGAGGCGCAGGTCGGAGCGGCCGCGGTCAAAGATGGCGCGGACTGCCTGCTGATCGACGCCGAGGTCGAGTACGAGGGCAAGTACGCCCAGGCGCAGGCCTACGTCACGCACCTGCGAAGGCTGATCGGTGCTGGCTTCCCGGTCGCGCTGGCGGGCTTCCCGTACGTCGACTTCCATCCCGCCTTCCCGTACTCGGTGTTCATGGGCCCCGGGGGCGCCCAGTACAACGTCCCGCAGATGTACTGGGCGGCGATCGGCGAGAGCGTCGACGCCGTGTACGCCCACACCTACGTCTTCAACCGCCTCTACCAGCGGCCGATCTCACCGCTGGGCCAGCTCTACAACGCCCCGCCGCCGAGCGAGATCGTCCGCTTCCGCCGGCTCTCGCGAGCCTACGGTGGACCGGGGGTGAGCTGGTGGGACTGGCAGGAGGCCTCGCGCGCGGCATGGCGCGCGATCTCCCTGCCCGCCGGCGCGCTCGCGAGCTTCACCGCCGACGCCTCACTGGCGAGGCTGGGCGCTGGCGCCCGCGGCGACGTCGTCGTGTGGGCCCAGGAGCATCTCGTAAGCGCCGGTCAGAGGGTCACGATCGACGGCGCGTTCGGTTCCCACACCACGGCTGCCGTGCGGCGCTTCCAGCGCGCCCATGGCGTCGCGGGAACCGGTGTCGTCGACACCACAACCTGGCAGCTGCTGCTCCGCTTCGCGCCGGCTCGCGTGCACTGGGGGAGCAACCAGTCAGCGCGAATCGCCTCCGCGGCGAGCGCCTCGAGAGCGACGCCGGCGCCCAAGTCCGCATCATTGCCCGACGTGCGCGACGAGATCGCCGGTGCCGGCGGCGCGGGCCGTCCGGCACGTTGAGCTGCGGGCACTTCCGGCTAGCCGCTGAGGACGCTTCCCGGATCGATCCGCCGCGGCGGCTCGCCATCCAGCTCAACCGCGCCGCGGACCACGACATCGGCTCCGAAGGTCACGTCGCCGCGCACGAGCAGGCGCTTCGCGTCGCGCAGTGACGGCGGGCCGTCCGGGAAGCGAGCCTCGAAGTCGTCCAGCAGCCGATAGAAGCGCTGGTCGAGCTCCACGTACGGGAGGGGGTGCGGGCCAGCCGGCTGAACCAGCATCTCCTCGGTCACCGTGTACACGTCCGAGCGCAGCACGAGCAGATCGTCGGTCGTCTTGACGGGCACGAACCGGCTGCGCGGCACGAGCAGCACACCGGCGCCGGGGAAGCTCTCAATCGCCGCGCCCATCGCGCTCTCGAGCTGCAGCACCGCCGGGGAGTCGGGGTCACGCGGATCGACCGTCTTGCGGTTGACGATCAGCGGAAGCTCCAGCAGGCCGTCCCGGCGCTCGAGCGTCTCGTCCAGAGCGCGCAGATCGATCCAGAGGTTGTTGGTGTTGTAGTAACGCCAGCGTCGGTAGTCGCGAAAGGACTGCTCGTCCTCAGTCGGAGTCTGGGCGATCTCGCGCAGGACGAGCTCTCCGCTGTCGCGGCGTACGGCTATGTGGCCGCCCTTGCGGTCGGCCTCGGTACCCGCGACGACCTCCATCAGAAACGGGATCCGCTGCTGCGCGATGAAGCCCGCGATCCGCGGCTCGAGCGTCGCGCCCAGATTGTCCGCGTTGGAGATCATCGCGTACTGAAAGCCCCGCTGAAGCAGCGCCGCGAGCATGCCCGAGCGGCGCAGAGCTCCGTACACGTCGCCATGGCCGGGGGGGCACCACTCGAGTGCCGGCTCGTTGGGCCAGTTGGCCGGCAGCAGCTCCTCGGCGTCGAGCTTGGGCACCATCCCCTGCATGAAATCCGGCGGCAGGCCGGTTTCGCGCTCGGGATGGCGGGCCAGCGCTTGCAGCGTCTCGTCGCGGGTCGCGTCGCTGTCCATCAACACGAGCGACGGCTGGATCCCGTGACGGCGGCCCAGCGCGAGCGTCTGCCCGACGATCACGTCGAGGAAGGAGTGGCCGTCGCGCGCCTCGACGAGCGACTTCGGGCGACGCAAACCCATTGACGTCGCAAGGCCGCCGTTGAGCTTGATCAGCGCGACCCGCGCCAGCGCCTGGGCATCGTCCACCGCGGGCAGATCCTCGAGCGAGCGCACCGCCTCGGCGGGATCGAGCTCGGCACTACGAAGCATGCCCGTGTGGCCCGCCATCAGTCGCTCAAACGCACTGCGAAAGGCCCGCACCTCCTCGTCGGGCTTGCCCGCCGCGCGCATCTTCTCCTCTGCCGCCCGCAGGCCGTCCGTGCTCATCGGCGTCTCATTCTGCCTGGGTTGCCGCGCTGGTGGCCTGTGGGGCCGATCCTCCCCGGTCAAGCGTGGAGCCAACGCGGCGGTGGATCGAGCGACTTCGATCCGATCACCGCCCCTCGAGCAGCCGTGCACCGGACTCCGGGCGCACCTGGATCACCGCCGCTCGAGCAGCCGTGCACCGGACTCCGGGCGCACCTCGATCGCCCCGGCGGGGACACCCGTGCCGGGCCCGAGCAGTCCGAGCACGTGTCCGCCGTAGCCGCCGCCGATCAGCCGTGCGCCGAGCGCGCCGCCGCCGCGCAGGCGCTCTACCGCTGCCTGCACCGCCGGGGTGCAGACCTCGTAGCCGTCGCGCAGGCTCGCGTGGGAAGCATCGAGCAGCGCGCCGAGCCCGGTAATATCGCCGCGCGCCAGCACCGCGACCGCGTGCTCGACACGCTCGTTTTCGCTGATCACGTGGCGCGCGCGCCGATCCAGCGGCGCCGGCAACCGGTCGGCCATCGCCAGCGTGACGTCGCGCAGGCTCGCCACGCCCAGCCACTCGCACGCCCGGGCGCACTCGGCGCGGCGCTCGTTGTAGCCCGAGACCGTGTTCGCGCGACGCTCGCCGGAGTCGATCGTGACCAGCCTGAAGGCCCCCAGCTCGAGCCGGACAGGGCGCACGGCGAGCGAGCGGAAGTCGATCCGAAGCGCGCAGCCGCGCTGACCGTAGAGCGAGGCCACCTGGTCGAGCATGCCGGTCTGCGCTCCAACCCACCGGCTCTCGATCCGGGCGCAGATCCTGGCCACGTCCAGCCGCGCGAGGCCAAGCTCCCCCACGCCCGTCGGCTTTGCCTCCCCCACCTCCGTGGGCGCGGCCTCCCCCACCCCCGTCAGCGCGGCCTCCCTCAAGTCCGTCGGCTCTGCCTCCCCCACCCCCGTGGGCGCGGCCCCTACGTCGGTCAGCGCGAGCAGCGCGAGGGCCGTGGCGACCTCGAGCGCGGCCGAGGACGAGAGCCCGGCGTCACGCGGCAGATCTGCACTGATCACCAGGCGGGCACCCCGCAGCCGAACCCCCACGCGCTGCAGCTCGGCCGCGGCACCGCGGACGAACGCGCGCCATCCCGGCGCGCCCTGCACGCCGTCGAGCTCGAACACGTCTCGCTCCCCGAGGTCGGTGGCCACCGCCTCGATCCGGCGAGCCGGCAGCGCTTCAGCGCGCACCGTCACGCCCTGCGTGATCGCGAACGGGAGCGCGAGCCCATCGTTGTAGTCGGTGTGCTCGCCGATCAGGTTGACGCGCCCGGGGGCAAACGCGGTGGCGTGGTCAGGCACTTGCCCTCACGGATCGGCCGCCAGGACCGCCGTGCCGGGGACCCCGCCCGCGGTGCGCAGCCGCTGAAGCCCGCTCCGATCCCGCTTCAGATAGTGGTCCAGGAAGGCGATCGTGCAGCGCTCGACGATCGCGAGCTGCGGTTGCTCGTCCGTGTACGGCCCGAGATGCGGCGCACCCAGCAGCGTCAGCAGGAACTTTGGCGCGCGGGCGCCGTCGTAGAAGGCCTGCGTGAAGGCAGGAGGATTGATCGTGTCGGCGGAACCCTGCATCGCGAGCAACGGTGGGCTGGAAGCGGGAAAGTCAAATCCTCCGATCCCGGGTATCTCGGCCCCGGAGAAGATCACCGCCGCACGGACCCGCCGATCGAGCCAGCGGGGATCGTAAGCCGTGGCCAGCGCCGTGTCGCCACCGTCGGACTGGCCCGCCACCGCGATCCTGCGCGGGTCGATCAGCCTGCTGAGCGACCCGGCGGGGCCGGCCCTCGCTCGTCCGGCGGGATCCGCACTGGCTCGTAACATGCGCGAGATCACAAAGCGCATGTCCCGAGGCTGATTGACCAGGTCAGACTCGTCGGGGCCGCCCGGGGCATTGGCGTTGCCAAGCGGGAACAGCGGCGCGGCGACGACGTATCCCGCCGCCGCCAGGCTCCGCAGCAGCCGAGCGTAGCTCGCCGGGGTGACGGCGAATCCATGCCCGAACACGATCAGCGGAAACGGTCCGAGCGGTCCGAGCGGTCCCGCGGCGCGCATCGAGGTCGGATAGCGAATCACCGTGACGAGCGTGCGCGGCTCCTGCGCCCCGGAGGGGAGTCGGACCTTCCGGCTTTGGTCGACGAACGTGAGGACTCGCTCGCGCACCGCGAACGGCGGGTGTCCGCGCGGGAATCGTCGGCGTGGGCGGCTGGGCTTCGGGTTTGCCGGGGCGAGAGTCGTGGTGGCGCTCGTCGCGGTGCTCGGCGCCGCGATCGCTGAGCTCGTGCGGATCGGGTGCGCGCCCGAGCTTCCGCAGCCGCCGAGGGCCGCCAGCGCAGCGATCATCGCCGTGCACAGCGCGCCCGATCCCGACCCGCTCATGACCTGGCTCACATGCCGGCTCAGCGCAGATAGACGCCGAAGAAGTCGCGGTCGTCCGGGGTCAGGTAGCGCAGCGGTGAGCGGTCCATCGTCGAGAGCAGGTTCACCGGACCGGAGGCGCCAGGACGCCGGTAGGTGATCAAGCTGGTCCAGTAGGTGTTGATGTCAAGCTCCATCGCGCGTACGGCGCCGGAACGGATCATGATCGCCGCCAACGAGCCTACGGTCTGGTCGCTGGCCGCGGCGTAGATCAGATTGTGGTGGCGGTCGATCCCGACCGCCGAGCGCCAGACCCGGATCGCGTTGCCGAGCGTCGACCCCCATTCGGGTCCGTCGGACAGATTCGGGTTGGGCCGGGCGTGGTCGACGATCAGAGGCAGGTTCTGGCGCGCGTAGACGAGGTCGGGAGGGACATCCGGTCCCCCGGTCCACGCCCTGACATCCAGCCTCCCGTCGCGGTAGCGAAGGATCGTTGCCAGCCCGGGCTTCAGCGGCGCGTACGCGTGGCCGCCGACGGCGAACCCGCCACCGGCGTCACTCAGCTTGAACCCGCTGTTGAAGCTCGCCACCAGCCGGGGCCGCAGTCGCAGCGGGACCTCCGTCGGCCCGCGTGAGGGAAGCGTCACGGCCGGCTCCAGGCGGCCGGGATACAGGTAGGTCGAGGTCCTGGTGTGGTCGATCCAGGCGACGCCCGCCACCACCTGTGGGTACGCCGGATCAGAGCGGAAGCTCGTCACGAGCACCGGGGGGCGCGACCCACCGTCCGCGAAGGTGGCGCGCCACACGCCCTCGCCCGGCAACGGCACATGGAACACGGGCACGACGCGGCGGGGCCGGTAATGGTGGACGGCATGGTGAACGGCGCTTGCCCGCCCCGTTCCGGGCCCCGACGAGACCCCAGGCTGCTGGGGCAGCGAATGAAGACCCGGTCCCCCGGTCGAGGGGCCGCTGAGGGAGTAGTAGATCGACTCGGCTTGGTTCACCAGGCCCCGCGCGCCATTGTCCCGCATCCATTCCACGCTCTTGATGCCGAGCGTTGAGTTCGACGGGGCGGCGAGCGCCTGGGCAAAGGAGACGAGCGCCGGGAGCAGGCACAGGATCGCCGCGATCACCGCGATCCGCCGCGTCCGACGCCAACCGCAGGGGCCCGCGGAACCGTTCGATCCGAAAATGAGCGCCGGGGAGCCGGTCAGCGGCGGCCGCGTCGTTTGTTCGGGAGCTAGCATCGGTTCGAGGGTGTTGATTGGGGAGCCAGCATCACTTGTGCGGGCGTGCGTCGTGCGGGGGTGATCGGGAGCCAGCATCGGTTGTGTAGCTTGCAGGAGGTTGCAGGAGTTCTCCCAGCAGAGAGTAAAGAGATCCTGAGAGCGCTTTCATCTACCGCACAGCCTTGACTTTAGAAACTCGACATACCGTGAACCTCATGCGAGCTCTAAGAGGCCCATGCCAGCCCTAGGAGGCGATGCTGCTGCTCGGCGCGCATCGCCTCCTGGCGAGGCAATTTCGCTTCCCGACGGGGTCTCGGGTCCGGACGGGAGCTTTGCCGCTGCGGGGGCGAGCGTACATACCGCTCAGGTGCTCGCCCTGGCCAAGGCGCACCGGATCCCTGCCCCGAGGGGTCGGCTGCACGCCGCGGTGGTCACGAGCCGGCCACGCCAGTGGATCAAGAACGCTCTCGTGGTCGCCGCTCCGGGAGCCGCGGGCGCGCTCGGTCGCGACGACGTGCCCGTCCACGTGCTCCTCGCCTGCGCCGCGTTCTGCCTGCTGGCCTCCGGTGCCTACGCGATCAACGACGTGCGCGACGCCAGCGAGGACCGCAGCCATCCGCGCAAGCGCCACCGCCCCGTCGCGAGAGGGGAGCTCAGCGCTCGCTCCGCGCTCGGGCTGGGAGCGGCGATGATCGTGGGCGGACTCTCGCTGTGCGCGTTGGTGGCGCCGCTGCTGGCGGCGGTTGGTGCCGGGTACCTGGCGCTGACCCTCACCTACACGGTGGTCTGGCGGCACGTGTTGATTCTCGACCTGGTGGCGATCGCGGGAGGCTTCGTCCTTCGCGCCGTGGCGGGTGGCGTCGCGGCGCCGGTGACGCTCTCGCGGTGGTTCGTGCTCGTGGTCACGTTCACCGCGATCCTCGTGGCGGCCGGCAAGCGCCACGCCGAGCTGCAACGCAGCGCCGGCGGACGCCGGCGGCGCCGCGTGCTCGAGCTCTACAGCGAGGCACGACTGCGCCTGATCCTCGCCGGCAGCGCCGCCTGTGCGCTGTTCGCCTACAGCGTGTGGGCGTTCCAGCTCCCCGAGGTCGATGGGATCCCGTGGCGGCCGCTGACGATCATCCCGTTCGCGGCGTGCCTGCTGCGCTACGGCGCTCTACTGCGCGCCGGCGACGCCGAGGCCCCCGAGGATCTGATGCTCGCCGACCGCCCGTTGCAGGTGGCGGCGATCGCGTGGCTCGCCGTGTTCGCCTTCGGTGTCCATGTCGCGGTCTGACCCGATCGCGTCGGGAGGCGATCGGGCCCCGGTCACGCCGGCCGCGGTCGCGTCGATGGCCGCCGAGTCGGTGGCGGTCGTCCCGGCGGCGGTCGAGTAAGTGGCGGTCGATCGCGCCCCGGCCGCGACAGTCTCGGTGCCGGACCCAGCGGCGGTCGCGCCCGTGGCGGGCACGATCAAGGGTTGGGGTGGCGGAGCGGGAGTCTCCGCCCTGCTGATGCGCCCAGAGGACGAGTGGGCGCTACGCGCCGCCGTGACCGGCTGCGCGGCTAACGGTACGCCGCCGTCGCCGGGCGCTCGCGGGGCGATCGCTCGCGGTATGGGGCGCAGCTACGGCGACGCCGCCCAGCTCTCCGGCGGCTTGGTGCTTGACGTGACCCGGCTGAAGGGCTTCCAGCTCGACGAGCGCCGCGGCACCGTCCTGGCGCGAGCGGGGACGACGATCGGTGAGCTGTTGCACGCCCTCGTCCCCGCGGGCTGGATGGTCCCGGTGCTGCCCGGCACCCAGCACGTAAGCGTCGGCGGCGCGATCGCGAGCGACATCCACGGCAAGAGCCACGGCACCGCGGGGACCTTCGGCAGCCACGTGCGCGCGCTCGGCCTGCTGAACGGCGCTGGTGAGGTGCTCGAGCTCGAACGTGGCCGTGATGACGAACTGCTCGACGCGACGATCGGCGGCATGGGCCTCACCGGCGTGATCCTGTGGGCCCAGATCGCGATGCTCCCCGTGACCAGCGCGTTGCTGTCGGTCGATACCGACCGCGTGCAGACGCTCGACGACACGCTGGCGGCGCTCTGCGCACCGGGGGGGCCTTACCGAGTGGCCTGGCTCGATCTGCTCGGCTCCAGTCCCGCTCGCGGGGTCATCACCCGCGCCGAGCACCTGCCCGGCGACGCGGGCCCGGGCCTCCCCGCGGGCGGTGC